>JAHCLN010000007.1 GCA_026125215.1 Opitutaceae bacterium
GTCACCGACGCCGGTCCGGCCACCTGGTGGAGCACCTTCTCCGAGGCGGGCCGCACCCAGGTGCCGCTCTACAGCTTCGACCCCGCGGTGCGGCTCACCGTGATCGGGATGATGGTCTCCTCCTTCATCTGGAACATCTGCACGCACGGCGCCGACCAGGTGGCGGCCCAGCGCTACCTGACGACGCCCTCGGCGGCGGCCGCCCGGCGCTCGGTGCTCGTGTTCTCGATCGCCAACGTCGCGATGATCCTGCTGCTGGCCGTCGTCGGCCTGGCGCTCTTCTACTTCTTTTACCTCCGCTCCGGCCTGCCGGTGCAGGCCTTCCAGGAGCAGATTGCGCCCGAGGCCGACAAGGCCTTCCCGCGTTTCATCGCCGCCAACCTGCCCGCGGGCATCTCCGGCCTGATCCTGGCCGCGCTGCTGGCGGCGGCCATGTCGAGCCTGAGCTCCGCCATCAACTCCATCTCGACCGTGGCGGTGACCGACTTCATCGACCGCTTCCGGCTTTTCGCCAACCAGCAGAACCATCTCCTGCTCGCGATGGGCATTGCGGCCATCACCGGCCTGCTGGGCATCGCCTCGGCGCTGACGGTGAACGGCTTCATGCAGACCGGGGAGTGGAACCTGCTCGAGCTGATGGAGCGCGGGAACCATCTCTTCGTCGCCCCCCTCGGCGTGCTGTTCTTCGTCGGCTTCCTGGTGCCCCGCGCCGGCAGTCGCGCCGCGATCGGCGGCTTCCTCGCCGGATTGGCCACCAGCGTCTCCGTCTCCTTCGGCAAGGAGATCTACGGCCTGGAAAACCCGATCGGCTTCATCTGGAACCTTCCCGGCTCGTTCGTCGTGGCTTTCGTCACGACCGTGCTGCTGGGGTTTGTCTTCAAACGCCCCGCCGCCGCCTGAGCCGCCCGCCATGTCCTGTCCATCCTTCCGCCGTTCGCTGGCCGCCGTTATCGCCGTCCTCGCCGTGCTGCCGGCCGCCGGCATCGAGCCGGCCGGGGTCCGGCAGATCTGGCACCTCGAACGTTTCGATGATTTCGCCGCGGGCACCTTCGATGACGGCGGTGTCAACGCCTACGTCGCCGCCGACGGTTCCATCAGGCTCATCAACCAATGGGATCTGAACGCAGACGGCTGGATCGACATTCTCCTGCCGAACTCCCACGGTTACAACGAGAAGGTTGACCTCTCGATTTACTGGGGCCGCGACGGCTGGAGCCCCGCCGGCCGCACCCAGCTGCCCAGCGACGGCGGGAAGGCCGCCGCCGTGGCCGACCTTGACGGCAACGGCTGGCCCGATCTCGTGCTCGCCAACCGGTTCAACGGCACCAAGTCGGAGCTGGACCTGTGGATCTACTGGGGAGGGCCGGACGGATTCTCCGCGGAACGGCGCAGCGCCCTGCCGGCGCAAGGCGCCGAAGCGGTTGCCCTTGCCGACCTCAACGGCGACGGGCACCCCGAGATCATCGTCGCCAACAGCGGCCTGAGCTACCACGTGGCGCTGGATTCGCACCGCCGCTCCTATGTCTATTGGAACCGCAACGGCCGGTTCGCCGCCGCCGACCGGCTGGAACTGCCGACGGCCCATGCGCAGGGCGTCGCCGTGGCCGACCTCGACGGCAACGGCCGGCCGGACGTCGTCTTCGCCAACCAGGGCAACGCGGCGGAGGAAGCCGGGCTGACGGTGTATTTCAACCCCGGTGACGCGGACTTTTCGCCGGAAAACCGGCGGCACCTGCCCGGCGAGCGCAGCAGCGGCGTGGCCGCCGCCGACCTGAACCGCGACGGCCGCGTCGATCTCGTCGTCGCCAACGCCTTCCGGCTGAAAGGACGCGAGGGCGGGATCTACAACCTGGTCGAGACCACGCACCTGAACTCGTTGGTCTATTGGAACGGCCCGGATGGCTTCGACCCGGCCCGCCGGACCGCGCTGCCCACGGTCGGAGCGCAGGCGGTGGCGGCGGGCGACCTCAACGCCGACGGCTGGCCCGACCTCGCGTTTGCCCAGGCCGGCGCGGGCGCAAGCTTCATCTACCTCGGCGGGCCCGACGGCTTCCAGCCGCACCGCCGGATCGCGCTGCCGGGCCAAAACCATTCGGCGGCGGCGATCGCGGACCTCGACGGCGACGGCCACAACGACTTGCTGCTGGCGCTGCGCAAGACCCCGGGCAGCTTTGCCGCGGAGGTCCACGTGCACCGCGGCGGGCCCGGCGGCCTGCAAACCGGGCCCATGCTCACGGTGCCCGCCGCCAGCACCGGCGGACTCGTCGTCGCCGATCCCGACCGCGACGGCCGCCGGGATCTCGTGGTGATCAACCGCGGCGACGGCCCCGATGCCGCGGGCAGCCCGGCCTATGTGTATCCCGGCGGACCCGACGGCTTCGACCCGGCCCGCCGGCTGGAGCTGCCGACCCGCGGGTCGGACTCCTACCTGCCGGTGGATCTGAACGCGGACGGGCACGTTGACCTGTTCTTCCCCCACAGTCCCCCGACCATTTTTTGGGGCGGGCCGGGCGGCATCCAGCCGGACAAAACCAGCACGCTCTCGCCGGACTACGCGTTTTCCGGGCGGGCGGCGGACTTCAACCGGGACGGCTACCTCGACCTCGTAGTCAGCGAGTGGCAGCCCGGCCGGGAGGTCACCCATATCTACTACGGCGGGCCGGGCGGTTTCACGACGGCGCACCGGCAGCCCTTCCCGATCCGCAGCGTGCGTTTCCACACGATCGCCGATCTCGACCGCGACGGCTGGATCGACGTCGTCTTCCCCAATTTCATCGACGAGGAAATCGTGATCTTCTGGAACAGCCCGCTCGGGTTTTCCCTGGAACACCAGACCCGCCTGCCCGTGCGGTCCGCCGTCGCGGTCGAAGTCGCGGATCTCAACGCCGACGGCCACCTCGACCTCATCGTGCCCAATCTGTTCGACAAAAATCCCGAGCCCGGCAAGCCGCGCTCCTTCGGCGGCTCGCCGCACGGCGACACCTTCATCTACTGGGGCGGACCGGCGGGATTTCACCCGGACCGCCGCACGGTGCTGCCCTCGACCGGGTCCGCGGACGCGGTGGTCGCCGATCTCAACCGCAACGGCCATCTCGACCTCGTGCTGACGAACTACCACGAAGGCGAAACCCGTTCGGGGCCTTCCTACATCTACTGGAACGGTCCGGAAGGTTTCCACGCGGAGCGGCACACGCGCATCCCTTCCCACTCCGCCTCCGGGGCGCTGGTGGCCGATTTCAACCGGGACGGCCGGCCGGACCTGTTCCTCGCCAACCATTCCAAGGACGGCAACCACCGCACCGACACCTGGCTGTATTGGGGCCGGCCCGAAGGCTTCTCCGCGGCACACCGGACCGCCCTGCCCGGCCTCGGGCCGCATTTCCTGACCGCGGTGGACATCGGGCATGTCTACGACCGCGGCGACCGCTACACCTACACCTCCGCGGCGCATGACGCGGGCGGCGAGGCGCAGCTGGAACAGCTCGTCTGGGAAGCCGACACCCCGTTCCGCACGGGCATCCGGTTCCAGGTGCGGTCGGCGGATTCGGCGGCCGCGCTGGCGCAGGCGCCCTGGGCCGGGCCGGACGGACCGGGCACCCATTTCACCCGCAGCGGCGAGGCGCCGCGCTCCCCCGCCCCGCCCGCACGCTGGTTCCAGCTCCGGGCCGAACTGACCAGCCCCGATTCGGCGAACAGCCCGGTCCTCAAATCCGTCACCCTCCACCATCACCGCCGGCCGTAAGGCGGGGCCGTCCGCCCCGGCCTCCCAACGCGCCGCCCGGAACCACGGTCCCGCCATGAACCCGCCCGCCCCCGCTCCCGGACTTCACCCCGTGGACTGGGCGATTGTGGCGGTTTACTGCCTCGGGATGATCGCGATCGGCTACTATTATTCGCGGCGGCAGTCCGGCAGCGCGGATTATTTTCTCGGCGGCAGCCGCATGCCGCCGTGGGTCATGGGCATATCGCTGTTCGCCACGCTGTTCAGCACGATCAGCTACCTCTCGATGCCCGGCGAGATGATCAAGCACGGGCCGACCTACCTGTTCATCTTTCTGGCCATCCCCTTCGCCTACCTCGTGGTGGGCCACGTGCTGATCCCGGCCTTCATGCGCCACCGGGTGATCAGCGCCTACGAGCTGCTGGAAGCGCGCCTCGGCGGCGGCGTGAGCACGCTCGGCGCGGGGCTGTTCATCACGCTGCGGCTCGTCTGGATGGCCGTCCTGCTCTACATGGCCTCGGCCGCCATCACCGTGATCATGGGCCTGCCCGCGGAAAAAGTTCTCCATGTGATCCTGGTCACCGGAATCGTCTCGGTCGTTTACACCACGCTGGGCGGCCTGCGGGCCGTGGCCATCTCCGATGTCGTGCAGTCCCTGATCCTGCTGCTGGGGGCGCTGTGCACCCTGGGCATCGTGACCGTGCGGCTGGGCGGCTTTTCCTGGGTGCCCACCGAATGGAACCCGCAATGGCAGTCGCAACCGTTCTTCAGCCTCGATCCGCGCGTGCGGGTGACCGTGGTCGGGGTCGTGATCATGAATTTCTTCTGGCAACTCTGCACCGCCGGCGGGGACCAGACCGCCATCCAGCGCTACATGTCCACGCGTGACGCCGCGAGCGCGCGGCGTGCCTTTTTGATCCACTCGGTCATGGGCGTGGTGGTCTCGTTGCTCGTGTGCCTGATCGGATTCGCGCTGATGGCCTATTACACCCGGTTTCCCGACCTTCTTCCGGCCGGCGCCAGCATTGCCGGCGATGCCGACCGGCTTTTCCCGGGTTTCATTGCCAACCAGTTTCCCGTCGGGTTGTGCGGGCTGGTGGTCGCCGCGCTGTTCGCCGCGGCCATGTCGAGCCTGGACTCGGGCGTGAATTCCATCACCGCGGTGGTGAGCCGCGACCTGCTGGAACGCGGTTCCCGGCCGCCGCCGGATCTCGCGACCCAGGTCCGGCGGGCGCGGGTGCTGGCGCTGGTGATCGGCGGCACGGCGATTGTTTTGGGCACGCAGGTCGGGAACATCCCCGGGTCGTTTCTCGAGATCACCAAGAAGACGACCAACCTGTTCGCCGCCCCGATCTTCGGGCTGTTTCTGCTCGCGCTGTTTGCGCGCCGGGCCGGGGCTTTTGGCGCCGCGGTCGGCACGATCTACGGCCTGGCGACGGGCTGCCTCGTCGCCTACTGGGATGTGCTGACCGGGTCGGCGCCAATCAGCATGATGTGGATCATTCCGCCGTCCCTCGGCATGCAGCTCTTCGTCGCCACGTTGCTGGGCGGCCGGCCGCCGGGCCTGCGGCAAAGCCCGGTGGTCTGGGCGGTCGCGCTGCTGCCGCTGGCCGCGATCCTCGGGGGTCTGCTCCTGACGCGCTCCCCCGGCTAGGGGTTGAAGCCCCGCGCGCGGAGGAAGGCCGTCAGGTCCGCGCGCTCCGTGACGGACAACTGCCGCGCCACGTTGAGGGACCAGGTGCACTTGGAGGCGCGGCCGTAAAGTTCGGTCCGCTTTTGCTTGGCAGGCGGGATGGGCTCGCGCGCGTGGCGCCGGGCATCATAAGCCCGCAGTTCCGCCTCCGGGCAATCGCGGTAGAACTCCTCGTGCAGGACCGCCGCGGGCGGCAGCCGCATCGCCACGCTGGCCGGGGCCGCCGGATATCCGAGCGCCAGGCCGAGCAAAGGAAACACGCCCGGCGGCAGGCGCAGGAGCGCACTCACCGGCCCGAGGGCATTGCGCACGGCACTCACCGGGCATCCGCCCAGACCGCTGCCCTCCGCCGCGATCAGGGCAGCCTGCAGGGCAAGCGCCGCGTCCACGCAGGCATTGAGCCAGCCGTCGAGGTTGTCCTGCGCAAAGGGCAGTCCATGCCGCGCACAGGTCCGCCGGTGGCGGCGCATGTCGGCGCAGAACACCAGCAGCACCGGCGCCGCGGCCAGCCAGGGACTCGCGCAGGCCGCGGCCAGCCGGCGGCAGCGAGCCCGGTCGCGGAGCACGACGACCGAACAGGCCTGCAGGTCGGATTTGCTCCCGGAAGACTGGGCTGCGGCGAGAACGGCCTCCAGCAGCGGGGCGGGCACGGCCTGGCGCCGAAACTGCCGGCAACTGCCCCGGCCGAGGATGGCGGTCAGCACGGGATTGGCCGCAAGCCCCCGGCCCCGACCGGCCGCGAACCCGTAACGCCGGTCGATCATGGCTTCCACCGACTCCGGGGCCGGCGCCGGCTGATTCTTGGCCCGGGGCATCGGTCGCTCCTCAGCCCGCGGCCAGCCGCGCGGCCACCTCGCGGGCAAACGTGGCAAAATCATCCAAGCGGGGGCACGCATCCCCCTCGACCATGCGGGCCAGACTGTCCCCGTCCTTGAATCCGCTGCCGGTCACGAGACAGACCACCTGCTGGCCGGAGCGGACTTCGCCCGCCGCCGCGGCCCGCGCGAGACCGGCCAGCGCCACGGCCCCGGCCGGTTCGCAAAAGATGCCCTCCTCGCGCGCGAGCCGGCGCTGCCAGCCGAAAACCTCCTCGTCGGTGACGAGGTGGCCGTTGCCGCCGGCGGCCCGGCACGCCGCCAGCGTGGCATCGCCGTCGATCACATTGCCGACCTGCAGACCGCTGATGCGGGAGGTGCAGGTGACGGCCCGGGCGCGGGCGGCCCCGGCGCGCAGCGGGCCGGCGATCGTGTCGTTGCCCTCGGGCTGCACGCAGTGCAAGGCCGGGCGGAAACTCGCGCTCCGCGCAAATCCCCGGGCCACCGCGAGGGTCAGCCCGCCGCCGCCGCTGGGCGAGAACACGTGGTCGATGCCGTCGGGCAGCTGGGCGGCGAGTTCGTGGCTGATCGTCTCGACCCCCGCCATGCCCAGCGGCGAATAGGCGTAGGCGCTGATGAGGACCTCGGCCCGGAGCCGTTGCGCCAGCGCCGGGAAACCTTGCATCACTTCCTGCGTGACCGCCGGGTCCAGGCCGAAGTTGCGGATCCGGAACAGGCGCGCACCGTATGCGAGCATCTGCCGGAGCTTGCCCTCCGGGGCCGTGTCCACGATCGCGAGCAGGCAGGGCAGTCCGGCGGCGGCGGCGTAGGCGGCGACCGCCGCCCCGGTGTTGCCGCTGGACGTGCCCAGACAGCACAGCCGGCCCGCGGCGCGCAGGTGGGAAAGTGCCGCGGCCGCGAACCGGTCCTTGTAGGAGCCGGTCGGGTTGGTGGTCTCCAGCTTGAAGGCCAGCCGCGGCACGCCCAGCTCCGCCCCCAGCCGGCGCGAGGCCACGAGGGGCGTCTCGCCTTCGCCCAGCGTCACGCGGTGAACCGGATCAAGTTCCGGCAACCAGGCGGCGTATTTCCAAATGCTCATGCGGCGTCACAGCGGCCAGGGTTCGTCCGGCCCGGCGGTGAAGCCGCTGAGGAGCCGGGTGGAGAGAGCGCCGCCCGCGGGGGCCCAGGCCACCTGCCCGGACTCCAGCAGTTCGTCAAAGCGGCCCACCGGGGAGGTGCCCGGCTGGAGCGTGATCAGGTGCCCGTGTCCCCAGAGCGGATAATCCGCGATCCCGCCCGCGTTGGCCCAGCTCCAAGCCCAGGGAAACCGCTTTTCGTCCCAACGCAGCGCAAAGCCCAGGCGGCGGGCCTGGTTCCACAGGCAGCCCCAGCCCACGCTGAAATCGGTCAACTGCACCGAATGGTCGAGCCCGCTGCCCTGCGGCGGCACCCGGCTGCAGTCCCGCATCGAGCCGTCGGCCGTCACGGGAATGTGCGGCCAGGCGCCGCGGTAGCCCTGCTTGATCTGGCTGCCGACGTCGCGCTTGAAATCATAGGTGGCGATGGTGCGGGCCGGCACCCGCAGCTCGGCCCCGTGGATCAGTTCGCCGCCGAAGGCCGGATGGTGCAACCAGGCGCAGGGCCGGTCGCGGTTGCTGCGGTTGGTCAGCGTCTCCTCCCAGACCAGCACCTCGGAACCGGCGGCCAGTTCCCAGACGCGCTCCAGCACAAAGGGCGTCCGCACCGAGCGGCCCGTGACTTTCACGCGCACCCGTTCCCGGCTCTCCTCGAGCACCTCCACCGCGAAAGGCAGCGCCCGAAACTCCCCGTGCGCGCCGATGGGCGCCCCGTAGTAGGAGGTGGGAAAAAATCCGACCGGCAGCGACACGAACCACGAACCGTCCAGCACGTCGTAGAGGTCGCTGTTCCGTTCGATCGGCTGGGCCAGCAGCGCGAGGCGGGGCGGCTGCAGCAGCGGGTTCTTCCACATGATGTCGAGGTTCTGCCCGAGATGCTCGAAGCCCAGCACCGCGGCCCCGAAATCCGGCCAGATCGTGATGCGCACGCGGCCGTTTTCCAGCACGAGGAGGTTGGCGCCGTCGCGTTGGACGCGGTGCAGGCGGGGAGGCGGGGAAGACATGGGCATGGCAGGTTGGGCGCGCCGGCATGGAGGCATGCAGCACACGCGGCCCGAACGCAACCGTTCGCCTACGGACTGTCGGCATTCTTCCCGTGGTTACAATTCCTGACCAGGGATGCGGCGTTGTGCTCCCCGGGTCCCGCGCCACAAACGTCACCGTCATCCGGTCTGCGCCGGATTTTCCGCCCCGCACAGCCATGAAATCCTCCCCTCCCTTCTGGACCCGGCTCGGCCAGGGCCGGCATGTCCGGCGCATCGGCTCCGGCAGCCCGGCCTTCACCGCCCTCGTCCTGCGCGGCCGGCCCGGTCCGGTCGCGGTGATCAACGGCGGCACGCACGGCGACGAATACGAAGGGCCGACCGTCCTGCAGGAGCTGGCCGCGCAGATCCGGCCGGACCGGCTGCAGGGCACCCTCGTCATCATCCCGGTGCTCCACGAGGCCGCGTTTTTTGCCGGCACGCGCTGCCATCCGCAGGATGGCAGCAACCTCGCCCGGGTCTTTCCGGGCAATCCGCGGGGCAACCACGCGGAACGGGTGGCCGCCCTGTTTCTCGACCGGGTGCTCCGGCACGCGGACTATTACCTGGACCTGCACAGCGGCGGCACCGCCTACGACCTGCTGCCCTGGTCTGGCTACATGCTGACCGGCCGGGCGGAGCTCGACGCGGTCCAGCACCGCATGGCCCGGTGCTTCGACGACTACTGGTGCTGGGGCAGCCATTATGCGCCGGGGCGCACGCTCAGCGCCGCGGCCGCCGCCCAAGTGCCGGCCATCTATACCGAATCGCGCGGCGCGGGCGGCGTGCACCCCGCCGACCGCGCCGCCCTGCACCGCGGACTCCGGCATTTTCTCGTTGCGTTCGGTTTTGTGCGCGGCGCGCGCCCGCGCCTGAAAAACCCGCCGGTGCGGATCGCCCGCCACAAGGAGGAGGCCCATCTCCAGCTGCACCACCCCGCGCCGGCCGACGGCCTGTTCATTCCCGCCGTCGCTGTCGGCGACACCTTGGTGCGGCGCGGTATCATCGGGTGGCTGCATCCGCTGGGCCCGGCGCCGGCCATCACCATCCGCGCCGGTCACAACGGCACTTTGGTCTGCCTGCGGCGCCAGCGGTCGGTCCGGAAAGGCGACGCGCTCGCGACCTTGGTGGCGCTCCCGCGGCGATGAGCGCTGCGCGCATCGCGGTGGTGGGCTCCGGGGTGCTGGGTGCCTGGGCCGCCCGGAGCCTGCAGCTCCGAGGCGCGCGGGTCACGCTGGTCGATGCCTGGGGGCCCGCCCACTCGCGCGCGTCCTCCGGCGACGAGACGCGCATCATCCGCGGCGCCTACGGGGACCAGCCCCACTACGTCGAGCTGACGGACCGGAGTTTCCACCTCTGGGAGGAGCTCGGGGCCGGCGGCCGGCCCCTGCTTGAGCGCATCGGTGCCCTGTGGCTGTTCGGCGAGGACGACAGCTTTGTCACCCGGGCGCGACCGCATCTCGAGCGCTGGCGTTTTCCCATCGAGCCGCTGGAAGCCGCGGCGGCCCGGAAGCGGTTTCCGCAGATCCGCTGGGACGGCGTGGTTTCCGCCTATTATGAAAGCCGGGCCGGGCTCATTCATGCGCGCCGCGCCGTGCGCGAGCTGGTGGCCCGTTTTGTCGGGGCGGGCGGCGAATTGCGCACCGCCCGCGTGCAGCCTCGCGTCGACCGCCGGGCGGACCGGGGCGGAGTCCGCCTGGCCGACGGGAGCGTGCTGGAAGCCGACCGCTGGGTCTTCGCCGCCGGCCCCTGGCTGGGCGAGCTGTTTCCCGAGTGGATCGGACCCTGGCTGCGCCCCACCCGGCAGGAGGTCTTTTACTTCGGAACGCCCGCCGGCGATGCGTGCTTCACCGGGGCGGCGCTGCCCGTCTGGATCGACAACGCCCGCGGCAGCTGGTATGGCATCCCGGGCAACGAGGACCGGGGGTTCAAGATTTCGGCCAACGATCTCGGCGAGGTGGTCGATCCGACCACGGTCGAACGGACGCCGGATGCCTCACGCCTGCAACGCGCGCGGGCCCACCTGGGTTTCCGGTTTCCCGCGCTGGCGAACGCGCCGTTGCTGGAGTCGCGCGTCTGCCAGTATGAGAACACCCCGGACCGCGACCTGCTGATCGATTTCTCCCCGGAAGATCCCAACACCCTGGTCATCGGCGGGGGCTCCGGCCATGCTTTCAAGCTGGGGCCGGCCCTCGGCGAACTGGTTGCGCGGATCACGCTGGGCGAAATGCCGCCGCCGGCCATTTTTCAGACCGGCCGTTTTGCCGCCTGGCCGCCGGATGACCCGCGGCTACAGGCCTTCGCGGCCCTGCAGCGGTGAGCGGACACGGCTCCTCTCAGGCCAGCAGGCCGCCGTCCACGACCACGGTCGTGCCCGTTACATAGCGCGCCCGGGAAGAAACGAGGAAGGCGACCATCTCGCCGATATCGGACGGCTGGCCCTGCCCCAGCGGTGTCTGTCCCGCCACATCGTTCTGCAGGCCCTTGGCCTTGAGTTCCTGGAGCAGCTTTTCGTAGGTGTCGGTCCAGATGTCGCCGGGGGCCACGGCCACCACCCGGATGTGATGCGGCGCAAGTTCCTTGGCCATGGATTGGGCCAGGTTGGAAAGCGCGGCCTTGGTCGCGGCATACACGGATGCATTGAGCTGCGGCCGGAGGGCGTTGATGGAGGAAATGTGGACGATGACGCCGCCCGTGCCCTGGGCGCGCATGATCCGGCCGGCGGCCACGGAAAGCTGGATCACGCCGCGCAGATTCACCGCGAGAATCCGGTCGATCGCCGCATCGTCCAGGTCAAGGAAGGCGCCGCCGGCACCGGCGCCGCTGAGCGCGGCGTTGTTGACCAGGACATCCAGCCCGCCCAGCGCCTCGACCGCGGCCGCGACCAGACGGCGGCAATCTTCGGGCCGGCCCTGATCATAGGCCACCGCGGTCACCCGGCCCGGGTGGCGGGCCACGAGCGTGGCGGCCACCGCCGGATCGGGCTGGCCGACGACCACGGCGGCCCCATCGCGCACGAGGCATTCCGTGATGGCCCGGCCGATGTTGGTGGCGCCACCCGTGACCAGCGCACGCAACTGGGTGCCGGCGGAAGCCATGGCGTCAGTAAGCCTTGCCCGCCGGTGCGGGCGCCCGGGCGTGCAGACCGAGGGCCTTTTCAAAATTGGCGCGATAGCGCTGCTGCATCGAGTAAGCCACCGCCTCGAAATCGCTGCCGTGGGCGATGAAGCGCGCGCCCTGGGCCATGATGGCCGCCATGTCCTCCGGGTTGCCGGAAGGCCGGCCCCAATGGATGCCGTGGCGCGCCGCCGCCGCGGCGATCCGCGCCTGCGCCGCCTGCATCTTGGGTTCCGCCCAGTTCAGCGGACACCCCAGCCGCAGCGCCAGATCCCCGGGACCGATGAACAGGACGTCCACGCCTTTGACCGCGGCGATGGCCTCGACATTCTCGAGGGCTTCGAGCGTCTCGATCTGAACGGCGATCAGCGTCTCGCGGTTGGCCTCCGCCGGATATTTCTCCGTTCCCGACAAGTAGAAATTGTTGTCCAGCCCCGCCCCGTCCAGTCCGCGCTGGCCCAAGGGCGGAAACTTGAGCGCATCGACCAGGTGCCGCGCGGCCTCCACCGTGGAAACGTGCGGGACCAGCACCCCGGTGGCACCCATCTCGAGGAGCTGGTAGAGCTGGGTCTTGCCCAGCACCGTGGGCCGCACGATGCAGTCGATGTCGGCGAGGTGATGCATCGCAATCAGGCGCTGCATCTCCCGGTTGTCCCAGGTGTTGTGCTCATTATCCAGCCAGATGCCGTCGTAGCCGGCCTGCGCCGCGTGGGCCGGATACATGCTGCTGGGATTGTAGAGACAGCACACTCGGGCCGTTTGTCCGGCCCTGAGCCGGGCCAAAGTCTTGGATGCTCGCATGATTGGTTGAGGGGAAACGAATGGTTGAACCGCGGGCATGGTCAAGATGGCCAGCGCGGCGCGGATACCGGGCATAGGGACGGAATCCGCCCCCCCTTCCCAGCGCCAACCGCTGGTAAGGTGATCTAACCTGCCGGCTCAGTCCGCCACAACCCAGAGCGAGTGGCGGGCCGTGACGCGACGCACCTCGCCGAAGTGATGCACCGCCACGTCGTGCCCCTCCAGCCGGGTCGGCTTGCTGACCAGGAATTCCGCCCAGTCGCCGCCTAGGTGCGCCACATAGGCCAGGTGCAGCCGCTCAATCGGCGCGGGGCCCGTGGCCTCCCCGTGATAGAGCACAGGGCCGGTATCGACCTGATAGTAGCGGTGGCGTTCGCTGAAGTTCACGGTCTTGACGGGATACTCGAGCAGCACTTCGCCGCCCGGCACCGCATAGGCCGTGCGGGCGACCACTTCGCGGTCCCCGGACAACACTGCGATGATCCCGTCAATGTCATCTATCCGCCGTGCGGTGCGCCGACGCAGCTTCAACTCGTGGGTCTCGAAGGCTTGCACCGGATCAATGCACTGGCGCTCGGGCTGCGGCCCGAGGCTCGGCGGATGCAGCATCACGCCCTTGTCCGCCTTGTCCCAGCGCTTGATCACCATGAACTCGTCCGCGCTGCTCACCGCGCACATGTCGGCGTTCGGCTGCATCCAGACATCGCGCTCGACGAACACCTGCTCCGTCTTGCAGGAGGCGCCCAGCCCATAGACCCCGGTTCCCCCGGGCCGGAAATGGGTCATGAGGCATTCCAGCGGCATGCGCACATTGTTCAGGGTGGTCGGCGGCGGCTGGGAAACGGTCAAGAGCGGCTTCTTGGTGGTATCGTGCCGCCAGCGGATGTAGGAACGCGCAAAATCGCAGACCTGGGTGGTTTCCTCGGATGATTTCATGGGCAAGGACGAAAAAAGGCGGACTGTTGATCAGCGCGGCGGACGGCCACCGCAACGGGGCGGCGCTGGTCAGTAGGGCTGGCCATCGCCCATGCGCCGGCTAACACGGGACTCACTCCGGCCTTTCATCCGGCTGCCAGTGCCAGACATGGGGGGTGCGCACACCCCCGCGCGGCTCGCCCGATGGAATAACCCAGCCGTCCTGCCAGCGGAGCGCGGGGCTGGTGACCACCGGCTCGGGCCAGGCCTCCGGCCACAGCTCCCAGGTCCGCTTTTCCGCGTCGAAGTGGAGGATGTCGTCAGGCAGGGGCGCCTCGCGGGGCAGCTTGCCAACCTGGGTCCCATCCACGCCGCCGAGCACCAAAAAGCCGCGGGCCGCGACGACCGCGGGCGCGGCCGTCACCGACCAGGGCAGGTCCGGCAAACGTTCCCATTCGCCCGTTTCGACCCGGTAACGGTAGGCGTCGCGCAAATATTCCGCCGCAGCCTTGCCGGCCGCATCGGTCGCGAGATGCAGCCCGCTGACCAGATAAATCCAACCATCAACGGCGGCCATCACCGCCAGCGTCCGCGTCGGCCCGGGCCAAGGCGGCAGCTCGGTCCACCCCGCGGATGCCTTCGCGGGATCGTAAACCAAAAAGCGGTGCAAGCTCGCGCGCGGCGTGGTCCCGCCGGCACCGCCAGCTACATAAACGCGGCCCGCCCACTCCACCGCAGCCGCTTGGGTGACCGGTTGCGGCAAGCGCGGCAGCGCGGTGGTCTCAGCTTCGCGTCCGTTCCACCGGAGCAGGAACGCATCGTCGCGCAGACCTGCCGGGTTTTCGCCGCCCGCCACCAGCACGCCGTCGGCCAATGATGTCACCGCCGCATAGCCGCGCGGCTCGGGCAGCCGCCCGGCCGACCGCCAGGATTTCTCACCGAGCGGCAGTGCAAACAGCTCGTCGTAGGTGACCCGCTTGCCGCCCGCCCACGGCGGAGCGTCGGGAAAATTTGTGCCGCCTCCCGCTAAGAGCACATCGCGGTGAATCCCCGCCACGATTCCTGCCACCCCGGGCCCGAGGGGAAAGTCAGCCAAGCGGCGCCAGTTGACTCGCACTTGCTCCGCGACCGGCCATGTCAGCCGGACAACCCGACATTGGGCATCGGCCGCGACATAGGCCGCCACGATCTCTTCCACCCCACCCGCCACCGCGGCCGCTTCGACCGTCGTCCCCAGTGGATCCGCGGCAAAGCCAATATCACGGGACTGCCCTTCTTCACGGAGGGTCACGACCAGCGGGGCACTCGGAAAGGCGGGCTGTCGTCCCGGCACGCGGGTCCCTGAACGCACCCCGAGGAGCTTCCCCTCCCAGGGCATGGCGGCCAAGAGTCCTTCGGGTGGGGCAGCATGCGGCAGTGGCGCTCCGGGCGCGGGCGCCGACCATGTCCTGCCGCCGTCAACCGAAAAGGAGCGGACGCCGGTCCCGTCCGGCGCCGACCATGCGGCCACATAGGCCGAAGGCCCCGTGCGCATGAGGCCGACTGCGGGCGACGCGAGCGATGCCGGGCCCACCACCACCGGATCCATCCTGGTCATGGCCGGTCGGGATTGTTCGTCCCCCATCCCCGCGGGCCGCGCCCCCACGCCGACCCAAGCCAAGCAGCAGAGGGCAAACACGGCGGCCCGGCGGCCGGAATTTCTGGCGAACGATGCTGCATTTGGCGGCCGTTTCATCCGGTCGTGGGCCCACGGCCCGCGGCGCCGGCGCCGGGCCGGTTCGCAAAGTGGCGGTCTATGAAATCCCGGCATTCCGGCGTCAGGGGATACTCGAGGAAACTGGCGGTCGTGGCAAAAAGCCCCTGCACCACGAGGGCGTATTTGAGGCCGGTCAGCCAGCAGGCCAGCGCCTTGCCGCCGTAGATGCCGCGCAGCAGCGCGATCATCTCCTGCTCGACCTCGTGCGCCTCCGCCGGCCGGCCCGCCTGCAGCAGCGCGATCATCCGCACCAGCATGGGCGCCGTGATCACCGCACCTCCCAGCATCAGTCCGTCGTAGCCTGCCTGAAGGTATTCAAGGCCGTTGAATTCGTCGCCGCAAAACAGGCGCAGCTCCGGCCTTTCGGCCCGGATCGCCAGCGCGAGCTTTCGGCGCTCCGGATCCGCGGAGCTGTCCTTCACGAGGGCAAGGTTGGGCAGGAGGTAAATGTCGCGGAACTGTTCCGCCGGAATGGAAAACGCGCGCCCCCTGCCCAGGTCGTAAAGTCCCACCGGCAGCGGACTGTTCGTGATCGTGGTGCGGTAAAACTCAAGCACCCGCTCTTCGGTCGCATTCATCATGCTGAGCGGCGGCGCAATGATCCCGTAGTCAGCCCCGGCATCCTGGGCCGCCCGAATGTTGTCGAGCACACGAGGCCTGGAGTTATCCGACACCTGCACTGCCAGTTTCAGTCGGCCTTGGGCAAACCGCGACGCCGTCCGCACCAACCGGACCCGCTCCCGATCCGGCAACCACGGACCTTCCCCACACGTTCCGCCAAGGAATAGTCCGGTGACTCCCTGTTCGATTGAGTTCTGCAAGGTCCGCTCCAGCGACCGCTCGTCAATTTGCAGCTCCCGGGTCAACGGCGTGGGCAGCGCGGACCAGAGATGAACGGATCGGACAGGACTCATGCCGGCACCTTGTGCCTGCGGCCGCGGTTTTACACTCCAATGCACCGGTAAGTTTTCCTGAGCAGCCGCCAGCGCCATGCCCGCCGGCCGGCCTCGCCGCCAAAACCAAAAACGCACCCGGGCGGGTGCGTTGTAGAGTGGCGCCCTCACGGGGAATGGCTCGCGGCGTGGCCGCTCGGGGCTTTGCCCTCCGCCTGCGGCGGCCCCATCTCCGTCCCGCATTCGCGGGACTCCGTCGAACCCCGCGGGGTTCGCTTCCCCGGGCCAAAGCAAAACGCACCCTGGCGGGTGCGTTGAAAGTGGCGCCCTCACGGGGAATCGAACCCCGGTTTGGTCCTTGAGAGGGACCCGTCCTAGCCGCTAGACGATGAGGGCGGAAGTGGTGGAGGGAGCAAAAAACGCGGCCGGGCGGCCGGCGTCAAGCGCTCAGACCGCGTGGATCTCGCCGGGCTGGAAGAAGCGCGCGAGCTCGAGACGGGCGTTTTCGTCGCTGTCGGACGCGTGGACGACGTTCTTCATCATCTCGGTGCCGAAATCGCCGCGAATGGTGCCCTTGGCGGCCTTGCGGGAATCGGTGGGGCCGAGCAGTTCGCGCACCTTCGCCACGATGTCCTCGCCCTGCAGGGCCATCATGATCACGGGACGAGAGCTCATGAACTCCTCGATCTCCGGGTAGAAGGGCTTGCTCGCGACATGCGCATAGTGTTCGCGCAGCAGGGCCGGCGTCAGCCGGGCCATTTTGCAGCCGACGATGGTGAAGCCGGCCTTTTCAAAGCGGGCGAGCACCTCGCCGACATGGCGCTGCTCCATGCAATCGGGTTTGAAGATAACGAAGGTTTTCTGCATAAAGGGAAGCACGCTACCGGGTGTCCGCGCCTTTTGGGAAGCCTAGATTTTGGGCCGCGCCGCGGCCGGGAGGCCCAGGGCCGCCGCCAAAGCGAGGCCCGAAAGAATCGCGCCGCCGACCTTGGGTCCGCCAAAGGCATCGCCGGCCAGGCCGAGTTGCCACTCCGGCAGCCAGAGGCACGGCGCGCGGAAGGTGTGCCGCGGCTCGCTGTAGTGCCAGCGATGCAGCCCCACGGTCCGCGGGCGCGCCCCGCCCAGCCAGGGCGCCAGCGCCGGGCCGAGCAGCGCGAGCACTTCCGTTTCCGACGCCTGATAATGGGCCCGGGCGAATTCCGGCGTGGTGTGCACGGTGAGCGCCGACCCGGGGCCGGGCGAAATGCCCTTCGCCGTGTTGTCCGCCAGCCAGCGCAACGGTCCGTCGGCGGGAGCGACGCCGCCGGGCGGCACGGCCGCGGGTCCGTCGAGCGCCAACAACAGCGCGAGACAGGGATGATAATCGAGGGCCGCCAATTCCGCGGCCAGCGGCGGCGGCAGCGCCACATCGCCGGCCGCCAACAGGGCCAGCGCCTGCGGCACGGGCGCGGTGAGCACGAGTCGCGCGGCGGTGAGCGGCGGACGGTTTTCCAGCTCCACCACCCAGCCGACGCCGCCGCGCCGCACGGCGAGGGCCTTGTGTTCGCGCCGGAGGTCGAGTCCTTCAGCCAGATGTTTCGGCACCGCGGTCATGCCGGTAGGGCTGACGTAACGCGGATGCTCCGCCCCACCCCAGTCGCGGATCAAACCGGCCGCGGCCCACTCCGCGGCGAGCGCCGCGACCGCGGAGTCGCGCGCGGTGAAAAACTGCGCGCCCTGATCGAAGACCGCGCCGGCGAGGCGCTTGGTCGCCATGCGGCCGCCGACGCCGCGGCTTTTGTCGAGCAGGACGACCGTTTCGCCCGCGGCCGCGAGGCGCCGCGCGAGCATGAGGCCGGCGATGCCGGCGCCGATGATGATGGTGGGGGCGGACATGTCAGACCGGGTTCAGCAGGTGGCGGAGCGCCGGCGCGAGTTGCGGCCAGCGGAAAACAAAGCCCGAGGCCAGCAGCCGCGCGGGTGCCACGCGGGCGCCGGCGAGCAGCGCGGCCTCCGCCATTTCACCCAGGGCGAGCTTCAACGCGAAGGCCGGCGCGGGCAAAAAGGCCGGCCGGCGCAGCGCGGCGGCGAGCGTCGCCGTGAATTCGGCGTTGGTGACCGCCCCCGGGGCCACCGCGTTCACCGGCCCGGCGACGTCCGGGGCGTCCAGCACGTGCTCGATCGCGCCGAGCAAATCCCCGAGGACGATCCAGCTGAACCACTGCCGGCCAGAGCCCAGCCGACCGCCGAGCCCGAGCCGGAAAAGCGGCAGCATTTTGGCGAGCGCGCCGCCCGTCGGCGTCAGCACCACGCCCGTGCGCAGCGCAACCGTCCGGATGCCCGCGGTGGCCGCCGGGGCCAGCGCGCTCTCCCACTCGGCACAGACGTCCGCCAGAAAACCGGCGCCCGGTGCGGCGGACTCGTCGAGCCGTTCGTCGCCGCGGTCGCCGTAGATGCCGGTGGCGGACGCACCGATGAAAACGGCCGGGCGATCGGCGCGGGCGGCGCAGGCCGCGGCGAGCAGCCGGGTCGGCCCGACCCGGCTCGTGCGGATGGCGGCCTTGCGGCGGGCGATCCACCGGCCGGCGGCGATGTTTTCCCCGGCGAGGTGGACGACGGCACCGACCCCGGCGAGCGCGGCCGGATCGTGGCGCTGCTCGGCCCGACGCCGTGCAGCATCGACGATCTGGTGCGCCTTTCGGGTTCGCCGCCGGCCATCGTGCGGACCGTGCTGCTGGAACGGGCGACCAACGCCGAGCCCACAAGGCCGGAGGCGCCGGTGACGAGGAGCGGAGCGGGCGAAGGATGCATGGCAGTGGGTCGTTTATGCTACGGCGGACGGGCCGCGCCGGTTGCAACGGGGTCAGCCCCGCTCCACGACACCGTCGCCGCGCAGGGTCTTGAACGCCGCCAGTGCGGCGGCGCGCGCCGCCGCGTGGTCCACGATGGGCGCGGGATAGTTTTGCCCGAGGGTGACACCGGCCGCGGCCAGCACGTCGGCCGGCGCTTCCCACGGGCGATGGATCCATTTCACCGGGAGCCGCGCGAGTTCGGGCACCCAGCGGCGGACGTAGTGGCCGTCGGCGTCGAACTTCTCCCCCTGCAGGACGGGCGCAAAGATCCGGAAATACGGCGCGGCATCGGCGCCGCAGCCGGCGGTCCACTGCCAGCCGAGGGTGTTGTTCGCGAGATCCGCGTCCACCAGCGTGTCCCAGAACCACGCCGCGCCGTGGGTCCACGACAGCCGGAGATGTTTCACGAGGAAGGAAGCCGTGATCATGCGCACGCGGTTGTGCATCCAGCCCGTGCGCCAGAGCTGCCGCATCCCGGCGTCCACAATCGGGTAGCCGGTGCGGCCGCGCTGCCACGCGCGCAGCTGAACGCCGCCCGGATCGGCGGCCCAGGGGAATTTTTCAAAATCCTCCCGCAGCGGTTTCGCCGGCGTGTGCGGGAAGTGGAACAGCAGATGGTGGGCAAACTCGCGCCAGCCGACCTCGCTGAGGAAGACCTGTTCGCCCCGGCCGGACGGGAAGACGCCGGTGGCCTTGGCCCGGGCCTGCAAGGCCGCCCAGATCTGCCGCGGGCCGATTTCCCCGGTGTGCAGCCACGGGGACAGCCGCGAGGTGCCGTCGGTGTCCGGCAGGTTGCGCCGGTTGCCGTAGTCGTCCACCGCCCCGGCGACGAAGGCCTTCAACCGTTGCTGCGCCCCGGCCTCGCCGGGCGTCCAATGCTCCGGAAACTCGCGCGCCCACGGCCGGGTCGGCAGCAGGTCCAGCTCGCCGACGGTGAGCGATGCGGGCCAGCGGGCCGGCGCGGGCCAGGCCGCGGGCTTCACCGGCACCGGCGCGGGCACGGGCAGCGTGAGGCAGTGCCGCCAGAACGGCGTGAACACCTGGAAGGGTTTGCCCTGCTTGTTGGCGACCGTGTGCGGCTCGAACAGCAGCGCGCTGTTGAAACTGCGGACCTCCGCGCCCGCGTCGGCGAGGGCTGCCTTGAGCGCCCGGTCGCGCGCGATCACGGCCGGTTCGTAGCGGCGGTTCCAATACACCGCCGTCGCGCCGGTGTCGCGGCGCAGCCGGTCCAGCACTTCGCCCGCCGGCCCGCGCGCCAGGATGAGCCGGCCGCCGAGGGCGCGCAGCGAGGCGTCGAGGGCGACGAGGGCATGATGCAGCCACCAGCGGGCTGCGCCGCCGGCGGGCCAGGCGCCCTCGCCCGCGTCATCCAGCACATAGACGGGCACGACGGGTGCGCCGGTCTGCAGGGCCGCGGCCAGGGCGGCATTGTCCTGCAGGCGGAGATCCTGGCGAAACCAGAGAATTACGGGCGGCGGCACGGAGGGTCAGAGGGATTCCTGATAAAGCTGTTCGTAGGCGAGGGCCGCCTGCGACCAGCTGAAATCCCTGTCCATTCCGCGCTTTTGCACAACTGCCAGGCGCTTTTTGTCCGCAAAGAGCCGGAGCGAGCGCCGCAGGCCGTCGGCCAGCCCCTCCGCCGTCGCCGGGAAACTCAGGCCCGTGCCGTTGGCCGGATCGGCATCGGCATCCGTGACCGTGTCGGCCAGGCCGCCGACCTGGCTGACGAGCGGAATCGTGCCGTAGGCCTGCGAATACATCTGGTTGAGCCCGCAGGGCTCGAACAGCGACGGCATCACGAAAAAATCCGACCCCGCCTCGATGAGATGGCTCATGGCCTCGTCGAGCTTGGCGCAGAGGGCGATCTTGCCGGGCGCCTGCGCCGCGAGTTCGCGGAGCGCCTCCTCGTAGCGTTTCTCGCCCGCGCCGAGCACGACGAGCCGGCAGGGGTTTTCCAGGAAGAAACCGGCGTTGGCCAGCAGGAGGTCCACGCCCTTCTGCTCGGCCAGCCGGCAGACCATGCCGTAGACCGGGCCGGTGAACTTGGGGTCGAGTTTGAGCTGCCGGAGGAGCTCGGTGCGGCAAACCGCCTTGCCGGCGAGGTTGACGGCGGAGTAGCGCGCCGGGAGCAGCGGATCCACCGCGGGATTCCAGACCGCGGAATCAATGCCGTTGAGCAGGCCGACGAGGTCCTCGGCGCGGGTCTGCACCACGCCGTCAAGCCCGCAGCCGAATTCCGGCGTCTGGATCTCCTGCGCATAGCGCGGGCTGACGGTCGTCACGCGGTCGGCAAAGAGGATGCCGCCCTTCATGAAGTTGATCTGGTTGTAGTATTCGAGGCCGTCGATGTTGTTGAGCTCGTCGGGCAGGTTCGTGCGGGCGAAGACGCGCGACGGAAAAATCCCCTGGAAGGCGATGTTGTGGATGGTGAAGACCGTGCGCATCGCGAGCGTGAGGCCGTGCCGGCGCTCCGCGGCGCGCAGCAACAGCGGCACGAGCGCGGCCGGCCAGTCGTGGCTGTGCACGATGTCGGCCTGCAGGTCGGCCAGCCGCAGCGTCTCGACCACGCCCTTGGCGAAGAAGAGAAAACGGTCGGCGTTGTCCTCGTAGTCCCGCTCGGCCGTGCCGTAGGGGTTCGCGCGGTCGAAATACTCCTCCTTCACGACGAGATAGACGGTCAGGTTGGGCCGCGGGCTGAACATCCGCACCTCGCCGGTGTAGTAGGTGTCGTCCAGCTCGATCTTCAGCCGCAGCCGTCGCGTCGCGCCGGCCGCGTCGGGATGCTCGAGCACACGCCGGTAGCCGGGCAGGAAAACCGCCACCTCGTGCCCGCGGTCGGCCAGCGTCCCGGCCAGCGCGCCGACGGCGTCGGCGAGTCCGCCCGTCTTCATGTAGGGGAACATTTCACTGGCGACATGCACGATTTTCATCGCTCCACTTTGGGCGGCCCCGTTTCATCAGTCCACCTCCAAAGCACGGCCTGCGCGCCCTGCCACCAGATCTTAACCTATGAATCTTCGCGACCGTCTGCTCTCGCACCTGCGGGCACCCGACTACCAACCTGCCAAGGAATCCGACCTGCTGCGGACCCTCGGGCTCAACAAAAAACAACGCGCCCAACTGGCGCACGAAATCCGCCGCCTCGCCGACCAGAAGCTTATTCACCCCGGCCCGCGTATTGAGCTGCGCCGCGCCACGAAGCCCGCGCGGCCCCGCGAGCCCGAGCGCGCCATCTTCCAAACCTCCCGCCAGAGGAAATCCGCGGCCACCGCCACGCCCGCCTCCACGCAACCGCAGCAGCCGGCACCCCACCGCATCGAGCCGGGTGAACTGGTCGGCCGCATCCAGTTTCGCGCCGGCGGTTCGGCTTTCGTCGTTCTCCAGGGTGCGGACGGCGGTCCGGGCGACCCGCGCGATCCGGCGCTGCAGATTTTTCCCGAGGAAACCCTCACCGCCCTGCCCGGCGACCTCGTGGCCGTGCGGATTTTCCACGGCCGGAAGGGCAAGCGGCCCGGCGAGAAAATCGGCCAGGTCACCCGCGTGCTCGAACGCGGGCGCGGCACCATCGTCGGCAACCTCCAGAAAAGCGGCCGGCACTGGACCGTCGCCGCCGACGATCCGCGCTTCCCGCTCGAGATCCTCGTCGCCGATCCGGCGAAGTCCGACCTCAAGCCCGTGCCGCAGTCCGGCGACAAGGTCGTCGTCACGCTGGAGGACTGGCGCCACCGCCGCGAGGCGCTGACCGGCCGCATCACCGCCCGGCTCGGCCGCACGCACGAACCCCGCGCCGAGCTGCTCGGGGTGTTTGAAAAATACAACCTCGCCACCGAATTCCCCGCCGCGGTCGAGCGCGAGGCCGCCGAACTCCCCGACCATGTGCGCCCCGCCGACCGGGCCAACCGGCTCGACTACCGCGAGGTGCCGACCTTCACGATCGACCCCGACGACGCGAAGGACTTCGACGACGCGCTCTCCTACGAGGTGCTCGACGGCGACGAGATCCGCGTCGGCATCCACATCGCCGACGTGTCGGCCTACGTGAAGCCGGGCACCGCGCTCGACCGCGAGGCCCAGAACCGGGGCAACTCCACCTACCTCGTCGGCACCGTCATCCCGATGCTGCCGGAAAAACTCTCCAACGGCCTGTGTTCGCTGGTCGAGGGCCAGGACCGGCTGACGAAGGCGGTCTTCCTCACGTTCAACAAGCACGGCGCCCTCCGGCACACCGCCTACGCCAACACCGTCATCCGCAGCCGCAAGCGCCTCACCTACAAGCAGGCCTACGCGCTCCTCAACGAGCACGACCTCGACAAGATCCGCGCGCTGCCCCTGCCGCCCAAGCACCAGACCGGCTCCACGGGCCGCGCCCTCAACGGCCTCACCGACGCCGAGCTCGTGGACCTGCAGTCCTGGATCCGCGCCCTCTGGCGGATCGCCCTCAAGCTCCGCCGCGCCCGCATGGCCCACGGCAGCCTCGACCTCGACATGCCGGAGACGAAGATCTTCGTGGACCCCGAGGGCTACGCCGACCGGCTGGAGAAAATTGTGAACGACGAGAGCCACCAGCTCATCGAGGAGTTCATGCTCGCGGCCAACGAGGCCGTCGCCCACGTCACCCGCGTCCACCGCCTGCCCTCGCTCTACCGCGTGCACGACGAGCCCGACCCGGAGAAGCTCGGCGAACTGCGACAGCTGCTCGGCACCTTCGGCATCCGCACCGGCGACCTCACCCGTCGAGAGGAAATCGTGCAGCTGCTTGGGCTGCTGGCCACCCACCCGCAGGGCTACACGCTCCGCACCCAGCTGCTCCGCAGCCTCCGCAAGGCCTGCTACCGCGCCACGCCCGACGGCCACTACGGCCTCGCGAAAAAGGACTACACCCATTTCACCTCGCCCATCCGCCGTTACTCCGACCTCGTCGTCCACCGCGTGTTCGACACCTACCTCGTGAAGCACGCCGGCTACCCGGCGCACGCCGCCCACGGCCCGGCCTATAACCTCGGCCGCGTCGAGGCCCTCGCCGAACACCTGAGCCTCACCGAGATCAACAGCACCGAGGCCGAGCGCGAGAGCGTGCGCATCAAGCTCCTCGAGTTCTTCGAGCGCGAACTGGACAAGAAGCCCCGCACCCGCTTCGCGGCCGTCATCACCGATGTCCGCGCCCACGGCTTTTTCGTCGAGCTCATCGAGTCCATGACCTTCGGCTTCGTGCCGACGGCGTTCCTCGGCGACGACCATTACACGCCCAACCAGGCCGGCACCATGCTGGTCGGCCGCCGCCACAAACGCCGCTTCGAGCTCAACGGCCGGCTCGACGTCGTGGTCGAACGCGTGGACCGCTTCAAGCGCCTGATCGACTTCCGCCCGGCGGACCTCTAGCCGCCACTTGACTCGCCGCCATTATGTATGGATTCTGGAGCCATGAAACTGGCCGACGTAAAGCAGGCGGTCGCACAGTGGCCGGAGGCGGAAAAGATCCACCTCGCCGCTTACCTCAAGCACATTGCCCGACGAGACAACCCGGTGCATCAGGCGGAGCTGGACCGGGCATGTGAATCCATGACCAAAGGTGAGCGAATTTCGTTGGAAGAATTTCGTCGCATCGAAGCAAAGCTGACCGAGTCCGGGCTATAGGATGCTGGGCTACGACTTCACCTTGTCGGGCGACGCATCGCGATTTTTGCTCGCATGCCCGCCCCGTCTGCGCCGCATGGCGCTCGACGAAATCAACACCATGGTGCACGGGCCGTTTCGGGGAGCAGATTTTCATGAGACCGGGCTCAGCGGCCGGCGTTACGAAGTGAAACTGGCCGGGCCAATCGCCATCACCTACTGGGTGGATCACGCGGCCAAGGAAGTTCGCATCATCAAGTGCGAGCTGGCCGACGGCTGAAAGCCGCCCGGCCGATTGACGGAAAATCTCACTTCCGGCTTTGCGCCGGGCGGGGTTTGCGCGATGGTAGCCGCGCATGAAGCACTTCGATTTCCCCTCCCAGTTCCGGGCGCTCCACGACAAGGCCGTGGAGCAATACGCCCGCGGCCAGCGTGATCCGGCCGGCCTCTTCACCGACGGCGAGCACGCCTGGCTCGCCGCCAACGGCCTCAACGCCCAGCACCTCTTCGACTACGCCGAGGACCACCACAACTACGGCGAGCCGGGGCCCGACCACGCCCTCGCCATCGAGCTCGTGCGCCGCGACTATTTCCTCAACGTGCAGGGCGGCCGGGGCCTGGTGACGGTGCTCGACGAGTCTACCCTGCCCGCGAAAACCGCCGCCGTGAAGGGCATCGAGTGGCTGCCGCGGATCATCCCGAAGGCCAAGGCCAAGCTGCGCGGCGAGCTGCCCGCCTCCCTGATGTATGGCTGCGGCGGCGACCGCCGCTTCTTCCGCACCCACGACATCCTCCCGGCGGAGTTTCTCAGCCTCGTCTGGCGGCACGAAAACAACGACGCCGCCATTGTGGACTGGGTCGTCCGCCGCAGCGCCGCCAAGTAACCCCGCCCCAAACTCCCCATGGCCGCCTATCCCCTGCTCGTCAACGGCACCACCCATACCGTCGAGGCCACGCCCGACACCCCGCTCCTCTGGGTCCTGCGTGACACGCTCAACCTGACCGGCACGAAATACGGCTGCGGCCGCGGACTCTGCGGTTCCTGCACCGTCCACCTCAACGGCACGCCGGTGCGCTCCTGCATGCTGCCGGTGGCCGCGGCCGCGGGCGCCGCCATCACCACCATCGAGGGACTGGCCCCCGACGGGCTCAACGCCCTGCAGCACGCCTGGTGCGAGCACGACGTGCCGCAGTGCGGCTACTGCCAGGCCGGCCAGATCATGACGGCGGCCGCCTTCCTGCGCGACCACCCCGCGCCAACCGAGGCCGAGATCGACGCAGCCCTCGCCGGCAACCTCTGCCGCTGCGGCACCTACGTGCGCATCCGCGCCGCCGTGAAGGATGCGGCCGCCGCGATGCAAAAGGAGGCCGCCCGATGAAAGCATCGCCCGCCCCCGTCACCCGCCGCGACTTCATCCGCGTTTCCTCGCTCGCCGGCGGCGGCTTCGTGCTCAGCCTCGCGCTGCCCCGCGCCGGCCTCGCCCAAGCCGCCGGCGCCCTCGACGACACCGCCCGGGTCTTCACCCCCAGCCCGTTCATCAAGATCACGCCCGAGGGCATCATCACCATCCTCGCGAAGAATCCCGAGACGGGCCAGGGCGTGAAAACCTCGCTGCCGATGATCGTGGCCGAGGAGCTCGACGCGGATTTCTCCACCATCGTCATCGAACAGGCCGGCCTGCGCGACGACGTGGGCGCGCAGTTCGCGGGCGGCAGCCGCTCGACGCCCGACAACTACCTGCTGCTGCGGCGCGCCGGCGCGACCGCCCGCGCCATGCTCATCGCCGCCGCCGCGCAGACCTGGAACGTGCGGGCCGGCGAGCTCACCACGGAAAACGGCCGCGTGATCCACGCCGCCACCGGGCGCTCCCTTTCCTACGGCGAACTGGCCACCACCGCGGCCACGCTGCCCATTCCCGACGAGCGCGACGTGAAGCTGAAGAGCGAAAGCGAATTCCGCGTGCTCGGCTCGCGGGTCGGCGGCGTGGACAATCCCGCGATTGTCACCGGCCGCGCCGAGTTCGGCATGGATGTGCGCCTGCCCGGCATGCTCCACGCCGTTTACGCCAAAAGTCCCGTCTTCGGCGGCCGGCTGCTGCGCGCCAACCTCGACCATCTCCGCACCCTGCCCGGCGTCCGCGACGTGTTCCCGGTCGAGGGCGGCACCGAAATCACCGGCCTCCTGCCCGGCGTGGCCATCGTCGCCGATTCCACCTGGGCGGCCTTTGCGGCCCGGGCGCAGCTGGAAGCCGTCTGGGACGAGTCCGCCGCGGCCGGCCAGGACTCCCCGGCCTACGCCGCCCGCGCGGCGGCCCTCGCCCGCACCCGCGGCACGGAGCTGCGGCACGACGGCGACGTGGACGCCGCCTTCACCGCCTCCGCGAAAGTCATCGAGGCGGACTATTTTTATCCCTTCCTCAACCATGCGACGCTGGAGCCGCAGGGCTGCACGGCCTGGACCAGGGACGGCGGCATCGAGTTCTGGACCACCTCGCAGACCCCCGGCCCGGGGCGCGACCTCGTGGCGGCCACCTTCAACCTGCCGAAGGAAAAACTGAAACTGAACCTCATCCGCGCCGGCGGCGGCTTCGGCCGGCGGCTGCGCAACGACTCCATGGTCGAGGCCGCGGCGATCGCGCTGCGCGTGAACGCCCCGGTGAAACTCACCTGGACGCGCGAGGACGACATGCGCCACTGCTTCTTCCGCCCGGCCGGTTTCCACCACCTCAAGGGCGCCGTGGACGCCGCCGGACGCCTCAGCGCGTGGCACGACCATTTCGTCACCTTCGGTTACAACTCCACGGCCACGCCCGCGCCGTCCGCCGGCATGAGCCCCGACGAATTGCCGGCCCGCTTCATCCCCAACTACCGGCTGGAGCAATCGCTCATCGCCACGATCGTGCCGACCGGCCCGCTGCGCGCACCCGGCAGCAACGGCCTCGCCTTCGTCATGCAGGGCTTCATCGACGAGCTCGCCCACGCCGCCGGACGCGACCCGGTCGAGTTTCGGCTCGAACTGCTCGGCGAAGACCGGCTCGTGCCGCCGACCGGCGGCCGCGGTGTGCCCTACCACACGGGCCGCATGAAAGGCGTCATCCGCAAGGCCGCCGCGGAATCGGGCTGGGGCTCCGCCCTGCCCCGCGGCGAAGGCCGCGGCATTGCGTTCCATTTCAGCCACCAGGGCTACGTCGCGATGGTCGCCCACGTGGCGGTCAGCCCCGCCGGCGAACTGACGGTGAAACACGTGACCGCCGTGGCCGATGTCGGCCCGATCATCAACCTGAGCGGTGCGGAAAACCAGATGCAGGGTTCCGTCATCGACGGCCTCGGCATGGCCTGGCTGCAGGAAATCACCTTCGCGGCCGGCCGCACGGTGCAGAGCAATTTCCACGACTACCCGCTGCTGCGGCTGCCGGAGGCACCGGCCATCAGCGTGCATTTCATCCAGAGCGATAACCCGCCGACCGGCCTCGGCGAGCCCGGGTATCCCGTGGTGCCGCCGGCCATCTGCAACGCCATCTTCGCCGCCTGCGGCAAACGCATCCGCTCCCTCCCGATCGCGAAGAACGACCTGCGGTGGGGCTGAGGTGTGACTAGGGCGGGTCAGGCATAGCATGGAGCGGTGCAATAGTTGTAATGGCCGCCAGAGGCTGCGGTCCGCTCGGAGAGCGGACCCTACCGGCGCTGCCGCGCCTCAGTGCGCCGGCCACAGCCTTATACCAGCGTCCCTTTGTATTTGGACGTTGGCATGACCAATTTGTAGGGCGGGGTCTCCGAACCCCGCCTCGACCGCGGCATCCTGATCGGCAAAGGCGGGCTCCGAGACCCCGCCCTACACTCCCAAAGGTCAGCGCCTGCTTGCTATTGCTTGGACGGCGCTAAAGCAGTTCTGCCTGTTTCCCGCCGCGGGGGATCGCGCCGATGAACCGGCCGTAGCGCTCGATCCAGTCGTCGAGCTTCTCGAGGTAATACTTCGGGTCGTAGGCGCGTTCACCGGGTCGAACAGGGTCACCGACCGCGCGCGCTGCCAGTCGCTCGTCTGGCCCTTTGCCTTCGGCAAAATGTAATAGCTCACGCGGTCGCCCATCCGCGGCCGGGGGTTGAGCTGCAAGGCCACCTCGGCCGTGGCCCGGCGGGGCTTGCCGCCCTCGGCGATGAATTTTTCGTAGGCTTCCGGATTCTGACCCAGCGCCTCCGTCTTCGCCACCTCTCCGACCGGCAGCTCACGCGCCTCCAGCCGCCGCTTCGTCTCCTCCAGCAGGACCAGCGGCGACTCCGGCGATGCCCCCAGAATGAAGCGGATAAACTGGTCGCTGAGCTTTTTCAGGAACGGCTCGATGCCGCGCGACCGCAGGCGCCGCCCGCGCAGCGTGATCTTCTTCCTGTCGTAGAGCGCGTAGTTCTTCGCCCAGCACCACATGGCCTCGTAGCGCGTCGTATTCCAGTTCGATACCCGGCGGCAGGATCGGCGCGACCAACGCCAGCAGGCTCTCCGGCTCCGGGTAATACCGTTCCGAAGACAGGTAGATGCCGTCCGTGTCGGCCTCCAACAGCGTGCACCCATGGCCCGCGAAGGCGTCGATCAACTCCTGGAGAATCTCCCGGCCCCGCTGCGTCACCTCCGCGGCCAGCGCGCCGTCGCCAAACCGCGCCCCGGAAAAACCGAGGTAGCCGTAAAAAGAATTGATGAGGATCTTGAAGCTCGTCTGCCGGGCCTGCGCCTCCGCCCGCTCCGCCTCGGTCGCCCCGCTCTTCGCGAGCTGCTTGAATTTCAGGCGGTATTCCCGGAGCGATTTGAGCAGCGGGATGAAGACGCCGAGCGCATCGTTGCCCGGGTTGCGGCCGATATGCAGGAGCAGGCTCGGATAAAGCGAGGCCACGTCGAAGTGCAGCACGTGCCGGAAGACGCCTTCCTCGAAGCTCCGGGTGTAGCCGCCCTCGAAAGCCCCGACCTCCGTCGGCGCGGGACAGGCGTGGCGGGCGTGGTAATAATGTTCGAGAAACAGCAGGTCGATCTTGCCCGTGGTGCCGCGCAGGGTCGCCTCCTGCAGCAGGATGGGGAAAGTCCGGGTCTGCTCAAAATAGGTCGGCAGCAGGAGGTCGGCGATGCCCTGCGTCTCCCGCAGGTCATCCTCGAGATAGGCGAGGAATTTTTCCCGCTCGTTTTGGTAGGCGTCAAAAATCCGGTTGCCCGCGAGGTAGGTGCGCTCGGCACTGTCCTCGTCGGTGATCCCGAAATAAACCGCCACGTCCTTCAGCCCAAACGAGGTCAGCTCACGGGTCGTCACATCGTAGAGCTGCACCAGCAGGTAGGTGTCCACCACCGCCCGGCCGGGCAGATCGCAGCGCGGAAAATCGATCCACCGCTCGGCCACCTTGAGCCGGCTGTTGCGGAAGGTGGCGCGCTGACCGAACCGGCCCCAGGCGCACGGCACCTTGTGCCGCCGGCACCGCTGCCGCAGGTAGTCGAGGTCAAACTTGAAGAGGTTGTGGCCCTCGATCACATCGGGATCCAGTTCCGCGAGCACCGCGTTGAACTCCTCCAGCAAACTCTTCTCGGCGGCGTCGGTGAGTTCGGCCAAGACCAGCAGCCGGTTCCGGCCGCCGCAGCGCAGGCCGATCGCGAGGACGCGGTCCCCGGGCTTGCCGGCATCGCTGAATCCGCCGTCGGTCGAGCCCGTCTCGATGTCGAGCTGACAGCGGCGCAACCCGCCAAAGCCCAGCCCCGCGTAGAGCCGGGCGCGCTGCTGGAGCAGCCATTGGCTTTCGAGCGGCCGCAGCACATCGAGTTCCGCGCGGCCGAGGAGTTTTTGCAGACCCTCGAAGGCCGCGGGCGTGTCGGCGTGCGCCAGGCGGTTGAAAACTCCCGGCCCCGTGAGTTCCTCAAGCTGCACGCCGGTGACGCCGATGTCAGCCGCCGCCGCGCGATGCACCCACGCGAAAGGCCGGAAGTCCGCGGTTTGTTCAAACCGGGTGCCGTCGGACCGCCGCCACGCCTGATGCGCCCGGCCGTCGTCGGCGATCCACAGTCCGCAGAGGGAAAGGCCGGCGGAATCGGCGGGGCCGCTCATGGGCGGACGGGCTCCGGCCTCAGAAGCCGGGCCGGAAAAACACCATGACCAGCGCCAGGGTGATCAGGCCCATGGCGATGTAGCTCAGCAGGCCGCGGAGGTGGGCGCGGCGGTAAACCACGCCGGCCAGCGAGGCGAGGCCCAGCCAGCAGACCGTCTTCACCACGATCCAGCCGGTGGCAAAGGGGATCTTCAGCAGGGTGAGCATGCCGAAACCGCTGATGAACATCAGGAGCGCCGCCACGCCGGTGATGATGAGCGTCTGCCGGCGGTTCTCGGGGGCCGGGTTGGCAAAGGCCATGAAGGTGTGGGCCGTCAGCACGATCAGCGAGAGGATGTGCAGCAACTGGTAGAAGGGCAGTCGTTCCATGTGGTTGGTTGGTTGAAAAAAGAGTAACACCCCGCCTGTGCCGTATGCCCAAAGGCTCTGGTCCTTTTTATGTATAGGTGGGCACCTCCTCCACAGCGTTTGCTTTCCGGTTTACGGCCGAGCAGCTTCCGCGGCGGTTTCAGTTCCCGTAATGATTCAAAGGCAAAGAGCTGTTTAATGAAAGCACCTCGAACACTGCAGGGTGTTGTCCGGAAGGTAGGTCCGCGCCCGCCCGCGTCAAACGCGAATCACGATTCGATGATCGATGATTCCAGATGCTGGATGATCAGCTCCTGCAGGGTCGCCAGAAACAGGTAGCACATGAAGGCCTTGCGGACCGGCTCCGGCAGCTTCGCCAGCTCGGTTTCGCCCGTCTCGAGCACTTCCTCGGTGAGACCGCCAAGGTGGCGGGCGCGCAACCGCAGCCGCACCGCGGCGCAGGCGCGCACGACGGTCTCGGCGTTGTCGGCGTCAAAGGCCACGACGCCCTCGGCAAAGAACTGCGCGTCAAACAGCGCCAGCAGCGCGCGGACGTCCTCGTTCTGCGCTTCGAGCAATTCGCCCTCCCAGACGGTGCGAAACTCGGCCTCAAGGTCGCGCAGGGCCGGCGGGGCGGCCAGGGCGGTTTCCAAACCCACCGCCGCCTCCTTGATCACATCCAGCAGCGGCGCGACCACCGGCAGGCTCAGCTTGACCTCAATGCGTTTCATCTGGCTCCAGGATGGCCGTGAGGTGCCACTGCTGCAAGGTGAAGGCGTAGGCCTCGGCTTTTTCGCGCAGGCCGGTCCAGACCACCGAACGGCCCTGCTCGTGCACCTCCAGCATGTGCCGGCGCGCCTTGGTCTCGTCGAAGCCGAGGACTTTTTTGAACACCATGACCACGTAGGACATGAGGTTCACCGGATCGTTCAGCACGACGACTTTCCAAAGCCCTTCGAGTTTGAGCTCGGTCAGCGTGTCCGTCTGCGGTGATTCCTGCGTCTTGCTTTCGACCAATGTCGATAGCAACAAGCCATAATCCCCATTGGTGAACCGGCGACGTGGTGGGCGCGCAGGTCCCTCTGCGCGCCTGACGGGCACAGGGACGTGCCCGTCCGCCTCTGGCGGCGCAAAGTGCAGTCGCATCAGGCTACGTGAAACCATCATTGACCCGACACGGCCTTCTTGATTTCCGCCGCGATCAAGGCCTCGGCTTCCGCCAGAGGAATCTTTCGCGCTTCCTTTTCGGTGCGCCACTTCAGCTCGACGATGCCTTCCTTCAGGCCCTTGCCGCCGATGGTCAGGCGCAGCGGCAGGCCGATCAGGTCGGCATCCTTGAATTTCACGCCCGGCCGTTCGGCCCGGTCGTCCACCAGCACCTCGGCGCCGGCCTGTTCGGCCGCGTGCCCGAGCTTCGTGACGAGTTCCATGGCCTCCGGCAACTGCGGGTCGAGCACGCAGATGAGCACCTGGAAGGGCGCGGCATGCCACGGCCAGATGATGCCGTCGGCATCATGGCTCTGCTCGATGATCGCCTGCAGCGTGCGGCTGATGCCGATACCGTAGCAGCCCATGACCATCGGGTGCGACTGCTTCTGGTCGTCGGTGTAAACGGCGCCGTATTTGTCGGAATACTTGGTGCCGAGCTTGAAGATGTGCCCGACCTCGATGCCGCGGCGCGACTGCAACGGCCGGCCCGACTTGGGACAGGGCTCGCCCGGCCGCACGCGGCGGAAATCGCCGAATCTGGTGATGGCGAGGTCGCGCGTCACGTTGACGTTGCGCAGATGGAAACCGTCCTTGTTCGCACCGGTGACGCCGTTGCCGACGAGCCGGATGGCGTGATCGGCGAAGACCCCGGCCAGCGCGTCCGGATTACGGATCGTGCCCCGGACCGCACCGAGACTGCCCGGCTTGGCGCCGAGCACGGGCTCGATTTCCTCCGCCGTGGCCGGGCGGACCACGGTGAAGCTGAGGGCGCCGGTTTGGCCTTCCAGCTCATCGTTGCCGCGCAGGACAACCAAAAACGGTTTGCCGTCACCCACGTAAACGAGGGTCTTGAACTGCCGGTCGGCCGGCACCGCGTAAGGCGCCGCTTCCAACGCCGCGATCGTCACCACGCCCGGCGTGGCGAACTCCTCGATCGCGCCGGCCGGCGCCGCGTCCGCGAGATCGGCGGGCACGAGCGCGCTCGTCGCCTTTTCCCGGTTGGCCGCATAGCCGCTTTCCTCGCAGTAGATGATGTCGTCGTCGCCCACCTCGGCCGGCACCATGAACTCGTGGGAAAAGCTGCCGCCCATCACGCCGGTGTCGGCCTCGACGGCGATGGCGGTGATGCCCAGCCGGCGGAAAAAGCTCTCATAGGCCGCCTTCATGGCGAAGTAGCTCTTCACCGCGTTGTCGTCGTTGGTGTCGAACGAATAGGCGTCCATCATCACGAATTCGCGGGCGCGCATCAGGCCGTAGCGCGGGCGGATCTCGTTCCGGAATTTCGTGGCAATCTGGTAAAAGTTCTTCGGCAGGTCGCGGTAGCTGGTGATCTCGGCCTTCACCAACGGCGTGATGACTTCCTCGTGCGTCGGTCCGAGCACGAACTCCGGGTCCTTGCCGGCCCGCTTGCCGTCGCCCGCGCTGTCGGCGCGGAACATGATCTCGCGCGCCGCCGCCCAGCGCGGCCCCTGCTCCCAGAGTTCGGCCGGGTGCACATGCGGCATCCACAGCTCGATGCCCCCGGCGCGGTCCATCTCCTCGCGGCAGATGCGGGTGATCTTCTGCATCACGCGCTGGCCGAGCGGCAGGTAGGTGTAGAGCCCGCCGCCGAGCTTGCGCACCAGACCGGCGCGCACGAGCAGCTTGTGGGAGGCGATTTCGGCGTCCGCCGGGCTTTCCTTGAGGGTGGGAATGAAAAACTGGGTCCAGAGCTTCATGCAGTCCGCCACCGAAGCAGCGGCGGTGCACCGGCGCAAATTTATTTGCGCGCGGGGCCCGGTCCGGCGTTGATGGCCGGTCATGTCCGCCCCGCGTCCCGCGCCCAAGCCCTGGCCCATGAAGTGGATTGTCCTCGTGATCGTCCTCTCCCTCGGCGCCTACACCTGGCTCACCCTGCACTACCGCAAGGTGAACCCGGCCTTTGCGCCCTACGGCGACATGAAGGACCGCGCCAACACGCACCGGCTGCTGGCGGCCGGTTTCCAGCGGATCAGCCTGCGGGTCGAACGCCCCGCCGATCCCCGGCCCGCCGCCGGCGACGCCGTCATCACCGCGGCCGCGCCCGGCCTGCCGGAGGATTTGCGCGCCACCCTGCTCGACCTGCCCGTGCTGCCGGCGGACTACGAGCGCGTCGCGGCAGCGGATGCCATCAACGCCTTTTTCCCCTACCTCATCGAGTTCTCCGAGCTTTCAACCGACCACCGTTACCAACCGGGTCCGGCGATGATTTACCTGCGCGAAGGCGAACTCATCATCGTCCCGGAACTTGAAAAACTGAGCGGCGACCTCCAAGCTCGTGGCCGCGACAACCGCGTCCGGCTCACCATCCCCGCCGGCGCCCTGAAACCCGGCCAATACGCCGTCCGGTTGGTCGGTGCCCGCAGCTCTCAGGCATGGACCCTGCAAGTGCATTGACGCGCCGCCCCGCATCCCCGAGAACTGCGCGCACCCTGACATGAGCAACGGCAACGGCCAAACCACCCCTCCGGTCTCGAACGCCCTCGCGACGACGATCAAGCCCACGGATTTGCGCGGCATCCTGAAATACGTGCCGCGCTTCCAGGGGCAGATTTTCGTCATCGCGATGGACGGCTCGATCGTGGCCGACGAGAACTTCGGCAACCTGCTCGTGGACATCGCGGTGCTCCGCAGCCTCGGCATCAAGGTCGTGCTTGTCCACGGCATCGGCCAGCAGATTCAGGAACTCTCCGCGCTGCGCAACGTCCCCATCAGCGACGCCTTCGGCACCGGCGTCACCGACGCCGCCACCCTCGACCTCGCCATCCGGGCCTCGTCGCGCGTCTCGCACCTCATCCTCGAGGGCCTCAGCCAGAACAGCCTCAAGGCCGTGATCACCAACTCGGTGCGCGCCCTGCCCGTCGGCATCATCAAGGGCGTGGACCAGCAGTTCACCGGCAAGGTCGAGCGCATCGACAAGGATTTCATCACCAGCCTGATCAACGACCAGGTGGTCCCGGTCGTGTCGCCGCTCGCCTTCGGCCCGGACGGCAAATCGCTGCGGGTGAACTCGGACCTCCTCGCCGCCGAGCTCGCCGAGGCGCTGCACGCCACCAAGGTCATCTACCTCACCCCCCACACCGGACTGGAGATCAACGGCGAGCTCCGCCCGCAGATCGCGGTCGGGGTCCTGCAGAAGGTCGTCGAGGAAACGCCCGCGCAGATCCCCGAGCTGCTCCGCTCGAAGGCCGTGAACGCCGTGCGCGCCATCGGCACCGGCACCCCGCGCGTCCACATCGTGGACGGCCGCATCTTCGACGGCCTGCTCAACGAGATTTTCTCCAACGAGGGCGTCGGCACGCTCATCTACGGCAACGATTACCAGCAGATCCGCAAGGCCACCCGCCGCGACGTGCGGTTCATCCACAGCCTGACCCGGGCCGCCGTGAAGCGCGAGGAGCTGCTCTACCGCACCCAGCAGGCCATCGAGAAAAACATCGACCAGTTCTACGTCTTCGAGATCGACGAGAACATCATCGCCTGCGTCACCCTCATCCTTTACCCCGGCAAATCCCCGCTCGCGGAGATCGGCTCGCTCTACGTGCTGCCCTTCTACCAGAACCGCGGCATCGGGAAAAAGATGGTGGAGTATGCCTGCCTCATGGCCAAGGAGCGCGGCGCGGCCACCATCGTCGCCCTCTCCACGCAGAACTTCGGCTTCTTCACCAACACCTGCGGCTTCGAGGAGGCGGACAAATCCATCCTGCCCGAGGCGCGGCTCAAGTCCTACGACGAAAGCGGCCGCAACGCCAAGGTGCTGAGCAAGTCCCTCGCCTGAGATTGCGTTTATGGGCAGGGCCTGAACTCCGCCAACTCAAACGACCCGCCCGGAGATCCGGCCCTGACTTTGTCGCTGCTCACTCCCGCTTCGCCTGCCGGAGGCGGTCGAGGAACACCGCCGCGATGATGACGGCGCCGATGATGATTTCCTGGAAATACGTCGGCCAGCCCATCTGCTGCGAGCCGTTGCGGAGCACCGCCATGATGAGGGCGCCGATCATCGAACCGAGCACCGTGCCCACGCCGCCGTTCAGGCTCGCGCCGCCGATGATGACGGCCGCGATGATGTCGAGTTCCACCCCGACCGCCACGGTGGGATCGCCCTGCCGCAGCCGCGAGAGCTGCATCAGGCCGGCCAGCCCGAAGAAGCAGCCCGCCAGGGCGTAGATCAGCACCTTGGTGCGGGTCGTGGCCACGCCGCAGAGCCGGGCGGTGGCCTCGTTGGAGCCGAGCGCAAAGATGTGCCGGCCGAAGACCGTGTGCCGCAGCATCACCGCGGTGATGACCGCCAGCCCCAGCGCCACCCACGCGCCGGCCGGCAGCGCCCAGCCGAAGGGATCGGCCGTCGTCATCCAGCCGTTGAGCGGCGAGGCGTCGTAATTGACCGTCTCGTTGTTCGCGAGCCACTTGGCGACACCCCGGGCGATGCCCAGCATGCCGAGCGTGATGATGAAGGGCGTCACGCGCAGCACCGCGATTGCCCCGCCGTTCAGCAGTCCCACCAGCCCGCCGCAGGCGATCACCGTCAGCACCACCGCGACCAGCGGCCAGGCCTGCTGGATCAGCAGCGCGCCGACGACGCTGCACAGCGCGATGACCGAGCCGACGCTCAGGTCGATGCCGCCGCTCACGATGATGAGCGTCATGCCCAGCGCGCCGATCGCCACGATCACCGTCTGCGTGAGGATGATCTTGAAGTTGGCGTAGCTCAGAAAGTAGTCGCGGATCTCGCCCGAGAGCGAAAACAACCCGATGACCAGCACCAGGCCGAGGAAAGGACCGAACTTCGACAGCAGCTTCTTCATGAGGAAAAACGGTGACCACGGATTACACGGAGAGGCACGGTTGCTTCACCTCCGGTGTCATGCTGGAAAAATCTGACTTTATCCGTGTTCATCCGGCTAGCCGTGGTGAAAATTTGGTCATTCACGCCGCCGCACCGACGGCCACGGTCATCAGTTCGGGCTCGGTCCAGGCGGCGCGGTCGCGGCATTCCACCAGCGCGCCGCGGCGCATGACGGCGATCCGGTCGCACAGGCCGAACAGCTCCGGCAGGTAGGAGCTCACCAGCACGACCGCCCTGCCCTCGGCGGCGAGCTGCGCGATGAGCGCGTAAATCTGCGCCTTGCTGCCGACGTCGATCCCGCGCGTCGGCTCGTCGAGCAGGAGGATCTTCGCCGGATGCTGGAGCAGCCGGGCCAGCGCCACTTTCTGCTGGTTGCCGCCCGACAATTCGCCGACGGCCTGCTTTGGCCCACGGGTCTTGATCCCCAGCCGGCCGATCCAGTCCGCGGTCACGGCCTCGATGCCACCCGTGCGCAGCCAGCCGCCGCGCGCCAGGGCGGAGAATTTCGTCAGCGTGGTATTTTCCGCGACCGAGAGCGGCAACATGAGCCCCTCCTCCTTGCGGTTTTCGCTCAGGAAGCCGACGCCTTCCGCCCAGCGCCGCGCCGGAGTCGTCACATACAGCGCGCTCTTGTCCAAGCCGAACACCGCCCGCAGCAGTTCCGTGCGACCCGCGCCGATCAGTCCGGCCACGCCGAGAATTTCGCCGGCGCGCAGCTCCAGTGCGGGTCCGGACGGGGCGCGCAGGGTCAGCACCACGGCGCCGGGCCGGCCGGTGCGCGCGGGATACAGCTTCCGCACTTCCCGGCCGACCATCAGCCGGACAATCTCCGCCTGGCTGACCGCCGCCAGTTCGCCGGAGCCCACGGTCTGCCCATCCTTGAGCACCGTAAACCGGTCGGCGACCTGCCGGACTTCCTCCAAAAAATGGCTGATGTAAATGACGCTCACGCCTTCCGCCCGCAACTGGCGCACGACGGCAAAGAGCCTCTCCGTGTCGGCCTGCGTGAGACTGCTCGTCGGCTCGTCCATGATGAGCACCCGCGGCTCGGCCAGCAGCGCCCGGGCAATCTCGATCACCTGCTGTTCGGCGATGGAAAACTCCCCGGCCGCCCGGTCCAAGTCCAGATGTCCGTGGGCCAGCCGCGCCAATGCTCCCCGGGCCCGCGCGCGGGCCTCCTTCTTGTCCAGCCAACCCAGCCGGTGCGGTTCCGACCCGAGCACGATGTTCTCCCAGGCACTCAGGTGCGGCGCGAGGCTCAGTTCCTGGTAGATCATCGCCACGCCGTGCCGGCGGGCGGCCAGGGTGTCGGAGGGAAGATACGGCGCGCCGTCCAGCTCCATCGTGCCGGCATCGGGCCGGACGACACCGCTCAGCACCTTCATGAGCGTGCTCTTGCCGGCGCCGTTTTCGCCGATGAGCGCATGCACCTCGCCCGCCGCCACCGCCAACGACACGCCGCGCAGCGCCTGCGTGGCGCCGAAGGCCTTGTCGATGCCGGTGAGCCGGAGCCGTGTCACTTCAGATACTTGTCCAAAGGCGGATTGATGAGGTCGGCGATCTCCGGTTCGCCGATGTTCTCGGCGGTCACGAGGACGCAACCGGTGTCGATTTCCTTCTCGACCGGCTGGCCGCGCAGGACGGCCGCCATCGTCTTCACGCCGAGATAGCCCATGCGGAAGGGGTTTTGCACCACGAGGCCCTGCAGGTCGCCCGCACGCAGGCCCGCCAGCGTCTGCGTGCCGGTATCGAAACCCACGAACTTCACGCGCCCGCCGGCGAGACCGGCATCGCGCAGCGCGAGGAGCATGCCGGTGGCGGAGGATTCATTCGGCGCAAAGATGCCGTTCACGTCGCGCCCAAAGCGGTTCAGCAGGTTCTGCGACACGCGGTAGGCGGTGTCGCGGGTCGCGCCGGCGTGCTGGTCGCTCGACAGGATGCGGATGCCGGGAAACTCCGCCCGCATGGTGTCGAGGAAGCCGGCCTCGCGCTGCTCCGTGCTGGTGGAGCCGGCCAGCACGCGCAGCAGGATGACGTTACCGCTGCCGCCGAGCAGCTCGCCCAGCCGGCGTGCGCCGAGCACGCCGCCCTTGTAGTTGTCGGTCGAGACCGTGCTGGCCGGGGCCGCGGAGCTCAGGCCCGAATCAATTATGACCACGGGGATGCGCGCGCGCACGGCCGTCTCGACCGGGGCGACCAGCGCGCGGGCGTCGAGCGGCGCGAGCACGATGCCGCTCGTGCGGCGGGCGACAAAGTTCTCCACCACCTGCACCTGCAGCTCACGGTCGTCCTCCCGCAGCGGGCCCTTCCAGATGACATTCACGTTGACGCCCTCGGCCTTCAGTTCCTCGGCCGCGGCGAGGGCGCCGGCGTGGATGGATTTCCAGAACTCATGCGTGGTGCCCTTCGGGACCACCGCGATCTGATAGTTCTGGGCCACAAGGACCGCGGCGGTGAAGACGAAGCACGACAGCAGGGGAATCTTTTTCATGGGGAGCAAACGGGGGTTGGGCCGCCGGGTATCCGCCCGGCGGCGAAGCAAACGAAAACAATCAGGCCTTCAGTTCAACCACGACCTGAATCTCGGTCGTGGTGCCCTTCGGCAGGCCGTTGACCGCGACCGCGGCCCGGGCGTGTTTGCCGGCGTCGCCGAAGACCTTCACAAAGAGGTCGCTCGCGCCGTTGATGACGGCGGGGCTGTCGGCAAAACCGTCCACGGCGTTGACGAAGCCGCTGACGAAGACGATGCGCGCCACGCGGTCGAGCGAGCCGACGGCGGCCTTGATGTTGGCCAGGGTATTGAGCGCGCAGATCGCGGCGGACTGGGCGCCCGTCTCGATGGTCTGCTCCTTCCCCACCTGACCGGTGTGCGTCATCTTGCCGTCGATCATGCAGATCGTGCCGGCGCAATACAGCAGGTTGCCGGTGCGCACGGTGGGCACATAGCTGCCCGCGGCGGCGGGCGGATTCGGGAGGGTGAGGCCGAGGGCGGCCAGGTTGGCTTCAGGGTTCATGGCCGGAAGATTGGTGGGACAAACCCCGCCGGAGGCAAAGCGCTTTTGCCGGCGGATGAAAAAATCCGCCGCCCGCTCACGGCAGCCACGGAAACCGGCCGGCGTCGGGCTTGCGCTTCTCGCGCTGGGCCGAGTGAAACTCCTTCGCTTCCTCGCTCATGTAATAAAGCAAGGTGGCGTTGCCCGCGAGTTCCTGGATGCCGGCCTGGCCGTCGAGCTCGGCGTTGAAGCCGCTCTTGAGCAGCCGGATTGCCAGCGGGCTGTGCTGCAAAATTTCCCGCGCCCACTTCACGCCCTCGGCCTCCAGTTCCGCCACGGGCACGACCCGGTTGACGAGGCCCATTTCCAGCGCCTCCTGCGCGTTGTATTGGCGGCAGAGAAACCAGATCTCGCGCGCCTTCTTCTGCCCCACGAGCCGGGCGAGGTAGCTCGCGCCGAAACCGCCGTCGAAGCTGCCCATGCGCGGCCCCACCTGCCCGAAGATGCCGTTGTCCGCCGCGATCGTGAGGTCGCACACGACGTGCAGCACGTGACCCCCGCCGATGGCATAGCCGGCCACGAGCGCGATCACGACCTTGGGCATCGAGCGGATGAGTTTCTGCAAATCGAGGACGTTGAGCCGCGGCACCCCGTCGCCGCCCACGTAGCCCGCCGGACCGCGCACGCTCTGATCGCCACCCGCGCAAAAGGCGTATTTGCCGTCGGTGTGCGGTCCCGCGCCGGTCAGCAGCACCACGCCGATGGCCTGGTCGTCGCGCGCATCGCTGAACGCCTCGAACATCTGGGCCACGGTCTCGGGCCGGAAGGCGTTGCGCTTTTCGGGCCGGTTGATCGTGATTTTCGCGATGCCGGCGGCCTTTTCGTAACGGATGTCAGAGTAGGTTTTGACGGTTTTCCAGACGGGGACCATGCCCGGAATGCTGGTTGAAAAGCCCCTGCGCGCAAATGTTTTACGCCAGCAGGGCAACGAAACTGCTTGGAGCGCCGCGGTCGGCCGCCAAGATGCCGGCGCACATGCAAACCGATTCGTCCGGGACCGATCTCCGCCAGCAAGCCAAGGCCGGGCTGGCACTGGGCGCCTTGGGCGTCGTTTTTGGCGACATCGGCACCAGTCCGCTCTACGCCCTGCGCGAGTCCATCCTCCACCTGCCCGAGGCCGACCGCACCACCGGCGTACTGGGCATCCTGTCGCTGATCTTTTGGTCGCTGATGATCGTGGTGAGCTGGAAATACCTCACCTTCGTCACGCGGGCCGACAACCGCGGCGAAGGCGGCATCTTCGCCCTCTTCGCCAAGGCCCGGCTCGATGCCGGCACCGCCAAGAAGCGCGCCATCGGCGCCGGCACCATCCTGATCCTCTTTGGCGCGAGCATGCTCTGCGGCGAGGGTGTCATCACCCCCGCGATCTCGGTGTTGTCCGCGGCGGAAGGTCTCACCCTCATCGCGCCCGGCGCCGGCGGCTGGGTCATCCCCATCGCGGTGGTGGTGCTGGCGGGGGTATTCTGGTTCCAGAGCCGCGGCAGCGGCGCCATCGGGCGGGTTTACGGCCCGGTCATGCTGGTCTGGTTTGTCAGCCTCGGGCTGCTCGGGCTCTGGCAGATCATCCAGACGCCGGTCGTGTTGCAGGCGCTCAATCCCTGGCACGGCTGGGTGCTGCTGCGCGACCATCCGCTGCAGATCACCGCCTTGCTGGGCGGCATCGTGCTGGCCATCACGGGCGTCGAGGCGATCTACGCCGACATGGGCCATTTCGGCCGCCGGGCCATCATGCTGGCGTGGTATGGCATGGCCCTGCCCGGACTCGCACTGAATTATTTCGGCCAAGGCGCCTATGTCATTTCGCACGGCGGCACGGTGGAGAACCCCTTCCTCGCCATCGCCCCGGAGGGCCCGCTGCGCGTCGGCCTGCTCGTGCTCTCCATGCTCGCGGCCATCATCGCCAGCCAGGCGATGATCTCCGGCACCTTCTCGCTCATCCGCTCGTCCATCCAACTGGGCTTCTTTCCGCGGCTGACCGTCCGCCACACCAACGCCGCGCAGAGCGGCCAGATCTACCTGCCGCTGGTCAACACCGCCCTCGCACTCGGCGCCATCGCCATCGTGCTCGGGTTCAAGTCCAGCTCCAACCTTGCCTCCGCCTACGGCATCGCCGTCACCAGCGCGATGACCGTCACCACCTTCGCCTTTTACCTCGTGGCCCGGCGGACCTGGAAGTGGCCGGTGTGGAAAGCCGCCCCGCTCTGCGGCCTGTTCGCGTTCGTGGACCTCGGCTACCTCTACGCCAACCTCCACAAGGTCGTGGACGGCGGCTGGCTGCCGCTCGCCATCGGCGTGGGCCTCATCGCCATCATGCACACGTGGAAGACCGGGAAGTTCGAGATCTTCCGCCGGGTCTATGCCAACGAAATCACCGAGCGGGAGCTGTGCGACATCGCCGCCAGCAAGCACATCCTCCGCGTGCGCGGCACCGGCGTCTTCATGGCCGGCAACCCCACCGGCACGCCGCTGGTCCTCCTTCATCATGTGAAGGCCAACAAGGTCCTGCACCAGACCGTCGTGCTGCTCAGCGTCATGACCGAGGAGCTGCCCTTTGTGACCGATACCGAGCGCCTGGAGGTGCGCGAGCTCGGCGAGGGCGTCTGGCGCGCCATCGCCCGCTACGGCTACATGGAGTCGCCCGACGTCGAGTCGCTCATCGAACGCATCCGCGACGCCGGCGTGCCGCTCAAGCCGGCCGAGGCCACCTACTATTTCAACCGCGAGATGATCGTGACCGGCGGCGAAGCCCGCATGTGGGAATGGCAAAAGCACTTCTACGCCTTCCTCACCCGCAACGCCCGCCAGGCCCGCGATTATTACCAACTCCCGCCGATGCAGATCATCGAGGTCGGCCTGCCCATCCAGCTCTAGGCCATGCTGCCCGCCGGCCACTCCCTGCGTCCGCTCACCCTCGCCGACTACGCCGTCGTGCACGCCCTGTGGACGGCAACCGAAGGCATCGGACTCAACGAGTCCGACACGCCCGAGGCCATCGCCCTGTTTCTCGACCGTAATCCCGGCCTGAGCCTTGTGGCGCTGGACGCCACCGGCGCCATCGTGGGCACGGTGCTCTGCGGCCACGACGGCCGCCGCGGTTACCTGCACCACCTCGTCGTCACGCCGGCGGCCCGCGGCCGCGGACTCGCCCGGGCCCTGGTCAACGAGTGCCTGGCCAACCTGCGCGCGCTCGGCATCCCGAAGTGCAACCTTTACCTCTACGCCACCAACGAAAGCGGCCGCGCCTTCTGGCTCCACGAAGGCTGGGCCGTGCGCGACGACCTGCTCGTCATGCAACGCGGCGCCTGCGGCTGTTGATCACTTCTATCAGCCTAGGAATTTCAGTGCGCCCAAGCGCTCCGCAAACTGGTCCAGCGGCCGAAGAGTCACCTACCCGTGATGAAAATCTGAAACCCATTTCCACATCCTCCTCATGATCTCTTCCGCACTCCCCAACGTCGCCGCACTCGGCAACTGGCTGCACTCGTGGGTGCAACCCTCCGGCGCCATCCATGGCTTCCACAATCACCCCGTTTGGGGCGTCAACCCCTACCGGCTGGCCGATTACACCGCCGGCCATACCACCTGGGCCTCGCCCTTCCTCGCCGGCCTTGCCGAAGCCATTGCCCTCCGCCCCGACCCTCGCGCCAAGGCCATCCTCGAGCGTCTGGTCCACTTCCAAGCCACGACCTTCCTGCCCGACGGCCAATATGACCACATCGGCTTCAACGCCGGCGAGATCTGCAAAAAGGGACTCATCCACAACGCCGTCCCCAACCTGTCCCTCTGCCTCACCGCCCTCCACGCCCGCGACTGGCTCGCCCCGAAGCTCCTCGACGAGATCCGCGCCGCCATCATCCGCAACATGGAAGTCGGCTGCCTCCCCTACGGCAAAAATGGCCGACCCGATGCCACCTCCGTCGCCAACCAGGACTACGCCCGCATCTGGGGAAAACTGCTCTTCATCCGCGCCTTCGAGGACCGCCGCTGGTATGACTCCACCCGCGAGGATCTTGATTACATGATCAGGACCTTCCACCTCGCCGGCATGCCCGACCCCGAGAGCGCCGGCACCCTGCGCGTGCTCGGCATCAAGGACATCCTCGAGCCCTCCGAGTATTATGGCCTCATGATTTGTCCGCTCCTCCTCGCGGCCGACATCTATGGTGACAGCCGCTACCTCGACGAAGCCGCCAAGCTCTGCCGCCACGTCGCCCGCTCGCATTGGATCGATTCCCGCGGCCAGACGCGCTGCCATCGCATGTGGTATTACGCCCACAACCGCTGGCACCTAAACCGCGGCCCCATGCTCATTGCCGGCATGGGCGACACCCTCGAAGGCATCCAGCGCTACGTCCGTCTGCGTCCCGACGCCGAGCTCGAATCTTTCCTCGCCGCCTGTGACCGCACCTACGCCACCTACCAGCACCCACGCGGTTTCCTCGTCTCCGGCACCGGCTGGCAGAGCGAAGTGGACATCGCTCCCAGCACCGGCTGGCAAAGCCATGACTTCCGCCACCTCGTGCACCGCCACGGCGTGGACGCGGGCTTCTGGGATGCCTTCTTTGCGCCGGACAACCGCACATCCGTTCTCCTCGGCGACCAGTGCCTCTGGCTCGAGCAGGGTCAGCACTGGGCAATCGGCGATTACCTCTGGCAAAGCGTCTTCGGTCTCGTCGGCCGCAAGGACGCCGTGCGCTTCGGCCCCGACCTGCCCGACTGGATCGAGGGCGGCTGGCACCCACCGAAGAACTACGCGATGCCGCAACGCCCCGTCTTCATCAAGACCGACGAGTGCATCGGGCTCTGGACCGGCAGCTGGGACCAGCTCGCCGTCACCTCCATCGCCGCCCATCCCCTTGTCATCGGCCCGGCCATGTCGGAAAAATCCGCTCCCGCCTGACCCGAAGCCGGATCAACCCGCGGACTTGGCCGCGGCGGCAAACAGTTTTTTGCGGAGCGCGGCGTCGCGTTTGCGGTCCGTGGCGACTTCCAACACGCGGATGCCGGGCATCGGCGGCTCCGCCAGCAGGGCCGTCAACTGCGTGAGCCCGCGCACCGCGACATGCGCGACGCCGTGGGCGGCGCACAGTTTTGCAAAGTCCACCGCCTGCGGCGTGGCAAAGAATTCCTCGAACGGCGGGTCGAACTGCGCCACCGGCAGGTGTTCGAAAATCCCCCCGCCGCGGTTGTTGATCAGCACCACCGTCAGCGATCCGCGCAGCTTCGGCTGCAGCAACAGGCCGTTGGCGTCGTGCAGGAAGGCGAGGTCGCCGGTCAACAGCACCGTCGGCGGACCGTCGTGCGCGAGGCCGAGGGCCGTGCCCAGCGTGCCGTCGATACCGTTGGCCCCGCGGTTGAAATAGAGCCGGCGCCGCGCGTCGTTGGCCGGCCAGAAATACTCCACGTCGCGCACCGGCATGCTGCTCGCCACCAATACCGGTGTCTCCGGCGGCAGTGCCGCGTGCAAGGCGGTGACCACGTCGCCCTCGAACACTCCCCCGCCCTCCCGTGCGGCCGTCCGCAGCACTGCGGTCGCCGCGGCCTCGGCGTCGCGCCAGGCGGCCAGCCAAGCAGGGTCAACGGCGCCGGCTTTTTCAACCGCGAGCGTCTCCGCCCCCGCCGGCAGATGCCGGGTGCGGCCGTGCAGCGCGTCGCGGTTGTCCACCCGCGGACTCACCAGCACGATTTCCGCCCGACTCCGCTCCAGCCATTGCCGCAACACCTTGCTGGTGGGCCAGGTGCCGAGACAAAGCACCGTGCGCGGCGTCAGCGCCCGCGCGCGCGCCTCGTTGCGCAAAAAGGCATCGTAGGCGGTGATCACCGGCATATCCGGCGCGGCATGGTGACGCAGCACGGAAATCCCGTCGGCCACCACCGGCCAGCCGAGCGCCGCGGACAACTCCCGGACCTTGGCCGCATAGGCCGCCGGATCGGCGGGGTCATCTGCGCCGGCGACAATGAGACCGCGCGTCGTGACCGGCCGCTGCCACACGGTCACACCCGAAACGCCGGGCGCCGGCGGGGCCAGATGGGCAAAAAAGTCCGCGGTGATTTCCGCCGCCAGTCCCCGCGCGCTGCCGTCCTCGACCGGCGGCAGCGGATCACGGAAGGGCGCGTTGAGATGCACCGGCCCCGGACCGGGCCGCAGCGTCCGCCCGACGGCGTGCGCCACCGTCTGGCGCAGGTAGGCGAGTAGCGGCAGTTTTGCCTCGGGCACGGCCAGCTCGTGGTAAAAGTTCACATGGCCGCCGTAGAGCTTTTGCTGGTCAATGGTCTGGCCGGAATGGCAGGCTCGCATTTCCGGCGGCCGGTCGGCGGTGATCACGAGCAGCGGCACGCCGCTCTCCTGCGCCTCAATCACCGCCGGATAATAATTCGCCCCCGCCGTGCCGCTGGTGCAGAGCAGCACCACCGGGCGACGGCTGCGCTTCGCCAGCCCCAGGGCAAAAAATGCCGCCGAGCGCTCGTCGAGCACCGGGATCGCCTCCAATTGCGGGTGCGCCGCGAAGGCCAGCGTGAGCGGCGTGGACCGCGAGCCGGGCGAAACCACCGCGTGCGTCACCCCGCAGCGAACCAGCGTCTCGGCCAGCACGCTGCCCCAGAGGGAGTTGGTGTTGCGGAAGTCGAGGGTCGGGCTCATGGGACGGACAAGGCGTCGAGCATGGCCTTAAACTTCAGCTCGGTTTCGGCAAACTCCTTCTCCGGGGTCGAGCCGGCCACGATCCCGGCGCCGGCATAGACCCGGGCGCGCACGCCCTCGACCAACGCCGAGCGCAGGCCCACAAAAAACTCGCCGCCGCCGCGCGCATTCGTCCAGCCCAGGGCGCCGGCATACAGTCCGCGCGGGAAGCCCTCCAGCTCCCGGATGCGCGCCAAGGCCGCGTCCTGCGGCGTGCCGCCCACGGCCGGCGTGGGATGCAGCGCCGCGAGCACATCCAGCAGACGCACCCCGGGCACCAGGTCCGCCCGCACGGGAGTGTGCAGGTGCTGCAAATTTGCCAGCCGGCGCAGGCCGGGCGTGGCGGCCGGTCCGGGGGTGAGCCCCAGCCGCCGCAGGCGGCCGACCACGGCTTCCACCACCAGCTCATGTTCGCGGCGGTCCTTGTCGCTGCGCAGCAGCGCCTCGGCCAGCGCTGCATCTTCGCTGGCGCCCGCCCCGCGGCGGGTGGTGCCGGCGAGGGCCTCGGTTTCGACGACCCCCTTGCTCACGCGCACCAGCCGTTCGGGACTCGCGCCGATGAAGCTCTGCCCCGCCCCGTTCGCCAGCGAAAAGGCGTAGCAGTCGGGGAAACGCTGCCGCAGGCCGTTGAGCATGCGCAACGGATGCAGCGGCTCGGAGGCCGCGACTTCCTGCACGCGGGCCAGCACGATCTTGCTGAACTCTCCGGCCGCGATGCGCTCCAACGCCCGGGCGACGGCCGCCCGGTACTCGCCGGACTCAGTGCGGCCAAAATCAACCGTGCCGCCGGCGGCGGGACCGGCCGTGCGGTAACGAAAGCCGTGAAACTTGGCGTGGGCGCGCCACACCCGGTCCACCAGGGGTTCCAGCGCCGCCTCCGGCGCGATCAGCACATTGGCCACCGCCGTGGTCACCGTGCCGGCGCGGGCGACCTG
>JAHCLN010000070.1 GCA_026125215.1 Opitutaceae bacterium
TTGGCGGGCAGGTGCCGGCGGTCGCGGCCGGTGTGATCCACGCGCTGGCGGCCTGCGCGATTCCGCTCGGGCTAATTCTCAGCGGCGCGGTGTTGGCGGAGCATCTGTTTCAAAAGCCGTCGGCGTTGGTGGATGTGCGGACCACGATTGCTTCGGTGGTGCTGCGGCTCGGGGTGCTCACCGTCCTCATGTTGGCGCTGGCGCGCTACGGTCCGTTTTCGTCGGAGCTGAAGCATGTGATCCTCGTGCAGGCGGCGATGCCGGCGGGCTTCCTGCCGCTCGTGATCGTCAAGCACCACGGCGGGCACGGCCTCGTTGCGGTCCGCGTGGTGCTCGCCACCGTGGTCGCGGGTATCCTGCTGATCCCGCTGTGGCTGCGCGTGGGCCTCGCCTGGGTGGGGTGATTCTCCACTCCCGGGGTTGTAACCGCGGCCGCGCTGCATTCACTGCCGGGATGGAAAAACGCAAACTGGGCGGCTCCGACCTGATGGTTTCCGAGCTTTGCCTCGGCACGATGCAGTTTGGCTGGACGGCGGATGAGGCGCAGTCCTTCGCGCTGATGGATGCCTTTGCGGCGGCGGGTGGCAATTTCATCGACACGGCCGACATCTACACGAACTGGGGGCCGCGGGGCTTGGCCGGCGGCGGTTGCTCCGAGGAAATCATCGGCCGCTGGCTGCGCGCGCGCGGCAACCGCAACCGGATGGTGATCGCCACCAAGGTGCGCGGCAAGATGGCCGAGGGCCCGGGCGGCGAGGGGCTCAAGCGCGACCGCGTCATCCGCTGCTGCGAGGACTCGCTGCGCCGCCTGCAGGTGGACCGCATTGATCTTTACCAGCTGCACTGGGCCGACCTCGCGACACCGATCGAGGAAACGCTCGGGGCGCTGGAGGTGCTGGTGCGCGGCGGCAAGGTGCGCTGGATCGGCGCCTCCAACTATCCCGCGTGGCGGCTGATGGAGGCTTTCTGGCGGAGCGACCAGAATGGTTATCCGCGGTTCGTCAGCTACCAGCCGGAGTATTCCCTGATGGAGCGGTCGCTGTTCGAAATGGAGGCGAAGCCGCTTTGCCGGCATTACAATCTCGGCGTCATCCCATATTCGCCGCTGGCGGCGGGTTTTCTCACGGGCAAATACCGGCGCGGCCGGGCGGTGGACAGCGTGCGGGCGCAGCACATCGCCGGCAAATATGCCCACGACCGCGGCTATGCCGTCATCGAAAAACTGGAGGAAATCGGCCGCACCCGCGGCCGGACGGTCGCCCAGACCGCGCTGGCCTGGCTGCTCAGCGACCCGGTGGTGACGTCGCCGATCATCGGCGCCAACACCGTGGCGCAGTTGCAGGAATCCCTCGGCGCGGCCGGCTGCCGGCTGACCCCGGATGAGACGACCGCGCTCAACGCGCTCACGGATTATCCGCGCAACTGGCGACCAATCTGGGACTGAGCGGGCCGCTCAGGTCTTGGGCAGGGCGTCGGTCAGCTCGACGGCGTGCGGGTGGTTGCGCTTGTCCTTGAACCGCCGGTGGCGGCGGCGGATCAGACGGTCGAGCTTGTCCATCAGGAGGTCGATCGACTTGTAGCAGTCCTCGGTCGCGACACTGGCGAGCAGGTCGGGGCCGCCGATCTCGAGATGACCTTTGGCGATGAACTGGTCGGCACTGCCGCGGGTCTTGTCGTGCTCAAGGTCGATGCGGATGCGGATGAGATGTTCGTTGTGCCGGAGCAGCCGTTCGGCCTTTTGTGTCACGATGTTGCGCAGGGCGTCGGTGAGGTCGAGGTGGATGCCGCGGATGATGAGTTTGGCGGCGAGGTCTTCGGGGGTTGGCGGATTTTGGGTCATACGCTACGTTGGACTCACCGGACTCCGGAACGTTGCCCGAAATCGGCCTCCGGCCGACAGATGTCACGGGCTGGACTGGCGGTGATTAGCCGGGGTAATCAACCGGCCGGCAGGGCGATGAAAAAGGTGCTGCCGTGTCCCGGACCGGCCGATTCGGCCCAGGTCCTCCCGTGATGCAAGGCAACCAGCTGCCGGACGATATAGAGGCCGAGTCCGCTGGAACCTTCGCCGGCCGTGGGCCGCGCGGACAGCCGGGCGAATTTGCCGAACAACCGTATCCGGTCTTCCGCGGTCAGGCCCGGGCCCTCGTCCTGCACCGCGAGTCGGATTTCCCCGGCCGGCCCGCGCGCGGCCAGCAGGCGCACGCAGCTGCCGTCCGGGCTGAACTTCGAGGCGTTGGAAAGCAGGTTGGCGACCGCCGTGGTGAGCAGCTGCGGATCGCCGGTGCAGGACAAATCGCCTTCCAGCCGGAGTTCGATGCGCTGGTGCTTGGCGCGGATCTGGGCTTCGTGCAGGCGGGCGAGCTCCGTGAGCAACGGGCGGAGATCGAGCGGCCGCAGCATCGCAGCCATGCGGCCTTCCTCCAGTGCGGCGGCATCGAGCAGATTGCCCACCATGCCGAGCACCGAGTCCGCCGACCGGCTGATCATCGCGGAAAATTCGGCGGTCTCCGCGTCACCGGGATGACGTTCGGCCACGAGGTCCGCCAGCGAGCGGATGGCGGCGACCGGGCTGCGCAGGTCGTGGGCAACGATGCGGAGCACCTCGCTCTTGTATTCGTCCGCCTCGGTGGCACGGCGTCGGTGCTGTTCGGCCTGCTCGAGCGCCGCCTGCAGTTCGCGGGAGCGGTGCTGCTCGGCCTCGAGCTGCCGCTGGGCTGCCTCCACCTCGTGCAGGACGCGCAGGTTTTTCAGCTTCTGGTCGGCTTCCTGCGTGGAGCTGCGGTGTTCCAGCTCCATGACGGCTTCGCAGTGTTCCAAGGCGGCCGGGAGATCGTGTGCAATCTTGGCCGCTCGGTGCAGCACTTTTTGGGCGTTGAGTTGGATGCCGGTGGCACTGCTCTCCCGGCCGATGGCCAGGGCGCTTTCCGCCAACTCGCGGGCGCGGTCCGTTTCGCCGGGTCCGGCGGGATGGTCCAGCAGCAGATCGGCGAGGGTGAGGATCGCCTCGGCCTCCAGCAGGCGGTCGCCCATGGCGCGGCGCAGCTCCAGCGCGCGTTCCGCCTGCCGGCGGGCTTCCGTGAAATCGCCCCGGGCGACCGCGAGCGCGCCGAATTCCTGGTGGCAGTAAGCCTGCCCCCAGCGGTCGTCCACTTCGAGAAAGAGGGCCAGGCTGCGCTCCTGATGTTCGAGCGCCTCGTCGAGACGGCCGAGTTTCTTCAGGGCGATGCCGAGATTGTTGAGCGAGATGGCCCGGCCGCGGCGGTCGCCGCGCTTTTCCTTGAGGGCGAGACTCTGCCGGTGCCATTCGAGCGCGGCGGCCACGTCGCCCGCGGCCTCGCAGCTGGCGCCGAGGTTGTTCAGCGCCGGCATCTCGATGCGGTGGTGGCCGATGCGCCGCGCGAGGTGCAGCGCGCGTTCGAAATAGGTCACAGCCTGCGCGAAATCGCCGAGACTGTGGGCGATGGTGCCGAGGTTGTTGAGCACGACGGCTTCGGACGGGGCGTGCCCGCAGGCCTGCGCGCGTTCCAGCGAAAGGCGGGCGCAGCGCAGCGCCCGGGCCGGCTGGCCGTTGACGCGGCAGATGTTGGCGATGGCGGTGAGCGCGCCGCTCTGGCCGCGCAGGTCACCGATGCGCTCGAACTGCCCGAGCGCAGCCTCCGCATGTGACACGCCGTCGGCATAGCGGCAGAGATAAAAATGCGCGGTGGCCCGGACCACACCGGCCCAGGCGGTGCCGAACTCATCGCCGGCTGCGGTCAATTGGCCGGCTGCGGCGACGGATTCGTCCAAGGCTTTGCCGAAATCCGCGCTCAACAGATAGCCGTAGGCGGCCCCGAGGTTGCTCCAGCCCGCGAGACGCGCGACCGCGGGATCTTCCGCTTTCGTCTCTGCCAGCAGGGAGCGCGCGGCCGCGACGGCGCGTTGCAGCCGCGGGCTGTCGAGTTCGCGCGTATCCCAGCCCGCCAGCAGTTCTTGCTCGGCGGCGTGTAGGGCCGGGAGGTGGACAGATGGCACGCTCACATTCAACAGGAACGTCCCCGGGGTCCCGCAACGAAAACACGCCCGGGGGATTCACCCCACGACGGCAACGGCCGGATCGTTCCCGCAAGCGGCAGATTGGTTGCGGCTCCTGCAGTGGTGGCCTCACCCCATGGAGGGAAAAATCGTGATTTCCCCGTGGGTCCGCCCGGCTATGCTGCTGCCATGAAACGCATCCTTGTTTTGTTTGGATTGCTGGGGGTTGCACTGTCGGCCCAAACGCCGGGCTGGCTGCTGGTCGAGGAAGAAGTGGCCGCCGAGGCGGCGAAGCCCGGGATCACGGTCGTGCATTTCTGGGCGCCGTGGTGCCCCAACAGTGCCGCGGAGCACAAGGAGCAGGGCTGGCGCAAATTCATCGCGGCGCACCCGGAGGTGCGGTTCATTTTCATCACGGTGCGCAGCTCCGATCCCGGTTACGATTACCTGGAAGCGCGCGGCGTGGGTGGTCAGGAAAATCTCACACTCCTGCACCATCCCAATCATGTCCGCCGTGGCGAGGGCCGCATCACGAGTTTCATGGACATCCCGCTCTCGTGGGTGCCGACCACGTGGGTCTTCCGCGAGGGCCGGCTGTGTTACGCGCTCAACTACGGCGAGGTGAGGTTCCCGCTGCTGGCGCAGCTCATCGCGGATGCGGCGGACGACTGGCGGCATTGAGCCGCGCTTTACTTGCGCCGCATCTGCTGACAAACCCCGCCCATGTCTTCCCTTGTCCGCAACCTGCTCGCGCTGCTGGCCGGCGCCCTGACGGCCATCGCCTGCATCGGGCTCATCCAGGTGCTGGCGCATCTCGCGTATCCGCCGCCGCCCGGCCTGGATTTGAAGGATCCCGTCGTCCGCGAGACGATCATGATGTCGGCCCCGATGGGGGCGCTCATCCTGGTGCTGCTTTCCTATGTCACCGGCACCTTTGCCGGCGCGTGGATCGCGGCGCGGCTGTCGGCGGATGCGGCCACGCGGCAGGGCTACATGATCGGCGGCATGATGTTGATTTCCGGGTTCATGAACCTGACCGCGATCCCGCATCCGCCCTGGTTCTGGGCGGCGAGCATCACCGGCTTCATCGTCGCCGCCTACCTCGGCGCCCGCCAAGGCGCCAAGCGTCCGCCGGCGGCGATTGTATCGGAAAGCTAATCTCCCAGACGCACGCGTTTGGCGCCGGATCGACCGAGGCGGAAGGTGGCGATTTCGCCCGGGGCGACGGTGCCGGGGGCGTGGCGGCGGCCGGCGAGGGTGAGCACGGGGCGAACGGGTCGGTTGGTCGGGTTGCGCAGGCGCACCTCGATGCCTGCGCCGGTGGCTGCCGGTTTGAGGGCGAGGAGTTCGACGGTGTCGGGGGTCAGTCGGGCCAGGGTGCCCGCGGCGGGGAGAGTGCCGTTGCGGTTTTCCCAGATCTGGAGCGTGAGCGGCGGCTGGCTCAGCAGGTCGGCGGTTTGCTCGACCGGACCATTGGGCGGCAGCAGCACCAGCCGTTCGCGCAGTTCGCCGCGGTCGGTGGTCGGGCGCCACCATTCCTTGGACTGGTCGAGGTTCTCGGCGCGGGCGTAGCGCGTGGCGCGGGCGAGGGTGACGCGCAGGTCGCCGTTTTCCAGGTCGTAGGCGGCCAGCACGTCGCTCGCGAGGGCGAAGCCTTTTTTGCCCAGCCCGGCGCGGGCGCGCAACCAGCGCAGGACGGGAATCTCGCCCTCGGTCGTGCGCCGGACACGCTCGGCGGGGACTTCGCATTCGACCGAGCGCGCGCCGGGCAGCACGAGTTTGACGCGCGCGGCCTCGAGGTCGGTGAATACGCGCGCGTCGATCGCGACTTCCTCGGTGCCGGCCGTGAGCCGGAAGGTGAGGTCAACATGCGCCTTGGGCGCGGTCAGCCGCACCACGAGCGCGGCCCGCAGCGGCCCGGTCTCGGTGACGGCGACGCGCGCGATTTTCCAGCGGCCGATTTCCTTGGTGAGGCGGACGCCGGGGAGATTTTCATCCATCGAACCCCACGAGCCCCAGTTGTCGGCGACGGTCACAAGCTGCAGGCCGCGCGGGCCGAAGAGGTTTTTGCCGCGATGGATGACCTGGATCCCGCGGCCGCCGGGCTGGGCGGTGATGCGGTAAAAATCGTTGCGGATGCTGCGGTCGCGGCCGGTGGCCCGGGCGGGCGGCGCCGGCACGGCGGGCTTTTCGACCCAGCCCAGGGTGACGACATTCCAGCCGGCGGCGGGCAGCGTCACGGGCACGACCACGCGCTTGCGCCAGGCGAGGTCCACGAAGGACTCGTGCTCGGTGGCGATGACCTGGTGCGGGACCGGCCGGCTGTTGAGCCGCACCTCGAGGGGCAGCTCCGCTGGGCGGTCCTTGTAGGCTCCGATGGGCCGGTGATCCACGCAGGCCTCGACTTCGACGCAGGTCTGCACCGGCCGCAGGTGTGGATTCCAGAGGAGGTAGGGCACGGCCTTGGGGTGGTCGGCGGCGACCTCGGGCAGGGCGACGCGGACGCGCCCGGCCAGATGGTTGAGCGCGCGAAAGGCCGCCTCGCACGCGCTGTGGCGCACACCGCCGACCTCGTCGCACTGCTCGTCGAAGGCGCGTTCGATGCTCGAGCCCGGCAGGATGTCGTGAAAGGAATTGAACAGCACCGATTCCCAGGCGCCGGCGAGATCCGCGGCCGGGGCAAGGCCGGTCTGCGTCAGCAGCGCGGTGGTGCGCTCGGCGCTCAGCAACTCGTGCTCGGCACGGCGGTAGGCGTGCTTGAAGCGGGCGACGGCGGCGTAGCAGCCACGCATGCAGAAGTTCAGCTCGCCGCGGATTTCCTGGAGCCGCGGCGAGCCGGGGGCGGCGAGTTCGCGCCGGAGCGCGGCGAAAAACGAGTGCAGGCTGGAGAAGCGCACGTCGAATTCCGGGTGGGCCTTCGCCCAGGCGCGGATGTCGTCAACGAGACGTTGGCTCGGCCCGCCGCCGTGGTTGCCGAGGCCGATGAACATCGCGAGGTTGCGCAGCGGGGATTTCTTCACCCATGGCACGAGCTGGTCGAAACGGCGCGGGATCTCGTCGCGCTCGCAGCCATACCAGCCGATGGGCGGACGGTAGGCGAGGATGCGCGCGCCGCCGCGGCCGCGCCACCAGAAGGCCGGGTGCCGCAGGGGCAGGACTTCTGCGGGCGGACGGGTGAAGGCGAAATTTTCCACGCCGCCGGCGGCGAGCACCTCGGGCAGGCCGGCGGTGTGGCCGAAGGAGTCCGCCTGCCAGGCGCACTTCACCTTCACGCCGAGTTTTTCGCGGAAATAGCGCAGGCCGACGTCGTAGTGCCGGCAGAGCGTCTCGCTATCGAGGAGGTTGGTGTCGGGCTGGATCCAGGTGCCGCCGACGGCATCCCAGCGGCCGGTGCGGATTTTTTTGAGGATGCGGGCGAAGGTCGCGGGATCGGTGCGGCGGATGTGTTCGTAGATGGCGGCCTCGCCGCGGATGAAGGTGAGGTCGGGGTTCGCCTCCATGAGGTCGAGGATGGTGCGGCAGGTGGCGACGCCCTCGTTGAGGCCCTCGCGGTAATCCCAGAGCCAGACGGGATCGAGGTGGGCGTTGGGGATGACGTGGACGACGAATTTTTTCATGGGGCGAAAGCGGGCATTTCAGATTTTCACGCGGATTACACGGATGAACGCGGATAGACGGACTGGCTGGTCAATCCGCGTTTATCAGCGGAATCCGCGGATAAGCAAAAGTCAGGACTGCGGCGGGGCGACGAGGCGCTCGGCGTTTTGCCAGTAGATTTTTTCCACGACGGCGGCGCTGAGCGGCAGGGTTTGGAGAAATTCGTGCAGCTCGGTGCCGTAGTAGTCGCGGCCGAAAAGCAGGCGGTCGGCGTAGCGGGTGATGAACTGCGCGGCGTGCGCCGGGTCGCGGGAAAGCGCCTGCCGGCCGGAGCCGGCGGAAAGGTCGGCCCAGAGGTTCGGATAGGTGTCGAACAACCGGTAAAGCCGGCCGCCGGGCGTGACCGGGCCGACAGGATAGGGCGAGGGGCTGGCGTCGGCATCGCCGCTGATCTCGCGCCAGAAGCCGGGCGCGTGGCCGATGAAGACCGTCTCCGGGCAGGCCTGCAGCACACGCTCCAGCGCGGCCACCGTGCCGCCATACCACAGCGGTTGGAAAACGGGTGCGCCGGTTTTTTCGTCGGGCAACTGGGGCACATCGAGGTGGAGCACGACCGGCATCTTCAATTGCCCCGCCTTGCGGAAGATCGCGAGGCAGCGGGGATCGTCGAAGGGCACGCGGAATTTCCATTCGCCGCAGACGCGGGCGCCGTTGATGTGGTAGGCGGCTTCGAGGATGGCGGGGGCGTTGGCCCAGAGCGGGTGCGGACAGAAACCGACGATGAAGCGCGAGGGATATTGCTTCTTTGTGTCGAGGAGGTCGGAGAGCGGGATGCCGGGATGGGTGCCGTCGGGTGCGAAGTGCGCCGGGTTGTAAACATGGTTGTATTCCGGCGCCTGGTCCTCGCGGCTGAGCTGCCACGACAGCAGCCAGGCGTAGGCGATGCCGTGCGCGTCCATGTCGGCGATGAGGCCGTGCTCGTCGCGCTGGTGCCAGCGGACGTGTTGGTGGGAGTCAACGAGGCGCGTGGGGGCGGGCATGGTGCGGCAGCTTGGCGGGCGGACGGGCCGGCGCAAAAGGAAAAGCGGCGGGGAAGGACACGCTTTTCCGTTGTCACTCCGCGGCTTTGCCCGATGGATGGTTGCAACTGCCATGAGTGTTTCCCCCGTGCGTTCCTTCCAGGTTGATCAACTGCCGGTGCGGGCCTTTGGGCCGCTGGCCGACATGGCTGCGGCCGCTGCCGCCGACGCGGCGGCGGTGCTGAAAGCCGCCGTGGCGAAAAACGGTCGCGCCCGTGCCATCATCGCCACGGGCAACTCGCAGGATCTTTTCCTCGAAAAGCTCACGCAATCCGCCGGCATCGACTGGGCGAAGATCGAGCTGTTTCACATGGACGAGTATCTCGGCATGCCGATGACGCACCGGGCTTCCTTCCGAAAATACCTCAAGGAGCGGGTGTTCGACCGGGTGCGGCCGGCCGGGGCGAATTACCTCGAAGGCGATGCGCTGGAGCCGCTCAAGGCGATGCGCGCCTATGCCCAGGCGCTCGCGGCGCTGCCGATCGACCTGTGCTGCCTCGGCATCGGGGAAAACGGACATCTCGCCTTCAACGACCCGCCGGTCGCCGACTTCGCCGACCCCGAGGCCATCAAGATCGTGAAGCTCGACGAAGGCTGCCGCCGCCAGCAGGTGGGCGAGGGGCATTTCCCGAACCTCGATGCGGTGCCGATGTATGCGATCACGCTCACGATTCCGACGCTCTGCCGCGTGGGCCGCATGATCGCGGTCGTGCCGGAGAAGCGGAAGGCCGAGGCGGTGAAGGCATCGCTGGAAGGCCCGGTCGCGACGACGTGCCCGGGCAGCTTCCTGCGGCGGCAACCGCATGCGGTGCTCTACCTCGATGCGGATTCGTCGTCGTTGCTGACGCGGTGATATGTCGTGGTGCTCTGCAAATTTGTCAGACTTGCAGGTAGGGCCCGGCTTCCAGACGGGCCGCTCGGAGATCGGCCCCTACCAAGTAGTGCAGCATGGATTTTACAGGATTAACCACCCATGAAACCCACCGTCCGTGAAGCCGTTGATTCCCGCACCGGATGGACTGTGCGGCTGACGACGGTTGACGGAAGAATCCGTTCGCTGGAGCCGGTGGGCGCGGCGAAGGCCGGATTGCCCATCCTGCTGCCGCCGCTCGTGGACATCCAGGTCAACGGCTACGCCGGCGTGGATTTCCAGCGGGATGACTGCACGCTGGCCGAACTCGAGCGCGCGGCGACCGGCTTGGCCGGGGCGGCGTGCGGTCGTTTTTTCCTGACGCTGATCACGAACCGTTGGGAGAAAATGTTGGCGCGGTTGCGGCATTACCGGGCGCTGCGAGCCGCCTCGCCGTTGCTGCAACGCCGGATCGCCGGGTGGCACCTGGAGGGGCCATTCATGAGTCCCAAGCCGGGCTTTCATGGCGCGCATCCGCCGGAGTGCATGGAGCCGCCCTCGGCGGCGCGGATGCTGGAGCTGAAGGAACTCGTGGGCGACGACCCCACGCTACTCACCATGGCGCCGGAGTGGTCGACGGCGCCGACGGCGATCCATGTGGCGCGCACGCTGGGCTTTCGGGTCTGGCTCGGACACACCGACGCAACGGCGGAGCAGATCGCGGACGCGGTCTGTGCCGGCGCGGAGGGTTTCACGCATCTCGGCAACGGTTGCCCGGGTGAGCTGCACCGGCACGACAACATCATTTTCCGCGTGCTGGACGAACCACGACTGCGCGCGAGTCTCATCCCGGACCGCATCCATGTGTCGCCGGTGTTGTTCCGGCTTATGCACCGGCTGCTGGGTCCGGGGCGGATTTGTTACACGACCGATGCCATGGCTGCCGCCGGCGCCGGCCCCGGCACCTATGATCTGGCGGGCATGCGGGTCGAGGTCGGTGCCGACGGGGTGGTGCGGCAACCGGGCAAATCAAACTATGCGGGCTCGAGCCTCGCGCCGCTGGAAGGTGTGCGCAGCGCCGCCGCGATGCTGCGCGAGCGGCCGGAGCGCGTATGGGACTATTTCTCAACCGCCCCGGCCGATTTTATGGGTCTGCCACCGGCATTGCGGGCGGGCGCCCCGGCGGATTACTGCCTGCTGCACGAAACCGCCGCGGGGGCGCGGATCGAGATCCATTTCGTCGGCGAGCCGGTAAGAGAGGTCGTGTGGAGCAAAATCTTAGCCACGGATGGCACGGATTAACACGGATTAATGGCGGGATTTGGAAATCCCGCCCTGCAATTTTGAACTCAATGAAAACCATGATCGGTGCCTACGGGCCGTGGGCGGCTTCACTCCTGCCGGAAAATCCCGGACCGCTCTCGTTGCAGGACTGTCCGCGCGGGGAGTTCGCCGCGCGCCGGGCCAAGGCGAAGGCCCGCGTGCTGGAGTGCATGGCCCCGCCGCCGATGGCGACCCCGCCGGTGCCGGAGGTGCAGTGGCGGCGCGAGCATGACGGGCTCAGCATCGAGGCGGTGACCTGGCGGCTGCCTTACGGCGCGCCCACCGAGGCCTGGGTGCTGAAACCCGCCGGCGCGACCGGCCGGCTGCCGGGCATCGTGGCGCTGCACGACCACGGCGGTTTCAAGTTTCTCGGCAAGGAGAAGATTGCGCAGGCCGGCCCCGAGGTGCCGCCGCTGGTGCAGGCGCACCGCGCCGATGCTTACTCCGGCCTGGCCTGGGCCAACGAGATCGCCCGCCGCGGCTATGTCGTGCAGGTGCATGATGCCTACGCCTTCGGCAGCCGGCGGGTGCGGCCGGCGGAGGTGCCGTTCGTGCTGCCGAGCATCGTGGTGGACGACACCGATTCGACCAAGGACGGGATGAACGCCTACAACGACTGGGCGATCCAGCACGAGCACATCATGGCCAAGTCGCTCTTCAGCGCCGGCACCACCTGGCCGGGCGTGTTCTGGTCGGAGGACCGGGTGGCGCTGGACCTGCTGTGCGCGCGGCCCGACGTGGATCCGGCGCGCATCGGCGTGGGCGGGCTTTCCGGCGGCGGGTTGCGCACCACGTTTCTTGCCGGGCTCGATGAACGCGTGAAGTGCGCCGTCTGCGTGGGCATGATGACGACTTGGCGCGACTACCTGCTCCACAAAAGTTACACGCACACGTGGATGTGCTATGTGCCCCTGCTGCCGCGCGATCTCGATTATCCCGAAATCCTCGGCCTGCGCGCGCCGCGGCCGGCGCTCGTGCAGAACACGCGGGCCGATCCGCTGTTCAGCCTGCCAGAGATGGAGCGGGCCGTCGCGCAGTTGGAGACAGTTTACGCATCGAGCGGATCGCCCGGTCATTTCCGGGCCTCGTGGTATGACGGCCACCACCAGTTCAGCCGTGCGATGCAGGCCGAGGCCTTCGATTGGTTCGACCGCTGGCTGAAGTAAGCCGCCCCGTCCGCGGTTCAGAGAATCCTCACCGCGACCTGCATGGCGGTGCGGATGTAGGCGATGTAGGCGAAGCGCAGTTGGGTGCGGTCGATGAACTCCATGAACGCCTTGTGCTCGCCCTCCTGCCAGCCGGGATAGTTCAGATACTCGTCGAACACGATCACGGTGCCCGGGCCGATCATGTGGCCGGCGGTGTCGAAGATGGTCTTGGTCGAGCTGTAGAGGTCGCAGTCGATGTGCAGGTAGCTGATGCCGCGGCCGGCGTGTTGGGCGACAAAGCCGGGCAGCGTGTCCTTGAAGTAGCCGGGGATGAGCCGGACGTTTTTCCGGACCGGCGGCAGTTTGCCGCCCAGGTTGAACATGCCGGTGTTGCCCTCGAGGATCCACGGCTCGGGCAGCCCGGTGAAGGAGTCGAAGCCGTGGAAGGTGACATGGGGCTTGAGCCCGGCCGTGCGGTTGATGGTCGTGCCCTTGTAAACGCCGAACTCCAGAAACAGCCCGTCCTCGCGGAGGGGCTGGGCGAACACCCAGCGGAAGAGCTCCGCGCGGTTCCTGAAATTCGGGAGTCCCGCGAAATGCTGCAGGGCAAACCGGGCGGAGGAGCCGGGATCCTGAAAAGAGAGGGCGAGCTCCATGTCGCTCATCACCAGTTCCACGCCCTTGCGCAGCCAGCGGCGGAAAAAACGGCTGAGGCGGTTGTTGATGTTGTCGGCCAGCTGGCGCGACCAGATTCTGAAGGCATCAATCATGGGAGTCGGTGGGGGTTGACGGGCGGGCCGCTCAACCAGACCGCAGCTTTGGGCCGGAGCAAATCATAATCGCCGGTCCGCGGATGAAGGATATTCGCGATGTGCGGGGTTGCCAACGCCCGCGGAGTTGCGCCAAATCCCGCCACCCCGCACCGCCGCGACCCCCGCGGCCGTGTCCCCTGACCACGCATGTTGTCCCGCATCCTCGAATTCCTGGCCTGGTTGGCAGTGCTCCTGCTCGCCGCGTTGGGTTTCTGGTGGGCGGGACACCAGCGGCACCAGCCGCCGGCGGACGGGCGCACGGAGATCACCTGGTTCGTCCCCATCACGCCGCTGCGCGATCTCTACGAGGCCGACGTGGCTGAATTCGAGCGGCGCAACCCGCGCATCAAGGTCCGCGTCATCTGGGTGCCGGGCAGCGAATACAACTCGAAGCTCAAGATCCTCGCGGCCGCCGGGCAGCTGCCGGACCTGTTCTTCACCGGCGACGTGTGGATGAGCTACCTGCTGCCCTTCAAGCGCGACGTCACCGACTTCATGCTGCGCGACGCGGAGGAGATCGGGCTCGACGACTATTTTCCGGAGATCAGCGCCGCGATGCAGCTCCACGGCCGCTATTACATCCTCACGGAATACATGAATCTCTCGCTGCTCTACTTCAACCGCCGGCTCTTTGCCGAGGCCGGCGTGCCCGAGCCGGAGGACTGGTGGACTTGGGACGACTACGTGCGCGCCGGGCAGGCGCTCACGCGGCCCGGCGGTCCCGGCCGGCCCGGCGTGTGGGGTTCCTCGCGCGTCGAGGGCTGGTGGGGCGAGTGGCTCATCTACGTCCGGCAGGCGGGCGGCACGGTGTTCACGCCCGACGGGCGGCGCTGCGTGCTGGATTCGCCCGAGGCGATCGCCGGCCTGCAGTTCTATTACGACAAATCCGAAAAACACGGCATCAGCGCGCCGGCGGGTTTCGAGCCGCTCAACGGCTTCGTCAACGAGCGCGTGGCGATGATCCTGGGCGGGCACGTCAACTACTGGCTCAACTACAACCAGATGCCGGGGCTCGACTGGGATGTGCAGCTCCTGCCCGAGGGGCCGGTGACGCGGAAGGGCGGCGAGCTGGCGATGGCCGGCTACAGCGTGAGCAAGACCTCGCCGCACCCCGAGGAGGCCTGGGCGCTGGCGAAATTTCTCACGCGGCCCGAGGCCATCGCGCGCATCGTCGCGCGCGGCAGCCTTTCGGTGCGCCGCTCGGTGGCCGAGGCGCAGATGCGCGACGCCCGCCCGGAAGACCGGCCGCGCAACCTCGCCGCGGCCTACCGGCAGTTCCAATACGGCGAACACATCCCGCGGCATTCGCACTACATCGAGATCATGCTGCAGATCGTGCAGCCCGAGGTTGACCGGATGCTGCTCGGCGAATTCGGCCCCGAGGAAGCCGGCCGGCGCGCGGCCGCGGCGGTCAACGCCTTCCTTGCCACCTTCGACACCCGCGATCCGTGAACACTCCGGCCACCTTAGTCCGTGTGGGTAGGAGCCTGCTCGCAGGCGATATTGCATTAAAACGCGCCATCCGCTGCGTGGTGCGACCAGGGACGGTCGCGGGTCGTAAAAACCATCGCCTGCAAGCAGGCTCCTACGTGCTTGATCCATTACTGCGGGAGTCCGCGCAGGAGAGGCTCCTCGCTTACGCTCGTAGCCACCAATCCGCCGCCCCGTGAACACCCGCCGCGCCGACCGACTCTGCTTCTGGCTCTTCGCCGGCCCCGCGATGGCGGGCTTCGCCGCCTTCAGCCTGTGGCCGATGCTGTATTCGCTGTGGCTGGGTTTCTGCCAATACGAGGTCATAGCGCCGCCGCGGTTCATCGGTCTGCAGAACTACATCTATCTCTTCCTGCACGATCCGTCCTTCTGGGCCTCGGTGCGGGTCACGCTGGTCTTCACCGTCGTGCAGGTGCCGCTCGCGCTCCTCGCGGCGCTCGGTTTCGCGCTGCTGCTGCACCAACCCGTGAAGGCGCGGAGCTTCTGGCGCGCGGTGTATTTCCTGCCGTCCATTTTGCCGCAGGCGGCCTATGCGGTCATCTTCGGCTACATCTTCCAGGGCGACGGCGGGCTGCTCAACCAACTGCTCGCCTTGTTCGGGATCGAGGGCCTGGCCTGGACGATGTCGGCCACCTGGGCGCTGCCGGTGCTGATCATGATGAGCCTCTGGGCCTTCGGCTACCCGATGGTGATCTTCCTCGCGGGCCTGCAGGCCGTGCCGCGCGAACTCTTCGAGGCGGCGCACATCGACGGCGCGGGCGCGTGGGCGCGGTTCCGGCACATCACGCTGCCGCTCATCTCGCCCGTGATATTCTTCAACCTCGTCATGGGCGTCATCGGCGCGCTCAAGGTCTTCGACCTCGCCTACGCCTTCAGCATCACGCAGAACATCCCGCCCGGCGGGCCGGCGCGGGCCACGCTCTTCTACGGGCTGAACCTCTACCAGCAGGCCTTCGGCTTCTTCCACATGGGCCTCGCGAGCGCGATGGCCTGGCTGCTCTTCATTTTCATCATGGTCGTCACCGCGATCAACTTCCGCATCAGCCGCCGGTGGGTGCACTACGAGAACTGACATGCACCGCCGCCCGCCCGCCGCCACCCTCTGCCTCTACCTCCTGCTTGCCGGCGGGGCGCTGGTGATGCTGCTGCCGCTCGGGTGGATGGTGCTCACGAGCCTGAAGACTTATCCCGAAATCCTGCGCCACCCGCCGGCGTGGCTGCCGGCCGATCCGCAGTGGGAAAACTACCGGACGGTCTGGGACGGATTCGCCTACTACCGGTTTTTCCTGAACTCGTGCTTCGTCTCCGTGATGGTGATCGCCGGCACGCTGCTCACCTGCTGCCCGGCGGCCTACGCCTTTGCCTACTGCGAGGTGCGGCACAAGGAATTCTGGTTCGCGCTGCTGCTCAGCACGCTGATGCTCCCGGCGCAGGTGACGGTGATCCCGCTCTTCAAGGCCTTTGCGGCGCTGGGCTGGGTGGACACCTACCTGCCGCTGATCGTGCCCGCGTGGCTGGGCGGCAATGTCTTCGGGATTTTCCTCCTGCGGCAGTTTTTCCGCACCATTCCGAAGAGCTTCATCGAGGCGGCGCGGATGGACGGCGCGTCGGAGTGGACGATCCTCTGGCGGCTGATCGTGCCGATGAGCCTCCCGGCCGTGCTCACCGTCGTGGTGTTCACCTTCCTCTGGAGCTGGAACGACCTCTTCAACCCGCTCATCTACCTGCAGAGCGAGGAACTCGTCACGCTGCCGGTGGGCCTGCTCTACTTCATCGCACGCGCGGAGCAACTGACCGGCGGCAGCATCGGCCAGCATCCGTGGCATCTCGTGATGACGCTCGCAACCGTGATGGTGCTGCCCGTCATCGCGCTGTTTGTGTTCGTGCAACGCCGCTTCATCGAAGGCGTGGCCGCGGGCGGCGTGAAGGGCTGAGGCGGGGGAAATTCAGTTCGCGAGATACGGCGTGGGATCAATGAGCCTCAGTCCGGGCACGCGGAGAAACTCCGTCCGGTTGAGGGTGGCGAGTGCACAGTCGTGGTGGAGGGCGGTGGCGGCGATCTGCAGGTCGTGGGCGCCGATGATCCGGCCGGCCGATTCCAACTCCGCCCACAAGGCGGCGTGACGCCGGGCAACCGGGAGATCGAAGTCCATCACCGTGACGGCGGCCAGGAGTGACTCAACGAACCGGGAACGGTTTTGTCGCCGCTCCGGCGTGTCGGCCCGCTCCATGCCGTGGAGCAGTTCGGCGGCCGCGATGGCGGCGAGATAAACCGGTTCGTCGCCGTGCGCGGCGAGCAGGCGGGCCAGATCGAGTCGCTGCTTCTCGGCCGCGATCAAGACCGAGGTGTCGAGCATCAGTCCCATTGCGATGCCGGGGCCGGCAGACGATTGCGGGCGGCCTCAAGTTCATCCCCAAGCACCCCGGCTTCCGCCACGGTCAGATGGGCGAGGGTGGGCCAGAGTTCAGCCAACTCGGCGGCGGTGGAGGAGCGGTGGGCGGGGGTCACTTTGACCATCGGCCGGCCGCCCTTCACCAGCAGCGCGCTCTCTCCCTGATAATGAACGCGGTTGATGAAGTCGGAAAAATTTCTTGCAGCCTCCGTTACCGTAACGGTTTTCATAATAAATCATAAAATCTGATTTTATGATTTTGGCAAGTGTAGACCATGTGAAGCCCTCAGAATGCTCAGATTGAGCTTTGCTCGATAGCCTGACTGAGAAGGTGAGGTTGATGCACTCTGGCCGGACACACCCCGCCCTGTCGGGCACCCCTCTCCAGAGGGGATTTGGCGGACGTTGGTTCGAGTCCCCTCTTGGAGAGGGGTGGCGCGCAAGCGCCGGGGTGTGTCAGTATGATTTGCCGAGCCTCAATAGGACGGATGCCTGACACATCCGGCGGTAAAATCCGCCCTCACTCCTCCGGCAGTTCGCGGCCGAAGAGCGTCTCCCACATCAGGTCGTAGAGCTGCGTGTTGTCGAGGTTCACGCGGAGCCGCTCCGCATTGATCCCGGCGGCGCGGGCGACCACGGCGCCGATGACATCGTCGGGCGCGCCCCAGCTCACGCCGAACCAGAAGCGGTGGCCCTGGGC
>JAHCLN010000071.1 GCA_026125215.1 Opitutaceae bacterium
CGTCCTGAGGAAAGGTGCGGAGGACTTGGCCGTTGGGTGCGCGGAAGAAAAACTGAAACTCATCCTGGATTTCGAAAAACTCGGCGGAAGGCGTGGCGCCTGATTGCAGGCTGGCCTCGATCAACAGGTCGGTCCGATCATTAAAGCGGAAATGCACCGAGGGGAAAAACGCAATGGTGTCGTATTTGTTGTTTGGCAGGAAGGTTTCGCCCCCGGTGTATGAAGTGATGGCACGGTAGAAAACCCGGCGGTCAGACGTGAGGGGGCCGGTCATATCCAGCTCTGTCTTGTGGTAGCCAAAATTGTCGACGGTGAAGCGAAGGGAGCCGCCTTTCTTTGCCTGAGGCTTCTTTGTAATCAAGTTAACCACGCCACCGGCTTCGCCGCGACCGGTGGTGGCGGAACCCAGCCCCTTGATGACCTCAATCCTTTCGACATTAGCCATGTCTTTGCGGAAATGCAGCGAAGAACCTGTTGTATAACGATAGCTGTTGCGAAACTGGCTGTTGACATCAATCGAGCGCACTTGGAACTGGTCCTGGCCCCCATTGCGCGAAGTCACGCCAGGCAGGAAGGCCACAGCCTCGCCCAAAGTCGGTGCCGCCAGCTCCTTGATCATCCGCTCGCCAACGATGTTCACGGTCTGCGGGATATCACGCAGCGGGGTGTTCAGGCGGGTGACCGAAGTGGCTGAAGTGACGCCGTAACCGCTGGCATCCGCCTTGGTCTCCACGGAGAAGGGTGCGAGCTTGACTACATCGTCATCGGCCGCCTCGGCCTCGGGAGGCTGAGGCACAGATTGCGCCGGGAGCAATGAGACCAAAAAAAGATTCGCTGCATACAACAGATGAGCGAAATCGCGACGGCTCGAGAGCCGGGGTTTGGATGTGGTGGGGTTCATGGTGCAGGAGGGTTGTTGAACTTGACCGCAAAGCGCAGAGCCAAGCGGACGGTTCCGATTATGATGACGACGCGAAGCATGCGCATCTCGCCCTTGACGCGCAAACCGGACAATCTGTTATGATAACTTAAATGAGCCTGTCCTCGTCTGGAATCAGTCTGCATGCCGTGGCGGCCGCCTGCGGTGTGTCGGCCATGACAGTTTCCCGCGTGCTGCGCAACCAGTCCTGCGTTTCACCTGAAACGCGGCGGCGCGTGCTGGGCGCGGCCCAAAAAATGGGCTATGCGCCCGATCCCTATATGTGCCGCCTGATGGCGCGCGTGCGCAGCCACCGCCATCGTCGTGCCGAAGCCGTTATTGCCGTCGTGCGGGACAACCACCAGGGCGACGATCTGTTGAGTCCGGCCTACCACTACACCCCGCTCCGGGACATCAATGAGCAGGCCGCCCGCTATGGCTACCGTGCCGAGGAGTTTCGCCTCGACCGGGCAAAGATGTCCCCTGCCCGGCTGCGCCAGATACTGGAAGCCAGAGGCATTGAAGGCGTGATCGTCTCCCCCCAGTCATCGCGGAGCATCGGCCGGGAAATAAACTATGCCGGCCTCGCCGCCGTCACCCTCGGCTACGGCCTGCCCCAGCCGGCCCTGCACCGGGCAAGCACAAATATGACCCGCGGCATATTCCAAGCCACACACGAACTGACCGCGCGCGGTTACCGCCGCATCGGCCTGGCGGTAACCGGGTGGATTGATGCCCGCTCCGATCACACCTACACCGGTGCCATGCTCAACTACCAACGGCAGGCTGCCCCGCGCGATCGCGTGCCTCTGCTGCTTTTCCCCAAGAACAATATCGCCGAGGACAAAAAATACTTCTGCGACTGGTATCGCCGGCACAAACCCGAGGCCATCATCTCCTTTGATTCCTACGTGCCCGACTGGCTGCGAGACCTGCACGTGCGCATCCCGGAAGATTGCGGTTTGGTGATCCATGATTGGAGCGGGCCGTGTCCGAATTTTGCAGGCATTGATCATCGCCGGCCACAGGTGGTGGCCGCTGCCGTGGATCTGCTGGCCACCCAGCTTTTGAACAATGAGCGCGGTGTGCCGGCGGTCGCGCGCCAAGTCCTGACCGAGCCTGCTTGGGTCGATGGACCCAGCATTCGTCCGCGCTGAACACCGCCTGTTACCATAGCATGGTCCTGCCCTTGCCCTGCCCAACCGGGCGGGAAAATTGACCCTGCATGTCCATCCGTTCTCCTGCCGGGTCCGCTTCTCCGCTGCCATTGGTGCTGGTCACTGCCACGGTCCCCCGGGCCTGCCTGGCTCCGCTGAAAAAAATTGCCCGTATCGTGACGTGCTCCGGTGGAGGCAACACCCCGCTCCGGGCCGAAGTCCTGCGCTTGGCCCCCAAGTTGTCCGCGATCATCAGCCAAGGTGAACTGCAAGTCGATGCCGAGCTTCTCGCCCGCGCGCCCGGCTTGCGCATCGTCGCCAGCGCGTCGGTGGGGGTGGACAAACTCGACCTAGGTCTGATGGCTCGGCATGGGGTTTACGCCACGAATGCGCCCGACTATTTTGTCGAGGCCACCGCCGATTTCACCCTTGGGATGATCATCGCCCTGCTGCGCCGGCTGCCCAAGGCCGACCGTTACGTCCGCGCCGGGCAGTGGCGCAGCTTCCAACCCGGCGCCTGGGATGGCAGGCTGCTGCGCGACAAGACTCTGGGGTTGGTGGGCTACGGTGCGATCGGCCGCGCCGTCGCGCGGCGGGCAGCCGGGTTTGGCCTGAAAGTCATCCACTACCAGCGAACGCGCACGGCCGCACCCGGCTACACGCCGCTCAACTCACTGCTTGCCCGCGCCGACATTGTGTCGCTGCACGTCCCGCTCAACCAGGATTCCCGTGGCATGATCGGCGCAGCGCAATTGCGGAAAATGAAACGGGGCGCCTGCCTCGTGAACATCTCCCGCGGGCCGGTCCTCGACGAAGCGGCGCTGATCAAAGCGCTGGCATCGGGCCGGCTGTCTGGGGCGGCGCTTGACGTATTTGCCGATGAACCACGGGTGCCGCTCGCCCTGCGCAGACGGGACAATGTCGTGCTGACACCCCACATGGGCGGGGGCACGCGGGAAAGCAGGGAGCAATCCTGTCTGACCTGTGCCCGTAATGTCGCCCTCGTCCTCGCCGGACGTCGGCCTGACAACCTGCAAAACCTACCGATCTCAAGCGCGCTGCGAAAATGGCGCTCCCCACAAAATAAATAGCAATCTCCTCCCTACTCTATCCGTCCAAAAGGACAGCTCTTGCGCTGACGCACCAGCGACAATCCGATCTTTCCAGTTCATAAGCGTTCAGGCAGCCGCGCCCTTTCGTCGCTTCATCCCACATGAAAATAACCCATATCGAAACCTTTCACGTGCGCCCGCGCTGGCTGCTGGTGCGCCTCCATACGGACACCGGCCCGAGCGGTTGGGGTGAGGCCACGCTTGAAGGGCGCTCGCGCGCCGTGGAGACGATGATCCACGAGATGAGCCGCTGGCTGATCGGCCAGGATCCCCGGCGCATCGAACACATCTGGCAGAATCTTTACCGGGGCGGCTTTTACCGGGGCGGCCCCGTGCACTGCTCCGCGCTTGCCGGCATCGACATGGCGCTTTGGGACATCTTGGGGCTAAGCTTGGGCGCACCGGTGCACCAGTTGCTGGGTGGCCGGGTCCGCGACCGCATCCGTCTATATGCCTGGACCGACGCGGGCACCGCGGATGACTACGTCAATTCGGTCCGCGACCTGCGCGACCGGCGCGGGTTGACGGCCTTCAAATACAACGCCACCGGTCCCATGCGGGTGATCTCCTCACAACCCGTCATGGAAGCCGCCGTCACCCGCCTGGCCCGGTTGCGCGAGACGGCGGGACCGGCGGTGGACATTGCGGCGGATTTCCACGGCCGACTCACCTTCGCCGATGCGAAACGCCTGGTGCGGTATCTGGAGCCGCACCATCCGCTCTTCATTGAAGAACCTGTCCTGCCCGGAGACCCCGAGGGCCTGCGGTTGATTGCCGAGTCCACCAGCGTGCCGATTGCCGCCGGCGAACGGCTTTTCTCCCGCTGGGAGTTCCAGGAATTGTTCGACCGGCGCGCCATCAGCGTCGCCCAGCCCGACCTAGCCCATGCGGGAGGCATCTCCGAAACCCGCCGGATCGCCGCACTCGCGGAATCGCGCGATATCCTGCTCGCCCCGCATTGCCCGCTGGGGCCCGTGGCCTTGGCCGCCTGCCTGCAGGTGGACGCCGCCTGCCCGAACTTTCTCATTCAGGAGCACGTCACTTTGGGCGAATCCCTGTTGAAAGAGCCCTTTGTCCCCGACGAAGGTTATCTTCGCGTCCCCGAGAAACCGGGTCTTGGCATAGAACTCGAGAAAGCCAAGCTGGCGGCGGAACAATTCGACGGCCTCTGGGACAACCCGCGCTTCACCGCCGAGGACGGAGGATTTGCCGAGTGGTGACATGATGAAATCCGATTCATATCTTCTTTCCTGCGATTGGGGCACATCGAACTTACGACTGCGCCTGGTGAACCGGCAGACCGGTCACGTGGAGTCCGAGCACTGCACGGGGGAAGGTGCGCAGGTGATCGCCGCCGCCCACCGCACCCAAGCCCGGAGGCGCGCCGCCTTCGCCGCGGCATTGCAACGGGGCCTGCAAGCGCTGGCCGTAACGCGCAAGCCGGACATCCCATTGATCATTTCCGGCATGGCCTGCTCCACCCTTGGCTGGCATCCCCTACCCTATGCGCGACTGCCCGCCCGCCTGACCGGCGCCGACTATGTCAAAGCCGATCTGCGCCTGACCGGACGCAAGGTGCGATTCATCTCGGGTCTGCGCGCCGCCAGCGACGTGATGCGAGGCGAGGAATGCGAGCTGACCGGTCTTTTCATGGGTGGGGCCCGCCAAATGCCGGTCGAAGGCTGGGTGATGCTCCCCGGCACCCATTCCAAGCATGTGCATCTGCGCCGGGGCAGGATCACCGGCTTTTCCACCCATCCCACAGGAGAACTGTTCACCCTGCTGTCCCGGCACAGCACGCTCTGCCAAGCCATCGCCGGCGACTTTTCCCCCACCGCCTTCCGCGCCGGCGTGCGGGCCGCCCGTCAGCAAGGCTTGGGCGCCGCTTTGTTCCAGACCAGAGCCCGCACGGTATTGGGGCTCCTGCGCCCCGAGCATGGCGCCGATTTCCTGAGCGGCGTCTTGATCGGCGCCGAGATCGCCGCGCTGCCGTCAACCGGCAAAACCATGCTCGCGGCGGCACCCAACCTCGCCAGCCGTTACACGATGGCCTTGCGCACGCTCCGCCCGGGGGAAGACATCGCCGTGATTCCCCCTGAAGCGATGGCGCGCGCCGTCATCACCGGACACATTCACCTAGCGTCCATGCTGTGACCCTCGCACCTTTCCAGCCCTCCCGCTTTGCGGACATGCCCCTCATTGCCATCCTGCGCAATCTCGCGCCTTCCGCCGTGGAGCCTGTAGCACTGGCCCTGAGGGACGCCGGGATCACCGCGCTGGAAGTCACGATGAACACTCCCGATGCGGCCGCCCAGATCCGGGCCGCGGCAGCCTGTGTCGGTAACACGGCCGCCGTGGGCGCCGGCACGGTGACTTCGTTGGAAGAGCTGGCGTGCGCGCAGGCCGCGGGCGCCTCCTTTGTCGTCACACCTGTCGTGATTCCGGATGTGATAACCGCGTGCGTCCGGTGCGGCCTGCCGGTTTTCCCCGGGGCCTTCACGCCAGGCGAAGTGTTCGAGGCCCACCGGCTCGGCGCCACCATGGTCAAGCTGTTCCCCGCCAGCCGGCTCGGGCCCGGCTATATCAGGGACCTGAGAGGGCCCTTTCCCAAAATCCCCTTGCTGGCAACCGGCGGCATCACACCGGAGACCATGCCCGAATACATCGCGGCGGGCGCCGCGGGCTTCGGCATCAGCGGCCCCCTCTTTCCACCCGAACGGGTGAAAGCCGGTGATTGGGCCTGGGTGAAAAACCAAGCGGCCCGCTTTTGTGCAGCGTGGCAGCAAGCAAGAAACCGATAAAGGCCGGCGCGGGATCCGCGGCGGTTGCCCCAGCTCAAGCGGGCACCCCTCCTAAGCGGTATCCAACCGGACGGTGCGCGCTTCGCTGGAACGCAATGACAGGTAAAGCAAACCCGCGACGACCGCAATCGAGGCGAGAAACGTCAGCGCTGCATTCCAACTCAACATCTCGGCCAGCACCGGCATGACGAAGTTGGCGCACAACTCGCCCACCAGATAACCGGAGAGCCCCACGAAACCCACGGCCACGCCCGCGGCTCGCAAGGGCACAAGGTTCAGGGTCAGGATGTTGACGATCAGTTGCGGGCCATAGACCAACATGCCCATCAACCCGGAGGTGATAAGCAGGAGCGGGTAGCTACGATTGCCCATGTAAAACAAGATCAAACCGGCCAAGGCGACGAGCCCGACGCAGCCGACAATCGATTGCCGGTTGGGCAGGCTGACCGACAGCCAGGCGAAGAAAAACGAACCCGGAATGGCGATCCACTCAAGCGCGCTGAACGCCATCGAATACTGCGCCTGCGAGAAGCCCATCTCCGTGCCGAGAAAAGCCGGCATCCAGTTGAGAATGCCAAAACGGAGGAAGTAGAGTGCGCCGTTGATCGCCGCGAGGATGAGGATGACCTTGTTGGTGAACACTTCGGTGCGCACCACTTTCCAGTAGGATGCCGTCGGCTCATGCCGCGTGCGCGGCGTCCCTGCCTCGCCATAAATGGCATCGAGCGTGTTCAGGTTTTCCACCTCCGGACGGTCGCCGCCAATGCGCCAGAAAAGGAAGCTAATCGCCAGCACGACAGCACCCGGCACCCAAAAGGCGAAAGAAATGTGCCCCGGCCCGGTCCAGCTCAACAGGCCCGCGATGATCAGCGGCAGCCCTGCGCCGCCGAGATTCTGCGACGTGTTCCAGATGGCGATGCCTGAGCCGCGGGTCTTGTTCGGATACCAGTTCGCGATCATGGTCATGGACGCCGGCGCCAAGGCGCCCTGCACGAGGCCGAGCAGCAGCATCGTGCCGAACAGAATTGGCAGGCTTCGGATGAAGCCCAGAGCGATGCAAAGCCCCGCGCTGATGCCGAGGGCCAGCGCGAAGGTTTTGCGCAGGCTCGTGCGGTCCACGACCATGCCCATGACAAACTTTCCGAATCCATAGGTGATCGTAAACGCAGTGAGGACCATGCCGACCTGCGTGAGAGACCAGCCGTTCTCCAGCCGCAGGGCCTCGCTGGTCAGCTTGAAATTATTGCGCACCAGGTAGGCGCAGACATAGCCGACGTAAGCCACGAAGAACACCATCTTGCGACGCGCCAGATAACAGGCGAACGTCTCGGGGTGCTGGCGGCGGAACTCGTCCGACGCATCGTGCTCTTCCGTTCCGGTTCTTGAGCTCATGCAATGGCTTTCACTCGGCGACGACGTCCTTCCGCGTGACCCGGCCCGTAATCACCAGACGCTCGTTCTTGATTATCAGATGAATCACTCCCGGCTCGACCGGATCCCAGGCAAAGGACTGCCCCTCGGCCGTCATGGGCACCGTCGCCACCCATTGCAACGTCGCGGCGGCCTTGGGAAAGGAAAGCAGATAAAGTTCGGTCTCATCATGCCCGGTAACGAACAAAAGGTCGTCAGGCCCCATGGCTCCGCCCGACACGCTGAAGCCACGGGTGCCCAACCGGTCCAGCAAAGCCTGCGGAAACGCCCAGCCGCGCCCGGTGGGACGCCAGTCATTGTCGAACTCCACCAGCCGGGTCCATTCGGAGCCCTTGCCCGGCTCTCCTCCCGGGCGGCCGTAGTGGACAAAGCACACAACCCAGCGATCACCGCGGCGGTCGAACCATGTCAGCGATCCATCCGTGCGGCCAAAGCTGATCGAATCGACATGCTGTAAGGTGTGCGGATCCCAAATCTCGACCGAGCTGAGATGCGGCACGCCGGGAAAGTTGGAATGCGCGCAGTAGAGCCGACCATCGTGGATGACCCCGGCGTTGAGGTGGGTCAGCGGCTGGCCCCGGGGGCACTCCCATCGCGCCAGACGCTCACCCGTCGCCTTGCGATACTTGCCCAGGGTGTGGTTGGAAACCACATAGAGGAACTCGCCGTCGGCGACCACGCCCTGCCGCGCCTCCTCGGCTTTGAAGCGCCTGAGTTCCTCGAAACTCCAGCCCGCCGGACCGGGCAACGCCGCCGCCCCTGCCTGCAGTAAGACGAGACCCAGCATTATGTAACAGAACAGGTTTTTCATGATTTGGTATTTTTTCGATACATTCGCTTACATGCTGGCATTTTCGATTGTCATTCAGGCTTGGCGCAGGAGCTTGGGGCGGCCGGCTTCCACCGTGAACGTCGCGCGGGTGTGCACCGGCGCACCGGGTCGGCTCACGTAGGGAATCGTGCGAAAATCCGTCCGCCATTCGTGTGGAACCACTTCACACCTAACGTAGCCGCGCTCGCGGTTGTGAAACTTCACAAACGGATTTTCCGCCAGCAAGGCATCCAAATAATCGGGCCGCTCCACCCCATCCCCGGAAGAAGAGATCGAGGTGCCGACCAGCTCAACCGCGACGGCCCGAGGCGCGCGGGAATCGAAGTCGTTAACCAATTCGTTGGCCCAATTGCTGTGGATGTCACCCGTCAGCACCACGGGATTCGATATTTTGCATGCTTCCAGCTGGCGGAGCAGACGGCGGCGCTCGAATTCGTAGCCCGCCCATTTGTCCACATCCACCAGCACTTCCGGCCCCGGAGCGCGGTCCACCCGGGCTATGAGCACCTGCTGCGCAATGACGTTCCAGGCGGTCTCGGAGCGGCTCAGTCCGGCAAACAGCCATTCACGCTGGGCTTCGCCCATGATGGTGCCCTCACTTTCCAACAACCGGGGGCCGGGCGACTGGAGACGCCCGCCGGGCGGCAGCATCGTGCGGTATTGCCGGGTGTCCAAGACATGGAAGGACGCCAGGTTCCCATAGGCAAACCGGCGGTAAAGCTGGAGGTGCGGACCGGCGGGCCGGGAAGCCGCGCGCAGCGGCATATGCTCGTAGTAGGCCTGATAGGCCGCGGCTCGGCGATGGAGGAATTCGGCGGCCGGGTAACGCACGGCATCCTCGTGAATGTCATCGGCGTAGTCGTTGCTCACCTCGTGATCGTCCCAAGTCACGATCCACGGCGCCATGGCGTGCGCCCGCTGCAAGGCAAGGTCGGCCTTGTAAACCGCATAGCGAGCCCGGTATTCGTCCAATGTGAACACTTCGGCCTGGCCATGCGGGCGGACTGCACCGCGACCGTCCCCTTTTTCGTAGATGTAATCGCCCAGATGGAAAACCAGGTCCAGGTCTTCCCGGGCCATATGCTCGTAAGCCGTATAGTAGCCCACTTCGTATTTCTGGCACGAGACGAAAGAGAAGCGCAGCCGGTCCACGACGGCCCCCGCCGCCGGCAGCGTGCGCGTGCAACCCTTCGGGCTGATCTCCCCGCCAAGTTTGAACTGATACCAATACCAGCGGTCAGGGCGCAGCCCATCCACCTCGACATGCACCGAATGCGCCCAAGCCGGCTCCGCCACGGCCACGCCCCGCCGAACCACGCGGCCCATGGCCTCATCTTCAGCCACCTGCCAGGACACCTCCAGCGGGACCTCTGGCATGCCACCGCCCGCGAACAAGGGCTGCGGTGCCAGCCGCGTCCAGATGACGACACCATCCTCGGCAGGATCGCCCGACGCCACCCCCAGCTTGAAGGGATAGTCGGCCAGCCGCGGCACCTTTCCGCCCGCCGTCTGCCGACAGCCCGGGAAAGCCATGGCCGCCGCAAAGGTCGCACCGGCCGCAAGGAATGAACGTCGCGTAAGGTGTCGACGTTCAGCTTCGGGGCGGCGCAAGTGCGGAGTCATGGGGCTGTGCGGCGTAGCTCAAAGGCTGCGTGGTTCGCAACTTGGCAGCAAGGCAACCACAGGCCCGTGCCCTGCTCCACCATTTTACCCCGTTCTGATAACATCACGCCCCCGATCCAACCCCGCCGCCCCGGCCTGCCAATTGGACCCAGACTTTGCCGTTGGGAAACCTACAATCAGCCAAGGCCTCAGGCTTCTGAACGAGCCTGAGAAAAATGGACGCGGGAAGCCGCCAAAGCCAAAGGAATGCATCCTAGCGGGCGTGTCTTCCCTCGTGGTCTGCCCAGCGTGAAGACCCTGCAAAAGGATCTGACGACCTGCGGAATACCTCTGGATGATGCCCGGGGCTTCCGGGTGGATTTCCACGCCCTGCGGCACACTTTCGCCAGCTTCCTTGCCGAGGCACAGGTTTCAGAGCTCGTCCGGGTGAAACTGGCCCGGCACAGTGAGTGGAGACAGACCGACCGTTACACGGACCCGCTCAGCATTCCCCTGTTCTCGGAGATGCAAAAGCTCGCTGCGATTCTACCTTCCTCAATAGCTTCCCCAAAAACTGGGAAAACAGGTCAAATCCTGTCCAAGCGTGTCCAAGATTCGGATACAACGTTGGTTTCCCAACTCGTTGATTTTAGGCCAGAAAGACCCGAACTGGCCAAAGCTGTCCCCTGCCGGGACAATGTCGAAATGGTGCCCAAGGGGGGACTCGAACCCCCATGCTGTTAAGGCACAGGCTTCTGAGACCTGCGTGTCTACCAATTCCACCACCTGGGCGTGACGGGAGGGGCAAAACATACGCCCGGCCGCCCATGCGCAAGAAAATTGATTTCCCTCCCTCCATCGCCCGGTCACACTGCCTTTCCCCATGAAAAAGGACGCCATCCTCGCCAAGATTCGCGCCGAAAAAGTCGTCGCCCTCATCCGGGCTGACAACCCCGACGGTCTGCTCGACTGCGCCAAGGCCCTCGCCGCCGGCGGGTTGACCAGCATCGAGCTCACAATGACGACCCCCGGCGCCATCCGCATGCTGGAGAAGGCCACCGCGGAGCTGCCCGATTTTCTCTTCGGCCTCGGCACCGTGCTTGACGCCGAAACCGCCCGCGCAGGCATCCTCGCCGGCGCGAAATTCATCGTCACCCCCGCCCTGCGGCCGGACGTGATCACGCTGTGCAAACGCTACAGCGTGCCCATCTTCAGCGGCGCCTTCACGCCGACGGAAATCGTCAACGCCTGGGAAGCCGGTGCCGACGCCGCCAAGGTCTTCCCCGCCGAGTTTTTCGGCCCGGCCTACATCAAGTCCGTCAAGGCCCCGTTGCCGCACATCGAGCTCCTGCCCACCGGCGGCGTGAACGAGACCAACGTGGGGGACTTCCTGAAAGCCGGCGCCTTCGCCACCGCCGCCGGCAGCTCGCTGGTCGAGGCCAAGGCACTCAAGGAAAAGAACTGGGCCGCCATCACCGCCAAGGCCAAGGCCTTTGTCGCCGCCGTCGCGGCGGCCAAGTAACCGGCCGCGCGCACGGACTCAGGACGGCTCCAGAAAATTCCGGATGTCGGGGATCTCCCTGACGCGCCGGCCGCCCGCGCGCCGCTCAAGATAGGGATCTTCCTCGGGCACGATCTCGACATCCTCGTCCCCGTCTTCCGTCTCCTCGTCGTCCACTCCGGTGGTGGTGCCGGCGATCACCCAGTTGGGCTCCTCGTCGAAGACGTGGGACATCCGACGCGCCTGCGGATCGAGAATCATGGCCGGGTTTTTCACCTGACCGGCCTTCACGGGCTCGATCAGAAACGGGAAAAACTGTTCGCGAAACCGGTTTTGGAAGCTCGACAGCCACTTGTTCGCCACCCCCTCGCGCCGGTTGAGCAGCAGCACGTCGGCGAAATGGGCGCAGGCCTCATACCACGCGAGCAGGCCGGGATGCTTTTCCGCCAGCTGACAATGCACCACGCACAGGATGCGGGCCAGTTCTCCGCCGGACAGCGGCAACCAAGTCTTGGCCGCCTCGATGAAATCCACGGGATTGGCCCGCCCGTCGGCGATGAGAAATACATGCGTCGCATCCCCGAGTCCGGGCAGGTTCAGGCTGCGGTCCTCATTCCAAGACCAGCGGGCCAACGCCGGCAGCCCGGCATCCGCCGGATCGGGCGCCTCGTCGGCGGCCAGCAATATCAACGCGCGCTCGGTCGCGGCTTCCAGGCCGTCGGCGACGAGATTGCCCACCACCTCCCGCCGGCCCGAACCGGCGGCACCCAGCACGAGGTAAATGAGCGGTTTTTCCGCAGGCATCAGAATTTGAAGGTTTGGTTCTGCGCCGCGTGACGCATCCAATGATCCACCAGCACGAGTGCGGCCATGGCCTCCACAATCGGCACCGCGCGCGGCACCACACAGGGATCATGCCGGCCCCGTGCGAGCAGTTCCGTATCCTGCCCGTGCACGTCCACGGTCTTTTGCGTCTGCAGGATCGTGGCCGTGGGTTTGAAGGCCACGCGGAAAACCAGGTCCTCCCCGTTGCTGATGCCGCCCTGCACACCGCCGGAACGGTTGGTGACGGTGCGCACGCGATCCTCGCGCATCACGAAGGCATCGTTGTGCTCCGAGCCCTTGAGCAACGCGCCGGCAAAGCCGCTGCCGATCTCAAAACCCTTCGTTGCGGGCAGCGAAAGCATCGCCTTGGCCAGGTCGGCCTCCAGCCGGTCAAACACCGGTTCGCCCAGCCCGGCAGGCAGACCCTGCACGCGGCACTCGATGACGCCGCCAACCGAGTCGCCCGCACTGCGCACAGCCTTGATGCGCTCGATCATCCGGGCCGCCGTGGCGGAATCCGGGCAGCGGACCGGCGTGGCCTCGATTTCGGCGAGCGTTGGCAGCGTATCGCGCGGCGGCATCGCGATGTCATGCACCTGGGTAAGGTAGGCGCGCAGTTCCACCTGGCCGGCCAGGGCGAGAATTTTTCTGGCGATGACCCCGGCCGCCACCCGGCCGATCGTCTCGCGGGCCGAGCTGCGCCCGCCCCCCCGCGGGTCGCGATGGCCGAACTTCGCCTGATAGGTGTAGTCCGCATGCGACGGCCGGTATTTCTCCTGCATTTCCGTGTAAGCGGAAGGCCGGGCATCCGTGGTGCGCACCAACAGGGAGATCGGCGTGCCGGTGGTCTTGCCGGCGTGCACACCGGACAGAATCTCGACGGCATCCGCCTCCTTGCGCGGGGTCACGATGTCACTCTGCCCCGGCCGGCGCCGGTTCAGCTCCACCTGGATCTCTTCCGGGGTGAGGGGCAGGTTTGGCGGGCAGCCGTCCACGACCACGCCCACGGCCGGCCCATGGCTTTCGCCCCAGGTCGAAATGGTGAAGAGTTTGCCAAAGGTGTTGGGCATGCCGTCCGGGAAAATTGTCCCGCCGGCGCACCCCGGCAAGCGGCAAATCCCCGCCGAACTGGTGCCCCCGCCCCGACTTGAACGGGGATACGCGGTTTAGGAAACCGCTGCTCTATCCAGTTGAGCTACGGGGACCCAACGACGAGCGCGGAGGTTGCAACAGTTGCGGAGCCTCTGCAAGTCGGACAAGGCCGACTCACGGTTCGGGAGGCGGAGGCTCTTCCTCAACCGGAGGCACGTTTTCCTCACCCGGGGGCAGATTCTCTTCATCGGGCGGCGGAGGCGGCTCATCGGACGGGGGCACGGACTCGGGTGCATTCTCCGCCGGGCCCTGCGGCAGCGATTCCATCCCCTCAAGGGCCATGTTTTCTTCATCGAGGAGATCGCCGAACTCCTGCAGCGACACCGACGGACCTTGGAGGCTCGAAGGCGCACCATATTCGGACGAAGTATAGATGCCGGCATCAAAGATGCGCCATTCGCTGCCGCCTTGGGGATAGACCGGATCGACTTCCGTCACGATCGCGGAACGGCCGGTGCTGAAGCCGAGGAGCAGCTGCCCGAAGGTCATGACCTCAGGCCGGGTGGCACCCGGGGTGAAAACAAATCCCGCGGGCAGGTTGGAGGGCGGGCTGATGATGACCGACTCGCTCTCTTCGGAAGTTGCCGGATCAACCTCAGTGTCATCGTCCTCTTCCAGGAGCCGCTCGGCGCCCGGCTCCGCCGCACCCAAGGTGCCACGGCTGATCTGTCCCTTGAGCTCGTCATTGTGGGAAATCGCATCATCGCCCATCCCGCCTTCGATGAAGTCGTCGCCATTGCCGCCATAGAGGTTGTCGTCCTGGCCGTTGCCATACAGGAGATCGTCGCCGACCATGCCATGGAGGGTGTCATCGCCCGCCTCGCCGTAAATCGTGTCGTTGCCGCCGATGTCATCAGCGGACTCGGGCACCGTGTAATCGAGCAGATCGAAGCCGCGCACGATGATGTCGGCGGTCCCGTCGACCGCATAGCCAAAGCTGAGGAAGGCGCCGGCATTGACCCCGTTGATGCCGACGAGGCGGATGATGTTGGCGTTGTCGCCAAGAATGACATCGGCATCACGCGACCGGCCGCCGGGTGACAAATCGCCTTCATCGTCAACAGCCGCCGCGGTCCCGTTGCCGCCGTAGATCGTGTCCGCACCATCCGGGCGCAGGGTGCGGTCGGTCAGGCCGTAGAGCGAGGAGCTGCCACCCGCGATGTCATCCTGGCCCAGGCCGCCAAAGATGAGGTCGGCGCCGCCGCCGCCCTCGATGTAGTCGTCGCCGTCGGTGTCCGCGCCCACCCAGAAATCGGTGGCGAAGAGGGCGGCTGCATCGGCTCGCACGGCAGCGCGGTCGATCGTGCCGTCGGCCGCAATGGTCACCGAAATAAAGGCATCGCCGTGGATGAAGTCGTCACCGAGCTGGCCGAAGAGCATGTCGTCGCCCGCGCCGCCCACGAGGTGGTCAACTCCGTAGAGGGAGGCATCCGTGTCGAAGGCGTGGTCCAGGATGAGGATTGCGCGCTCCTGCACGTCAAAAGGCCAGGCCTGCGGATCGGGCAGGGTCAGGAAGTTGCCGCGCTCATCGAACATCGCGGTGCCGGCCAGGACGCGAAGCCGCAGGCTGATATTGTCGCCGGTGCGCAGCACGGAAGCATTGTCGCCTGCGATGACGTCGAAGCCGGCACCGGCGTCGATCACATCATCGCCGTCCTGCCCGCCGGCCACATTGTGGCCGCCGACCAGATCGTCGTCACCTGCGGCACCGAAGATGATGTCGTCGCCCTGCTGGCCGAACACAATGTCATCGCCGGCACCGGCGAAGATCACGTCGTCGCCCGCGACCGGGCGGCCGCCGGCGTCCAGGTTTTGCGTAAAGACCGAAACAAAGGTGAAGGGATGGACAGCCATGGCCAGCGGCAGCAGGGCGAGATTGATCGTCCCGGTCACCAAGGCATGATCGCCAAACACGAGGTCGTTGCCCGCGCCGGCATGGATGGTGTCGCCGCCGGTGCCACCGATGATCAGGTCGTTGCCCGCGCCGGTGAAGATCAGGTCCACGTCACCTTCGGCCGGAGCCACGGACTCAACCCGCGCGAGCAGACCGGCCGGCTGGAGGATGACGGCGTGATCGCCAACCACCACGTTGTGCCCGTCGCCCGCATCAATCCAATCGGCACCCGTGCCGCCCACAATGCGGTCTTGGCCGGAGCCGGTGCGGATGACATCGTTGCCACCGATTTCCGGCGTGGTCGGAGTCAGCGTGGCAAAGCTGCCACCCAGGAAAGTGATGGTGGCATGGTCGCCGGCCACAACGTTGTCGCCGTCACCGGCGTTGATCTCGTCGTCCGCCACACCCGCCATGATAACATCGTGGCCGGACCCCGTCGTGATGAAGTCAACCGCACCAACCGACGGAGAAAGCGCTTCCAGGCTGGTGATCACACCACCGGAGAGGAACATCACGCCGTTGTCGCCGATCACGACATTGTCGCCGTCACCGGCTTCAATCCGGTCTGCCCCATGGCCGCCGATAATCAGATCACGTCCGGAACCGGAGGTGATGACATCAGCCATACCCTCGGCAAATTCCTCGGAGGTGATCTCGATCGGCACACCGGCAATCAGCGTAATCATGCCTTCATCACCCAAAATGATGTTGTTGCCGTCGCCGGCACGGATCGTGTCGGCTCCCTGACCGGCAATGACCACGTCGGCACCGGAACCGGTCTCGATGATGTCATCGTTTGAATTTTCCGGAGTGAGGGACTGGTAGAGGACCGCCAAGCCACCGCTGTAAACCGCATTGCCATTGTCGCCCAAGACCACGTTGTCGCCGTCGCCGGCATTGATATCATCCTGGCCGAAGCCACCGATGATCAGGTCTTTGCCGGAACCGGTGATGACGATGTCGTCATCGCCCTCGTCCGGGGTCAGCGACATTGCCTCGGCCAGCAGGCCGGCCGCGTCGTAGGAGAGCTCGCCCTCGTCCGCAAAGATCGTGTTGTTGCCGTCGCCGGCCGTGATCACGTCCGCGCCGGCGCCCGCCAGGATGGTGTCGTTCCCATTACCGGTCGTGATGGTGTCGTTACGGGCCGAGGCCGGATCGAACGTCGCGAACGACACCGGCACGCCGGCCAGCCATTCGGCCCGGCCGTTGTCGCCGAACACCAGATTGTCGCCGTCGCCCGCCACGATCACGTCCAGACCCGTGCCGCCGAAGATGATGTCGTGGCCGCTGCCTGAGGTGATCTCGTCATCGTCGCCCTGGTCGGAAGCGAGCGAACGCGCCACTTCCAGGATTCCGGCCGCATCGTAGGTCAGTTCGCCTTCGTCGCCGAAGATCGTGTTGTTGCCATCGCCCGCCGTGATCACGTCCGCACCGCCACCGGCGAGAATAGTATCGTCGCCAGCGCCCGTGGTGATGACGTCATCGGCCGAGTCGGTGAAGGCAAGGGTTGTGAAACGAACCGGAACGGTCGCCAGCCAGGTGGCCTCGCCGTTGTCACCGAAGATGAGGTTGTCGCCATCGCCCGCATCGATGACGTCCTCGGCTTTGCCACCGACCACGATGTCGCGGCCGTTGCCGGTCGTCACCCGGTCGACACCGCCCACAGACGGATCAAGGGAGAGCAGGTGTTCAAGGTTGCCCGCAGCATCGTATTCCAGCTCGCCTTCGTCGGCGAAGATCGTGTTGTCGCCGTCGCCAGCCGTGATCAGGTCGGCGCCCGCACCGGCCAGGATTGTGTCGTTGCCGCTACCGGTCGTGATGATGTCGTCGGCCGAATTGGCCGAGGAGAAGGTCCGGAAGTGAACCGGAATGGTCGCCAGCCAGGTCGCCTCGCCGTTGTCACCGAAGATGACATTGTCGCCGTCGCCGGCCGTGATGGTGTCGCCACCCCTGCCGCCGATGACGATGTCGTGGCCGGCTCCCGTCGTGATCGTGTCGGCCGCGCCTTCGGTCGGTGCCAGACTGCGAACGAGGTCGAGATCACCGACCACGGAGAACACCATC
>JAHCLN010000072.1 GCA_026125215.1 Opitutaceae bacterium
CTCGTGGGTGATGCGGTCGTAGGTGTCCTTGAGCTGCTGCTCGTCGCGGTAGGCGTCCACCTTGCCGGCGCGCATCGCGTCCTGCAGGCGGCGGTTGGCGTCGAGCTCGCGGTTGAGGCGGTCGATTTCGCCGAGCTTGGAGCGCATCTCCGCGACGGCCGGGCCGCCGAACTCCGCCAGACGCACGCCCTCGATCGCGATGCCAAACGGGGCCAGCGCGGGCTCGAGCCGGGCAACCAGGTCGCGTTCCAGCAGTTCGCGGGCGGTCGCGGCCAGCAGCACCTCGTCGAGCGTGCGTTCCTGGGCGGTGGCCTGCACGGCGGCACGCACCTCGCCCAAAAACCGGTTGGTGAGGTCGGACGTATGAAAGTCCCCCGCCCCGTCGAGCACGCGCTCGGCAAAAAGCTTGGGGTCGCGCACCTGGAACAGCAGGCGCATGCGGGCGTCCACCGGGATCTGGTTCTTCAGGCGGATGTCCTCCAGCATGAAGTCCACCTCGGCCGCGCGGGTGTCGATGAGCACGGCATGCGCCTCCTTGCCCTTGTCGAAGCCGAGCAGGCGCGAGAAGAAGTTGTCGAAGGAATGATAGCCGGCCTCGAGCAGGCCGTTGAACTTTCCGTTCTGGAAGATCAGTGCCACCGTGCCTTCGTCCACTTGCAGGCCATGGTGGAGCGTGGCCGCAGGCGTCTTCAGCTCGACACGGACGGCGAAGTCATCGGGCGAGCGCTGCCAGCGGTCACCGTAAAACTGTTTGCGCTTGGCGGGATCCTGTTCCGTCCCGCACTTCCAGCAAAACTTGGAGTCGGCGCCGACGGCGGAACCGCAACGGTGGCAGTTCGACCAGGACGTGGCGGTGGGGCAGCCGCAGGCATTGCAAAACTCGGCGTCCTTGGAGACGGCCTTGCCGCAATTCGGGCAACGTTGGTTGTAGAATCCCATGGTGATGTCCTCGCGTGAAGTGGTGGGTGGCGGTTCAGTCGATGCGTTTGTCCGGACCTTTTTTGCGCAGGCTGGACTCCCCGGCGGGGATGTCCTTCTGCGGGATCGACGCGGGCTCCGGCTCGGTGCCGTAGATGATGCCGCGCTGATTGGGGTCGGGCGGCACGACCGGCCCGACGTCAACGGTGCGGCAGGCGGAAAGGGCGGTGAGGATCAGGCCGAGGCCGGCCAAGCGCAGGAGGGGAAGCTGATGCGTTTTCATGGGGTGATGTTCAGTAAACCGAGATCAGGTAAGGGGCGGCGCGCACGGCGTCCTGCACGCGGGCCTCGGCGGCCACGTCCCGCGGGTAGTAACCGTCGCTGCTGAGCCAGCGGCGCTCGACCACCCCGCCGACGGTGTCGCCGGGGCCGATGGCGCGCAGGAAATAATATTTCACCAGGCCGCGGGTTTCCACGACGAGCTGCACGACCGAGCGGGCCTCGACGGGCAGGTAAAACGCCATCTCGCGCTGGCCGTCGGGCACATTGCTGCCGCGGTAAACCTCCATCACCTGGCCGACCCGCAGGCGCACCTGTTTCGCGCCGGCCGGCAGCGGACCCGTGCCGGGATCATATTCGGCGCCTTGGAAGACGTCTTTCTTGCCGGCATAGGATTGGGAGACCGGGGCCGGATCGATGCGCTTGCCGGTTTCCACGATCGGCTGGTTGCCGAGCGAAGGCGACGGGCCCTGGGAGGTTTCGCAGCCCGCGAGCAGCAAAGCGGCGAGCCCTAATGTGGCGGTGGCGAGATGACGGTGGTTCATGCGATGGAGGGGGTTGATTGCAGTGGGAACAACAGGGAACAAATCAGTCACAGTGACCCGGCAAAGTCCGTGCCAACTTGGGGAAAATCTGCGCGGGGTGGCCGGGGCACGATTTCTCTCATTGCGCCCAATGCAGTGAATGCCACGGGATTGGGCAACCCGTAAAATACCGGCAGGCCAAATATTTCCCTTTAATTCTCCCCGCAGCTCGTTTCATCCTCCGGCCCGATGCTGCGCGCCATCCAAAATCCCACGCTCGTGCTGCTGCGGCACGGGCGGCCCGTGGCGAATTTCCCGCTCGAAACCGGCGCCTCCGTCACCCTCGGCCGCTCGCGGGAAAACGCCGTCGTCCTCGACGATCCGTCCGTTTCACGCCGGCATGCCGAGATCGCCGTCAGCCCCAACCAAGTCACGCTTCGCGATCTGAAGAGCCGGAACGGCGTGCAGGTAAACGGCGTGCCGCGCCGTGAAGCCACCCTGCAGCCCGGCGACCGGATCAAAATCGGCGCCGTCGAACTCGAATTTGCCGCCGGCTTCGTCCGCCCGGTCTCCACCCCGCCCCAAGCCCCGGATGGCAGCGCCAATCCGCTCATGGAAACGCACCGCGCCCGCGCCGCGCTGCCCGACCCGCGGCAGGAACGCCACCTCGCCGCGCTCTACCATCTCTGCTTCCGCGTCACCGAGGGCATCGCCCCGGATGAAGCCGACCGGCTCCTGCTCGACCTGCTGCTCGAAGGCGTGCGCGCCGCGGTCGCCCAGTATTACTCGCCCGACGACCAGCTCCTCTTCAGCGCCGCCGCGGAAAAGGTGAAAGGCGTGCCGAAGTTCGCCCCCTACCTGCTCGACAAGTTCCGCCAATTGCCCGAGGCCGCCACCTACACCGCGGCCGACCTCGGCCGCTACCAGCAAAAGCTCGGGGCCTGGAACTTTCTCGTCTGCCCGCTGCCCACCGCCACGGGCGACGGCGCTTCCGTCGTCGTGCTGTTGCGCGCCGCGGGCTGGGAGGAATTTTCCACCGCCGACCGGCTCCTGCTCAACGCCGCCATGCGCCTCTGGCCCCGCGGCCGCCAGCGCAACCAGGAAATCTCCACGCTGCGCCGCGAGAACGACACCCTCCGCAAACGCACCGCCGCCGCCTCGGGCCTGCTCGGCGACAGCCCCGCGCTCACCGCGCTCCGCACCCGGCTCGACCGCATCGCCCGCACCAAGGCCACCGCGCTCATCACCGGCGAGACCGGCAGCGGCAAGGAAGTCGTCGCCCAATACCTGCACGACCACAGCCCCCGCGCCAAGCAGCGCTTCATCAAGGTCAACTGCGCCGCCATCCCGCACGCGCTCATGGAGAGCGAACTCTTCGGCCACGTGAAAGGCGCCTTCACCGACGCGAAGAGCGACCATCAGGGCAAGTTCCAGCTCGCCCACGGCGGCACGCTCTTCCTCGACGAAATCGGCGAACTGCCCCTGCCCGTGCAGTCCAAGCTCCTCCGCGCCCTCGAGTCCGGCGAAGTCGAGCGCATCGGCAGCGAGCGCGTGACCAAGGTGGACGTGCGCATCCTCGCCGCGACCAACCGCGACCTCCGCGCCGAGGTGCGCGCCGGCAACTTCCGCGAGGACCTGCTCTACCGGCTCGAAGTCGCCACCATCGCCGTGCCGCCGCTGCGCGACCATCCCGACGACATCCCGGTCCTCGCCCGCCATTTCCTCGAACAGTTCTGCGCGGAAAACGGCCTCGCCGCCGTCCGTTTCGCTCCCGACGCCCTCGCCGTGCTGCAAAAGCACCCCTGGCCCGGCAACGTCCGCGAACTCCGCAACGTCGTGCAACGCCTCGCGCTGGAAGCCGACGAACCGGTGCTCACGGCCGGTGCGGTGAAGGCCGGGTTGCGCTGACGTCTCTCACCGCAAGAAACAAAACGGCCGCCAGCGGACTGACATTTAAACTACAGTTTCTTCGTCAGCGTTGCGCCGGCGCGATCTTGGAAGGTTATGGTCTTTTTTTCGGCATCGGCGCCCACAAACACTATTCCGCCATCTTGCTCCACTGTGTCCCCGGCACGAAAGGTGCGCCCGTTGATCATCACCCGGGAGGGATTGCCATAGAATACTCCGGCGATCGCAACATCAGCCACAAAGGCACGGAACTTTTCACTCACGTTGATACTGTCCACCGCGTCCTTTTTCTTCGGGAGCTTTAGAACTTGTCCGAGGGTCAGCCGGCGCCAGTCCGCTTCAGGGTTGGCCGCATACAGTTCTGCAACTGTAAAGCCGTTATCCCGGGCAATTTTCATCGCAGTGTCACCCGCCTTAACGAAATAGGTATCGGGCTCCCGTTTGAGCAATATCTCCAATTCGGCGAATTCTCCTTTTTTTACCTCAATTTGCCCCTCCCAATCTTCGTAGCCCGCCAAGCGGATCCGCACGGGATACCGCCCCAGACGTTGGTCTCTCAGAGTCATGGGAGACTTTTCGACGGCTAACGATCCCACGAGCACCTCCGCTCCGGAAGGTGTAGTGCGAACGATCATCCCGCCACGCGCATGCTCCAGCTCGACCCGCTGCTGTTCAGCCGCAATTTGCTGCGGGGATTTATTGCTGCGCGCCGGAATCATAACATCCACCGCATCGGAGCCGGCATACACCCCCACGATCACGCCATCGAACCCGTTGCGAAGCTTCAATCCGCGGCCAATGATGTCGGGATCGCTGTTCCATCCATTCTTCCAGGCATGCGCCGAGACGATGCAAACCTGCGCGGCGTTGAGAAAATGGTCACTCTCGACGAGATCGCGCCCCAGCACTATCTCCCGGACGGAACCTTCACTCGGCCATCGGTGAACCGCGGAGCTAAAATCGCCTGCCGTCACCTTGCGCTGCCAATTCGCCGCTTCGGCCGCTTTTTCCAAAGCGGGTTTGTGGAACATGGCATACCAGCTAGTCGCGCCAATGATGCCGACGAATATCACTATCCCGAGGTAGATAAGTGTCCTGTTCGCTCTGATTGGTCCAGCGACGGCCTGCCCGCCGCCCGGGGTCGCCGCCGATCCATCGGAATAAACTGCCGGTGACTGTTTCGGCATCTTTGCCGCCAAGGGAATCGTTCCGTCGATGAACTTCCAGACAGAGGCCGCGCTTTGCGGCCGGTCCTTCGGCTCCTTGGCCAGGCACGCCGCAATCGTCGCCTCCCATGCGGGCGGGATCGGTTCACCGTTCACCCCCAGCTCTGCCCGGCGCTCCGTGACCGGCGGCGGCACCTTGTTCTGCACCTGCATGATGATGTTGCCCGAGTAAAACGGCGGCTTGCCCGTGAGGAGCTCGTAGAGCGTCGCGCCCAGCGCGTAGATATCGTCCGAGACCGCCGGCTTCTCGCCCATCATCTGCTGCGGCGACATGTAAACCGGCGTGCCCGAGGAACCTCCCTGCTGGGAGACGCGCGAAACACTGTCGCTGACGCTGGCCGCAATCCCAAAGTCGGCCACCTTCAGCTGTCCGTCCGCCGTCAGCATCAGGTTCGCGGGCTTGAGGTCGCGATGGACAATCTTCTCCCGGCTGTGGGCATATTCCAGCGCTTCGCACAACTGTCCGACCCATGTCTGCAATGCCGCCACCGTGAACACCTCGCCCGGCTGCTCCAGGCGCTTCGCCGTCAGCGTCCCGCCCTCGACCAGCTCCATGGTAATGCCGCACAGCGGCCCGGCTTCGACGAAGTCGTAAATGCGCAGGATGTGCGGGTGGCTCAGTTGCTGGCTCTTCGCCGTCTCGCGTTTGAGATCACGCACCGCCGAGGGGTCGTTGGCCACCACCTCGGGCAGCATCTTGATCGCGACATCGCGCTCCAGCGACTCGTCCCGCGCCCGCCACACCACCCCCATGCCGCCGCGCCCGAGCTGGGCCTTGAGCGTGTAGCGTCCGAACAGCTTTTGACCCGGGCTGAAGCCCCTGATGGTCGCGCCTAAATCGAGGTCATCCATGAGGTAAAGGGGTGCGACCAGTAGAGGCAGTTCGCGTGCCAACGGAAAGTCGAATCTCCCCACGCGAGATAAAAAATGCCGGTAAGCTCTACCGCACCGTGCGCAGCACGATCCGCAGCACCATCTCGTCGCCGGAGTCACCTGATTGGCCGTCGCGCGATGAGCGGCTGCCGTTGGTCCAGCGGGTGAGCATTCTCGTGCCGGCCGCCTCAACCGGTTTCGGATCCGTGAGGTCGCCGCTGACCGGAGGGGCAAACGCATCCAACGTCCACTCCGCCCAGCCGCGTCGGGTGGGATCGTTGCGGGCCAGCAGTTCGCTTAGACCCGGAGTGTGGCTGTAAGCAGCGTAGGCAAATTCAAGCTCGGCCTCGGTGGGCAGGGAATAGACATGGCCGGCCGGCAGACGCCCGGCAGCCCGCTCCTGTGCGGTCAGCTTTTCGCAAAACTCGCGGGCATTCACCCAGCTCATCATGCGCGCCGGCAGTTCGGGTCCGCGCTGATGCTGAGGCGTGCTGTCGCGCGGCATCAGGGCCTGCCACTGCGCCTGGGTGACCGGCTTGGCGGCGATCCAGAACGGCCGGGTGAAACGCAGCAGGCCGCCCGTGCGCCCCACGACTCCGGGGGCGACCGGCAAAAACTCCACGAGCGCGCCCGTGCCCAGCGCGACCCGGCGGATGCCGGCCTGCACCTCCGCCACCCGCAACGCCTCCGTGCGCTGCTCCCGGCGTTCCTGAAACTCCCGCATGAGTTCATCGCGACGCCAGGGCGCCACATTGATGCGCTGTTCCAGCGCGCTCACGGCCGGCTCGGTGGTGGCAGCGCCAAGCGCCCGGATTTCCGCCATCAGGGCGTTAAACATCTGCTGATTTTCACGCTCCACCTCCTCCCGGGGTCGAACCATCGCCATCGAATCATTATCGGGCCGGAACTCGTCCCGGCTCGGGATCGCGGAATCCGTGGGCACCTCGATCGCATGCGTGGCATCCAGTGCCGCGGGATTCCAATCCTCTGGCATGTCCATGCCGTTCGGATCAGGTTGGAGCCAGCCGAACTGCCAGCCCACCGCCCAAACAAAGAGGACTGTGCCGGTGGCAGCCAGCCACCATCTGGATGTTTTGGCAGCAACGTGGGACGTGGCGGTCTCATCCGGCGCCAAGACGCGCACCAGCATCAGCCGCAGCATCAGCAGCCAGCCAGCTCCGCCGACGATCGCCCATGAGTAGAGCGCCAAATCAAAATTCTCCAAGCCGATTGCAGGCTGCGTCAGCAGGGCACCGAAGGTAGCGACCAAGCCGGCAGCCAATCCCAACAGCAATTCCACACCCGGTTTGAGCCTCGGTCCAAGCACCCCGCTCAGGGAGGCAATGCTCACCGTCCCCAGCCCCAGGCCAACCGCCATGCCGCCGGTGAACTTGAACGTCAGCATCATCAAGCCGTTGCGGCCCTCATCAAGATGGGTCAGAAACACACCGACCTCAAAAAAAGCGACGCTTGTCAGCAAAAAGCCCGCGAAAAACATCAGCCAAACCCGTCCGGCTAACCGGCCTGCACTCGCCCAGCCAGCCGAGCTGGCTGCCATGGCCGCCCAAAGCAGCAAGGTGCTGTATTCATAGCGGCGCCAGCCAGATTCCGAGTTTGTAGCCCACACGCCCTGTAGCCACCAGAGCACCGTTCCCAGCAGCACGGCCGAGCCGATCAAGGCAGGCCATGCCCGTGATGCAATGGCCGCCCGGATCAACGGCGTCTCCGTTGCGGACGCACCGGGCACCACTCCTGCCTGCTGGAAAACCTCCCTGAAGGCATCGAAGGGGTCCGCCGGCTTGGGCGACCCGGCCTCGCGCAGCTGCACGGTGACGAGCAGGTCGCCGGGTTCGCCGCCGTTTTGGCCGGGTTCACCCCCGCGCGGCAGCCGGAGCACGGTGCCCGAACGGATGCCATGCGGCACTTGAATCTCCTCCAGCAGTGTCATGGCACCCCGTCGGCGGGTCACCTTCATGGGACCGCCCGTCACCATCTCCTCCACGCTGAGAAAGAGCGATGTGTGCTGGTCTTCCCCCTTCACCGGTTGGGCGGTCGCGCTGAGCAGCTTGGCCAACGTCGCCATGTCCTTGGGCCGGTCGCCGGGCTCCTTGGCCAGGCAGGCGGCAATCGCCGACTCCCAGTGCGGGGGCACCGGATCGGCCTTCACGCCGAGTTCCTCCCGCCGGGCGGCGATGGTCGGCGGCACCTTGCTCTGCACCTGCACGATGATGTTGCCGGTGTGGAACGGCGGCTTGCCCGTGAGCAGCTCGTAGAGCGTCGCCCCCAAGGCATACACATCGTCCGACACGGCCGCCTTCTCGCCCATCATCTGCTGAGGCGACATGTAAACCGGCGTGCCGGAGGAACCAGCCTGCGCCGAGACCCGCGACACGCTGTCGGAAATGGAACGGGCGATGCCGAAGTCCGTCACCTTGATCTCACCCCGCGCATCCACCATGAGGTTCGCCGGCTTGATGTCCCGGTGCACGATCTTCGCCTTGGTGTGCGCATAGTGCAGGGCCTCGCAAATCTGCCCCACCCAGCCGGCCAGCCTCGCCACGGGGAAAATCTTGTCCGGCTGGTCCGTCTTCAGCGCGGACAGCGAGGCGCCGTCCACATATTCCATCGCGATGGCGGCGCTGCGCCCGTCCTGGATGAAATCGTAGATCCGGACGATATGCGCATGGGTCAGCTCCAGGTTGCGGCGGGTCTCGCGCTTCAGCTCATCGAGCGACTCCTTGTCCAGCGCGACCACTTCCGGCAGGAACTTGAGCGCCACGTCGCGCTCCAGGTCCCCGTCCCGCGCCAGCCACACGACGCCCATGCCGCCGCGGCCGAGGATCTTCACCAGCGTGTAGCGGTTGAAGACTTTCTGGCCGGGGGCGAAGCCCTTGAGGGTCGCGCCGAGATCGAGGTCGTCCATGGCTTCAAAAGTTTTCCCAGTCGCCCGGTGCGGCAGCCAGCTTGAAATTCTCCGCCGTCCCGGGCGGCAGGCGCTTGCGGTAGGCGGTCGTGATGCGCCAGCGGCCTTCGATCTTCCGGCAGAAATAATGGAACTCCTCGTAGATCGTCCCATTCGGGTCGGTGACGGCCACAATCCCCCGCTCGGAGGACCAATCGCGGTAGGCCGCCCGCTCGGTGAACCGGTATTCGCGGCTAAACCCGCCGGCGTGATTGCGGCGAAGGAGGAAACGGCGCGCCTCTCCCGCCCGCGACTCCGTGAGCGGGCTCAGCGTGGGCAGGTCGCCGCGCGCCAGCACCGCATCAGGCGCGAAGACCGCAAGGTAGCCTTCCAGATCCGCCGCCGCATACGCCGTCATCATCGGCCGCCAGATCTCGGCATCGAGCGAGGCCAGCGCCGCGCGATCGACGCGGAACCGCGCCTGCACGGTGACGGGCTCGGCGGACACCGGCAGCGCCGCCGCCCCCAAAAAAACGGCGACAAGCAGAACGCTGCGGCTCATCTCCGGCCAACTGGCTCAGCGCGGGCGGTTGGAGGACAGCAGCATCCGGTGCAGGATGAAAAGCAACAGCAGGAGCGCGATGGCGCCGGCACCGTAGATGGCGCCGTTGATCAGCCAGGAGCGCTTGACCACAAACTGCTCGGTCGGCATCGCGACGGAGAAGATCCGCTCGCCGCCCCAGAGGATGCGGCCGGTGGAGTTCTCGTAGGCCCGCAGCAGGATGCGCACCTGCACGCCGCGGCCCTCGCCCTCGATCTGGATGCCGCCCTTGGTGGGCAGCTGCACGAGGTGGATGCCGGTCACGCGTCCGATGATGAGGCCCTGCACGTTGACGCGGTTGTATTTCTGGATCGTGGACTGGTCGAAGATGTCCTCGCGGTCCTCGGTCGCCACCATCAGCTCGTTGTTGAGCGTCTCCAGGATGGGATCGTTCGCCGAGGTGTAGAGGCTGTATTCCGTGCCGAGCGCGGCGTTGGCGAACTCGCTGCTCAGGGTCTCGGAGAAATAGCCGCCGTCGATGTCGCCCCGGATGGGGAGGACGGCGTAGTTTTTCGGCCCAAGCTGCTTGCCGAGGAACTCCCCGATCCAGGCCCGGATGGCCTGCGCACCCGCCTGCTTGGCAAACTCCATCGCGTGCGGGTCGGACTTGAAATCGATCCGCTTGATCTCCGGCAGGGCGGTGTCGGTGGGCGCGGCGGGCGCCACGACCTTGCCGGTGCCGGCGGTCTGGGCGGTGAGCGTGACGCCCGTGAGGAGGGCGATGAGAAGGAAGGCGGTGGCTTTCATGGGGGTGATGCTGGGGCGGTTCAACGGCGGACGGGGGGCAGGAACCAGTCGGGATACTTGTTGTGCAGCTTGTCGTTGGGCGTCACCTGCACGTTGACCTTGGTCTTGGGCAGGCCTTCGAGATAGGCACGCCAGAAGGTCTGGGAGCGGGGTTCGCCGATGATCTCGATCAGCGCCTCGTTGGTCTGCCGGTCGAAGGATTTGCGCTTCACATGGTAGACGCCCTCCATCTTGCCCATGTATTCCATGATGGCGAGCAGGGCGCTTTCGCTGAAGACATTCACGATGACGGCCTCGTGCACCATCATCTTGTGGGCGCGGGCCAGGATGGAATCCACCGCGGCGTCCACGCCCTTGGCGATGGCGTTTTCCCGCGCCGACTCCTGGGCGCGGTCGGGCTTGCTTGAGCGCTGGCCGGCGATCCACCGCGTGGGTTGCATCGCGCGGGATTCGCCGTTGACGCGGTTGACCGCCTGCACGACGGCGCGGGCCTCGTAAACGGTGGTGCCGCCGTATTTGTCCTTCACGCGGTCCTCCACGCGGGCATAGACCACAAGGTCAGCCTCGGCGCGCTCGCCGGCCGCCATCATCTCGGCGGAGGTGACGCGGCCGCTGTAGAGATCGGCATCCTGAAAGACGCTGAAATCGCGCGCCAGGAGGGCGTTGATCACATGCGGCTCCAGGTCGCTCGCGGACTCGTCCACCATCACGAGGGTGCGGAGCAAACCGACCTCGGTAATCTGGACGCGCACGGCCTGGGGATCGCTGGCCGCCGTTTGGGCCAGCCCGATGGAGGCGGACAGGGCCAGGGCGGCAACCGCACCCAGCCGTTTGAGGGAGAGGAAGGGGCTTGGAGTCATCATGGCCACCTATCGGCAAATGCCGTGCCAACCGCGAGAATAATTTCAAAACCCCTTGGTTGAATGCGTGCTGGAATTTTTTGCGGAATTGGTATGCGTTATGCCGGAGCACCCTCATGCCACGTTCCTGCCCCGCCTGCCAAACGCCCCTCACCCCCAAGAGCCGCTTCTGCCCGGCCTGCGGCGCGACCACTCCGTTGCAGCCGGTCGAGGATACTCCCACGACCCAGGCCACCCAGGTCTCCAAAGGGTCGTCGGGGGCGGCCGCCGCTCCTGCCCCCGAGACGCAGTCCACCCCGGTGAGCGTGCCCGCCGCCCCGCCGCCGGTCAAAGCGCCGCCGCCCGTGGTTGCAGCCACGCCCGCCGTCGCGGCCGCACCTGAGCCGGCCGTGCCGGTCATCAAGCCGCCCGCGGTGCCCGGCACCGCCGCGCCGTTCCGCGCCACCCGCGCGCCCTTTGGCGAGGCCCCCTGCCCCTTCGCCCTCTCGCTCAACGTCCCGCACGCCCTGGTCGCCGGCCACAGCGGCACGCTCATGTTCCGCGCGGAAAACGAGTCGCCCACCCCGCTGGAAAATATCGAGGTCTATGCCAGCTCGCGCGGCTTTGCCGGCGAGGAGCAGTCCCGCGTGCGCCGGCTGCCCGCGGGCGGACGCACCGACGTCCTGATCGAGATCGAGGCCGCGCGCGCGGGGCACTTCGTGCTGCAGATCGCGGCTTCCTGGGACCAAGGCGGCCAGCGTTACGCCTATCAGGGCCAGCATCCGCTGCGCATCTACAAGGCGCCCGACAATTCCAACATCGTCATCAACATCTCCGACATCCAGAGCAACACCGGCGGCGGCGCGAACCAGGCCCTCGGTGCGGAATACGGCGACGTCCAGATCAGCAACCTGATCGCCAAGGGCGCCATCAAGTCCGTCAACGACCTGCTCGACCTGGAGCTGCCCGAAAACTTTCACCGCATCGCGCTCGAGCTCGACTACGAGGTGAGCCGGCAGGATTCCGGCGTCCGCGCCGCAGCCAGCGCGACCGGGCTGCGCATCCCCCCGGCCCTGATCGCCACCGTGCAGCCGGCGGTGGTCTGCACGTTCGAGGCGGCCGGTCCCGATGCTCCCGTCCTCCCCCTGCGGCTCATCGCCCGTCCCCAGTTTCGGCTGGGCCGGGCCCGTGCCGAGGCGGATTTCGTCTCTTGGGTGCTGCCCCGCAACACCAGCAACGACGAGAAGAGCCTGCGGGTGAGCAAGGTCCACGCCATCGCCGAGGCCACGACCGCGGGCATCGTCGTGCGTGACAACGCCAGCGCCAACGGCACGCTCTTCGACGGTGTGCCGCTCGACGAAAACGGCACCAGCCTGCCGCGTCAGGGCCGGCTCCTGCTCGCCGGCGCCGTCGAGGTCGATTTCGACCGCATCGCCCCCGGCTTGAAAAAAGGCCCCGCCATCGCCAACGACCGCAACTGGTCCGGCCCGCCGGCGCAGTCGCCGTTGCAACGTGGCGCGGTCCGCTTCGAGGTCGTGACCAAGGACCCCCAGCCGCTCAATGCGCTCTGGCTGTTGAGCGACGCCTCCTTCGGCACCAACCGCTCCAACGCCATCTGCCTCGATGACGACCAGCTCGCCGAGGTGCAGGGCCGTTTTCATCATTATCGCGGCTGCTTCTGGCTCGAAACCCTGGTGGACAACAGCGCGGTGCAGCTCGACCGCATGACGCTGCGCCCCGGCGAAATCGCCCCGCTCGCCACCGGCATGCAGCTCCGCCTCGGCAACAGCACCTGGCGGGTGAAATTGGAAAACTAACGCAGGCCGAGGTGCGGCCGCAGCAGGTGCCCCGGCGGCGCGTATTTGTCCACCTCGGCCAAAAATCCGGCTTCGCCGCCGACCATGCGGCTGAGGAAGACGCACGTGCCATCGCGTCCGCGCACGGCCAGCGAAACAAACGGCGGCGAGACCCACCGGACCGCGCGCACCGCGACGATCTCCTCCCATCGGACAAGGCGCAGTCCACCCCACCACACATTCGTGCACACCCCCTCCGGCGTCACCCATTGCGGGGATATCCACCACTGGAGCAGGCCGCCCAGCATGCCGCCCACAGCCACCAGTCCGGCGCCGCCGGAAAGCAGAAAACGCATGTCCTCCGCTTCCGGACTTGCCCCGAAGGCCGCCAGCGCGATCAGCGCCAGCCCCAAACCCAGCGCGGACATCAAGGCAGCCGAACCGACGCAACGACCCAGCGGCGGACGAAATTTGCGGCCATGATCGCCGGAGGCGGCAGAGCGGGACATGGAAATGTGGGTTTGGCGTGAACGACGGGTGGTTCTTACCGCCGGCAAGCAAAACGCCAAGATGCTTGCGTGGTCAATCCGTCCCCTCCAAACGTTTCGCCCGTTCAGTTCAGTGCGCGGCTGGCACGCATCCTGCCGGACACACCCAATCCAACTTCCCCATGCCCTCCCTCACCCTGACCCGCCTCACCGGCTTCGACCGCAACAAAAAGGCCTCGCTCGACAAAAACTCCGTCGCCCTCGGCACCGATGCCGGCAGCGACCTGCGTTTTGATCCGACCTGGGACAAAACCGTCTCTGCCCGGCACGCCACGCTGGAATACCATGGCGGCGCCTGGTGGCTGAAGGACTCCAGCAAGGACGGCACCTTTGTCGGCGGCCGCAAAGTCACCCAGGAAAAACTCAATCCCGGCGACGTGATCGAACTCGGGCGCGGCGGTCCGAAGGTGCAGGTTGATTTTGCCGCCGCCGTCGCGCCGGCTCCGGCACCCGCCGCCCAGGCCGCGCGTCAGGCTCCCTCCGCTCCTCCCCCGCCGGTATCCACGCCGCCGCCCATGCCGGCCGCCGCGCCGTCCGTCGCCAAACCCGCCCCAAAGTCCGGCGGCTCCGGCCCCCTGATCGCCGTGGCCCTCGCGGCCGTGGTGATCCTGCTCGGCGCCGGCGCCTGGGTTTTCCGCGACAAGCTCGGTTTCGGTCCCGCGCCGGAGACCGCCCTCGCCGAGATGGCGAAGGAATATTCCGAAGCCGTCGGGCTGGTGGTGGTTTCCAGTCCCAAAGGTCCAGAAGGCTTCGGCACCGCCTGGGCAATCGCGCCGGGCATCTACGCCACCAACTCGCATGTTTCCCAGCCGATCGCCGAATTGCTCAAGAACAGCGGCTCGGCCTACATCGCCGTCAACCGCCGGCCGGACCTGCGGCTCAAGATCACCCGCGCCGTGGTGCATCCGCGCTATGGCAAGGAAGAGACGAATTTCGAAGGCAAGAAACAGCCCGTGCTCAGCTACGACGTCGGCCTTCTCTACGTGCAGGGCGAGGCGCCCAAGGTCTTCCGTCCCGCCCGCAAACCGGAACTGGAAAAACTCGATTCGGGCTACCGCATCGGCTTCCTCGGCTTCCCCATGGAAGGCATGGCCGGCAACAACGTCGATGTGCGCAACCCCGTCGCCACGATGCAATCCGGCATCGTCACCGCCACCACCGACTACTGGCTGGCTCCCGCCCCGTTTGAGCGCCGCTTCTCCGTGCAGCACAACCTCGGTGCCACCGGCGGTGCGAGCGGCAGCCCCATGTTCAACTCCCGCGGCGAGGTGGTCGCCATCCTGAATGCCGGCAACATCATCGGCACCATCAGCCGCGACGGCAACGTCGTGCGCGCCCCGTCCGCCGTGATGGTCAACTACGCCCAGCGCGTGGACCTGCTCCGCGACATCTGGCCCGATTACCCGAAGGACTGACCGGCGGCAGTCAGCCTTCCGCCCGCCGGCGGGCGTCAGCCTCGATCAGCGCGCACACCTCGTCGAGGGTGCGCCGCGTCGCGGCCTTCACCCCCGGCAATTCGCCGGCACTCCGCACCGTCGCGCTGGCGAAGACGTAGAACTTCATCTTCGGCTCGGTGCCGCTGCCCCGCGCCGCGAAGGTGTAGCCGTTGGCCAACGTGACAAAATACAGGTCCTGTTTGGGGATCAGTTCGCCGTCCGCATCGCGGATGTCCTGCCGCCCGAAGTCCTCGAACTTCGTCACCGCTATGTCGCCAAAGGCGGTCGGCGGGCGGGCGCGGTAGGTCTCGAGGATGCGCTTGATCTTCGCGCTGCCGCTCGCGCCCTCGTAGTAAAGGTTGATCACCCCCTCCAGGTAGAAGCCGTATTTGAGGTAGAGCTGGTCAAGGTATTCCGGCACCGTGAGCCCGCGGGCTTTCACGGCGGCACACAGCTCGGCGAACATCAGGCAGGCGGAGTTGCCGTCCTTGTCGCGGATGTAGTCGTTGGCCAGATACCCGTAGCTCTCCTCCGTGCCGAAGGCGTAGAACGTCGCGTGCTCCTGCAGCCGCCGCGCCCGTTCGGCAAAGGTTGCCGTGGCCGGATCGCTGCCGGCCGGCAGACGGGCCAGCATCTGTTCCTCGTAGGCCCGCAGTTTGGCCGCGATCCATTTGAAGCCTGTCAGCGTGTTGATGACCTTTACGCCATGGCCGCGCCCGATGGCATCCTGCAGCTGAGTGGTGACGAAGGTCTTGATGAGGCAGACGCGGTCGGAACCCGCCGCCGGGATCAATCCGCCGGCCTTGAACTGGGTGAGCCGGTATTCCGCGAGCAGCGCGCCGATCTGGTTGCCGGTGAGCAGTTCCATCCGGCCTTCGCGGTTGCGCACGGCGACCCCCATCCGGTCCGCATCGGGATCGGTGGCCATCACGACATCGGCCTGCAGCCGGTCGGCCAGGGCCACGCCTTCCGCCAAGGCCTCGGCATTTTCGGGGTTGGGCGACTTCACGGTCGGGAAGCGCGGATCGAAGTTCAGCTGCGAGGACACCGCCGAGACATCGCAGCCCGCATGCAGCAGCAACGGCAGTGCGTGGATCGCACCGCAGCCGTGGATGTTGGTGAAGACCACCCTCAGCTTCGAGCGGCGGATCACGTCCGTATCGATGGCCGCCGTGGCCGCGGCGGCGAGATACGCGTCATCCGCCTCCCGGCCGAGGGTGACCACACCGCGGAGATCCTTCGCCAGAAAACGGGCCAGCTCGGCAAGCGGCACCGCGTTGACCGCATCAACGATGCCCTTGTCGTGCGGCGGCACCACCTGGGCACCGTCGTCGAAATAGGCCTTGAAGCCGTTGTCGTGCGGCGGATTGTGGCTCGCCGTGATGACCACGCCGGCATGGGCCCGCTGGCGGCGAACCTCAAAACTCAGCTGCGGCGTCGGCCGCGGGCCGTCAAAAATGAGCGCTTCACCGCCGAGCCGCACCCAAGTCGAGGCGGCCAGTTCGCAAAAATGCCGGGAGAAATACCGCACGTCATGCGCCACGACGAAACGCGGCGCCCCGCGGCCGCCCGACCGGCGTAGGTGTTCGCTGGTGTAACGGTGCAGGCCGACCACGGCGCGGATGAGCGTGAAGTCGTTGAGCACGTTGCTGCCGATCGCGGCATGGGCGGGCGCGCCGTCGTCACCGGGTGTGCCGCGCTCGGCCGCGGTGGTGATACGCCCCACGGTGCGACCCCGCATGCCGCCGGTGCCAAACTCAAGGTAGCGGTAGAAGCGGTCGTTCAGCTCCGCCCAGGCCTGCTGCGCCACGAGCTCGTCGATGCTCGCGCCGGCCCACTCCGGCAGGTTGGCCGCCCGGAAAGCCCGGAGGTTTTCAGCCGCGGCGGGCAGAAGGTTGCCGGCCTGCACGGCCTGTTCGATCACATTCGGATTCGTCATGGGAAATGTCACTCCAGATACAGGCCGGCGGTGACCGCGGGTTTCAACGGCAATTTCGCCCACGATTCGGCGAAGGAATCCTCGTCGCAGCCGAACAGCGGCGACACCTCCAGGGGAAAGGCGGGCAGGCCCGTGGCGTCGGTGGTCACGGCCGCGCCCTGCGCTCTGAGCCAGCGGACGAACTGCCGGCACTGGTCGTCGCGGCAGGTCTGCGGCGAGTCCACGCCGGTGGCGTTTTTCACCGGCGAAAAATCGTCGGCCCGCGCCGTCTCGATGACCACGGGATTGCGGGCGAACGGCAGCGCATCGAAGACAAACATCTCAAACTTCACGCCGTTGGGCTTTTCGGGCTTCATGGCGCGGCCGGCCGCATCCACACACGGGATTTTTTTGTCCGCACGGTGGAAGGCGAGCGCCTGCTCCTTGCCGTCCGCGGAGGCCATCCGGCGGATGAACTCGCGGTCGAGCAGGTGGATGGCGATGCTCCCGGCGAGGTAGCGGAGTGCACCGGCGG
>JAHCLN010000073.1 GCA_026125215.1 Opitutaceae bacterium
TGTTGAAAACATCGCCGCGCCCGCGCTTCACCATTCCCGGCACCAGGGCGCGCGAAACGAGAAACGTGCTGCGCAGGCTCGCCGCCACCACCCGGTCAAACTGCGCCACGGAGGTTTCCGCCAGCGGCGCACCTTCGAAAATGCCCGCGTTGTTGATCAGCACATCCACCGCGCCGAAGCGCTTCGTCACCGCGGTCGCCATCGCGGTCACCGCCGTCTCCGCGGTCACGTCGCACGGAAAAGTCTCCGCCGTCGCCCCCAGTTTCGCACACGCCTTGGCGACGGCCTGCAGGTTCTTCGCGTTGCGCGCCACCAGCGCGAGACGCACGCCGCGGATTTCCCTCGCGAAGGTTTGCGCAATGGCGGCGCCGATACCCTGCGACGCGCCGGTGATTAATACGACGGGTTTGCTCTTTTCCGCGGATGACGCGGATGCTCGCGGATTATTTTTTATTTTCACGGACAACACGTTTCCAGTCCAGCTTGGCGTGCTTGAAATTGAGCAGGAGCGCAAGCTGCAGCTTGGTAATGGCAAGATACCCGATCATTTGCCTGACATGGGTGTCCGTGAAGGTTTCGGTCACCTTGGGATCGGCGATGACCAATTCATCGACAATCATATCCGGCACCAAGGTCCCGATCAGCTCGCCCGAATAAGAAACCGGAAAAGACTTTTGTTGCTCAACCCTGTGTCCGCGTTTTCTCAGCTCAATCACCAGCGCCCGTTCATACAATTTCTCATCCAGTCCGGGCCCAAGCTCGTTCAGCACGAACATTGCCGCCCCAATGATCTCCCCGCTCAGCTTTTCGTGAATCATCATTGGGTTGTATCCGTGCTTATCCGCGTTATCCGCGGAAAATCAGATCAGCAGAGCAGCGAGCCGAAGTCCATGAAGTCGGCCACGAAGCCGCCCTTCACGCCCTTGCAGATCACGCTCACGGCATCGTGCGAGTGCAGCGATTCCAGGTGCGAGCAGGCGATGCGGAAATCCCGGATCCGCCGGTCGGCGTCGAACTCCCGGTAGAGCAGCCGCGCGGCGTCCTCGACAAACTTTAGGTGCGCGCCGTTGAGCTCGGCGAAGGCCTGCTCGTCCTCGCGCTTCACCATGACCTGCGTCTCGGTCTGCAACGCGCGCAGGCAGAGGGCGTGGATGTCCTCGATCCAGATTTTCTTGCCCTCGGCCTCCTCGACCGTGATGCGGGCCTTGCTCCGCTGCGAATGCGGCACGGTGTAGGCGCCGCGCTTGTCCCGCGCGTGCTCGGAAAGCTCGGCCGAGCACGGGCAGGCGGAGGAATACACGAAGTCGAAGTGGATGAACCGCCGGTAATGGCCCGTGTGCGTCATCACGCCCTCGAAGGCGGTGTTGTAGAACTGGTAGCCGTGCAGCCCGCTGCGCAGGCTCTCGCGCACCATCGGGTAGGAAAACGCGATCTTCAGGCGCGCGTCCTTGCTGTCCACGTTGCGCAGGTAGCTCTTGAGGATTTTCCCCATCCACTCGCCGGTCGTCACGCCGTCCTTGTGCTCGTAGAAGGTCCGCATGATGCGGCTCATGTTGATGCCCTTCAGCTCGGCCTCGAGGGAGACGGTGCCGGTGACGCTGGTCTCCAGCGTGAGCGTCTTGCCGGCCTTCGTGCGGTATTTCAGCGGCAGCTTGAAGTTGTGGATGCCCACCTGCTGGATCGGCACGTTCGCGCCCTGGATGGCGTCGTGCGCGGCCTCCATCATGTCGGGCAGGGTCTGCCGGTAGGCGTTGGTCACGCGGAATTTCGCGTCGTAACCGCGCTTGATCTTTGGCGCGGTGCCATCCGCCGAGCGGTGGAGATACATCGGTTTTTTCTTCATGTCGTTTTTGTGATACGTGCGGCCAGGCGGTTGGGACGATAACCGGAGCCCCGCAAGGGCGGGGTTAGCCCGGGTATTTCATGCCCGGCAGCAGGAAATGCCCGCCCTGTGGGGCCGACTCTGTCGGGGCCAACCGCGACAACGTCGCTTTTGCCAACGGCAAAACGGATATTTCTCTGCCCAGGAACCTCATGTTGGTGAAATATCCGGGTTAGCTGGCGTCGGGACCAAAATACTCGGCGTAGTTGCGCGGCGTTTCATAGAGCCGCACGCAGTGCAGCTGGCCGGTTTTGATGTGCGGGGCGATCTCGTTCCAGAAGGCGATGACGAGGTTTTCCGTCGAGGGAATGATGTCGCGCAGAAAATCCACCTCCTCGTTCAGGTTGCGGTGGTCGCACTTGTCCACCACGGCACGGTGGAGGATGCGCTTCAGCTCGCCGAGGTCGATGATGTAGCCCGTGTCGGGATCGGGCCGGCCCTTGAGCGTGACCTCCAGCACGTAGTTGTGGCCGTGCCAGTGCGGGTTGGTGCAGAGGCCGTATTGCTTCCGGTTCCACGCCAGGCTCTTCGTCGGGTTGTAGAGCCGGTGCGCGGAATTGAAGTGCACCTGCCGGGTGATGAACACGGTGCCCGCCAGCACGCGCGGGGGGCGCACGTCGGTTTTGCGGCGGGTGGGTTTGGCGGGCATGGAGGGGCAAGCGAAACCAGAATGCACCCCGCGTCAACTCCGCGCCCTGTCGGAGCGCCCGGGGATGTTGTTCACCACGCAGAGCCCGAAGGGCACAAAGAGGCGGCCGTTTTGCAGATGATAAGTCCTTCGTGCTCTTCGTGGTGAATTGAATTGTCCTCCCGCCTCGGCACGCCTTCCTCTCCCAGCACATGGCGACGCGGTTTTGCATCCTCGGCAGCGGCAGCTCGGGCAACAGCGCCCTGCTGCAGACCGAGGGCGCCCGCGTGCTGGTGGACGCGGGCTTTTCCGCCCGCAAGCTCGACCAGTTGCTCGCCGCGCACGGCACCGGCCTCGCCGCCGTCGATGCCGTCTTCCTCACCCACGAGCACGGCGACCACGCCGCCGCCATCGATGGCCTGAAAAAACATCCCCACATCCGCGTCTTCGCCAACGCCGCCACCGCCCGCGCCGTGCAGGCCGGACTCAGCCACCGGCCCGACTGGCAGATCTTCGAAACCGGCGCGACGTTCCGTTACCGCGACCTCGAGGTGCACAGTTTCTCCGTGCCGCACGACGCGCAGGAGCCGGTCGGATTCCGCTTCGCCACCGGCCGCGAGGGCGACCTGTTTTCCCCCCGGCGCAGCCTCGCGTGGGTCACCGACCTCGGCTACGCCCCGCCGCATGTCCACGAGCACCTGCGCGAATCGGATGTCGTCGTGATCGAGTCCAACTATTGCAGCGCCCTCCTGCAGGCCGATACCCGCCGCCCCTGGTCGCTCAAACAGCGCATCAGCGGCCGGCACGGACACCTTTCCAACACCGCCGCCTGCGAATTGCTCCAGGCCGTGGCCAGCCCGCGCTGGCAGCATGTGTTTCTCGCCCACCTCAGCCGCGACTGCAACAGCCTCGCCGCCGTGCAGGCCGCCTTCGCCCGCCTCACCTGCCCCTTCTCCATCGTCGCCCCCGGCGCCGGCACGTCCGTCCACGAACTCACCTGATCCCCGCCATGCCGCACGATTTTCGCCGCACCAAGATCATCTTCACCCTCGGGCCCGCCACCGACAGCGAGGCCATGCTGGAAAAACTCATCGCCGCCGGCGCCGACATCGTGCGCCTCAACATGGCCCACGCCAGCCATGACTGGACGCGCACCGTCGTCCGCCGCATCCGCGCCGTGAGCGGGCGGTTCGGCCGCGAGGTCGCCGTCATGATGGACATCAAGGGCCCGGAAATCCGCACCGGCGACCTGGCCGCCCCCATCGAGCTGCAGCCCGGCGAGATCTTCGACTTCACCGTCAAGCCCGGTGCCGACCGCGAAAACGCCGAGGAGGTCCGCTCCGTGGACGTCAACTACCAGGACCTCGTCAACGACATCAAGGTCGGCGACACCGTGCTCGTGGACAACGGCCTCATCCGCCTCGAGGTCCTCGCCAAGGACCACGCCCACATCCGCTGCCGCGTGCTCATCCCCGGCCAGCTCTCCTCCCGCCGGCACATCAACCTCCCCGGCGTCACCGTCAACCTCCCCTCCTTCACCGCCAAGGACCGCGCCGACTCCCTCGTCGGCCTGGAGGAGGGCATCGACTTTCTCGCGCTCTCCTTCGTCCGCACCGCCGCCGATATCTCGCTGCTGCGTGATTTTCTCGCCGAACAAAAGTCCAAGGTCCGCATCATCGCCAAGATCGAGGACCAGTCCGCCATCACCCATCTCGACGACATCGTCCGCGCCTGCGACGGCCTGATGGTCGCGCGCGGCGACCTCGGCATCGAATGCCCCCTGGAAGAGCTGCCCGTCATCCAGCGCCGCGCCGTCCGCTCCTGCCTCGCGCAGGGTCGCCCCGTCATCGTCGCCACGCACATGCTGGAATCCATGATCACGCAGCCCGTGCCCACGCGCGCCGAGATCACCGATGTTGCCAACGCCGTTTACGAACTCGCCGACTGTGTGATGCTCTCCGGCGAGACCACTGTGGGCAAATATCCCCTCGAATGCGTGCAGACCCTCGACCGCATCGCCCGCCGCATCGAGACCGAGGAGGACACCGATCCGCGCGAGCCCGCCGTCTTCACCGGCGAACGCATGAAGGTCCTCCACTCCGCCGTCGTTCTCGCCAATCAGGTCCCCGGTTCGAAGATTCTCACCTTCACCCGCCACGGCTTCATGGCCCACGGCCTCGCCGCACTCCGGCCCGTGCATTCGCCCATCCTCGCCTTCACCCCGCACGCCCAGTTGCTGCGGCAGCTCCGGCTGCTGCGCGCCGTCGAGCCGCACCTCATGCCCTTCGCCTCGGAGCCCGACATCACCATCGAGAACGCCATCATCCACCTGAAGCAGATCGGCCGCGTGCAGACCGGCGACAAACTCGTCGTCGCCACCGACATCCTCTCGCAAGACCGCTTGGTGGACAGCGTCCAGCTCCGCACCGTGCGCTGAGCCGGCCAACCTGCCGGGCTTTACGGTTCATCCCAGCCTTCCTGTTTCCCACATCTAATCTCCCCGGCTTCGACCGTTCCCGGTTTCTGCATTTGCTTCCCCACCGGCATCTGCATGGTGCCTCCCGTATCTCCCATGTCCTCCGCTTCCTCCCCCGTCATTCGCGAACTCGGCGTCCCGGTCAAAGCCGTCAACTGGGTGCGCCTCCATCCGGGCCGCGGGCCCGATGGCGGCCCCTCCCTCCTCGCCTCGATGGGCCAGAACAACGGCGGGCTCTTCGTCCTCGACATCAATCTGGAGATCGGGAAATGCCGCCAGTGCAACGCGCCCTCGGCCGCGCAGCAGTATCCCACCGCCTCCTTCCGCAGCCCGGCCACCGGCATCCTTTACATCGGCGCGCATACCGACGGCCACCTGCTGCGTTACGATCCCGCGCACCCCGAACGCGGCCTGGAGGACCTCGGCGCGATTGACGGCGACCAGGCGATCTTCCCCACCGGCATCACCGAGGCGCCCGACGGCAGCCTCTGGATCGGCGCCTATCCCGGCTGCGGCCTCACGCGCTACGATCCCGCCACGGGTGAATTCCGCCGGCTCGGCAGCGTCGACCCGGTGGACAAATATCTCTACCCGCTCGCCGGCAACGACGGCAGCCTCGCCGCCATGGTGAAGATGGTGCAGCCCCATCTCGTTGCCGTGGATCCGGCCACGGGCGCCTTCAAGGCCGTCGGCCCGCGCATCACCAATCCCGAGGACAAGAGCCAGCGCCTGCTCTTCTACAAGGGGCTCGACGGCCGGCTCTACCTCGAATCACACGCGGGCAATTTCCGGCTGCGCGGGCTGGAGCTGGAACCCGTCTCCTTTTTGCCGCCGGCGATGCCCGGCATCCACGCCACCTACAAACACGGCTATCAGGAAGTCCTGCCGATGCCCGGCGGACTCATCGCCGCGTGGGCCGACGGCGAGGAGGGCGCCGGACTTTTCCGGCAGCTGCGCCTCACGAGCACCCAGCCGGACGTCGCCCCGCGCACGCTCGATCTCGACTGGGAAGGCGGCGGCTCGAACATCTTCATGCTCCACCGCGGCCCCGACGGCTGCATCTACGGCTCGAGTTTCCTGCCTGAACATCTCCTGCGCTACAACCCGGCCACCGGGGAAACGGTCAATCTCGGGCGGTGCAGTGTCTCGCTGGGCGAGGCCTACACGATGGGCAATTTCAGCGACGGCACGATGGCGATCGCGTCGTATCCGCACTCGCGCGTCTCGCTCTACGATCCGCGCCGGCCCTACCGCTTCGGCACCGATGAGACCGCCAACCCGCGCGACATCGGCCGGCTCGACCAGATCGGCATCCGTCCCGCCGGCATGGCCATCGTCCCGCCGCTCAAAAAAGCCGACGGCACCGACGTGCCCGAAAAAATGTGGATCGCCTCGCTGCCCGACTACGGCCTCTGGGGCGGCACGCTGGCCTGGCTGGATCCCAAGACCGGCGCCCACGCCAGTCACCGTCACCTCGTGCCGGACTGCTCGCCGTTCTCGCTGCTCTGGCTGCCGGAGCTGCAACTGCTGCTCGTCGGCCTCAGCACCGAAGGGGGCACCGGCACGCAGATCAAGGCCAAGCACGGCGCGTTTGTGCTGTGGGACCCGGCGGAGGATCGCGCGGTTTACACCGGCGATTTCGGTCTCGCCGACCTGCCGAGCATCCAGGCACTCGCGCCGGCCGGCCCCGGCCGGGTGTATGCGCAACTCAGCCACTCGCGTTTTGCCGCCAAGACGATGGGCGTGGAGGACGTTCGCCCCCGCATCGCGCTCATCGACGTTGCCGCGCGCCGGGCGATCGCCGAGTCCACGCTGCCGGAGGATTACGGCATCATGCCGGACCAGGCACAGCACTGCGTGTTTGCAGGGCCCGATGCGGCCTACGGCCTCACCGAGCACGTGCTCTACCGGATCAAGCCCGGCACCTGCGAGACCGCGGTCGTGCACCGGCTCGCCGAGGGCGACGGTTTCGAGGCGCCGGGACCGTGGCTCGGCCGCACCTTCTACTTTGGCAGCCGCTGGCGGCTGCGTTCGCTGACCCTGCCGTGACCGGATTCGGGAAAACATGAGCGCCGCAAAGGATCCCCTGCACGGCGTCACGCTGGAAACCATCGTGACCAAACTCGCCCAGCACTACGGTTGGGCCGGGCTGGGTGAACGCATCGCCATCCGCTGCTTCACCCACGACCCCAGCGTGTCCTCCAGCCTCAAGTTCCTGCGCCGCACGCCTTGGGCCCGCACCAAGGTCGAGCAGCTCTACGTGCGGACGCGGTTTCCGGAAACATAGCACCGCGCCGGGTCTTGTCGGGATTACCAAAATGGGACCGGAGGCAGGGCCGGAACGCCGGGCCGGCCGCGGTCCGCTCGGAGAGCGGACCCTACCGGCGCTACCGCGCCACCGGGAGACGACCACATTTTTATTTGGACCGCGCTAACCGACCTTCGCCACCACGATCGAGGCGTTGGTGCCGCCGAAACCGAAACTGTTGGCGAGCGCCGCGCGGACAGGTTTCTGCACCGCCACGTTGGGCGTGAAGTTGAGGCCGGTGGCCGCGCAGGCGGGATCAATGTTGGCGAGGTTGATCGTCGGCGGGACAAGGCCGTGGTGCACGGCCATCGTCGCGGCGAAGGTGCCCATCGCCCCGGCGCCGCCCAGGAGGTGACCGGTCATGGACTTCACGCCGCTCACGTGGAGGTTGGCCTTGTTGTCGGCGAAGACGGTCGCGATCGCCGCGGCTTCCTCGCCGTCGCCGCCGGGCGTGGAAGTGGCGTGGGCCGAAACATAATCAATGTCGGTCGCCTTCAGTCCGGCACGGTCGAGCGCCGCCTGCATGGCGCGGGCGGAGCCCTCGGCGCCGGGCGCCAGGGAGGAAAGGTGGTAGGCGTCGGCCGAGGCCCCGTAGCCGCGCAGCTCGGCGTAAATCCGCGCGCCGCGCTTCACCGCCTGCTCCAGTTCCTCCAGGACAAAGACGACCGCGCCCTCGCCGAGCACAAAACCGTCGCGGTCCGCATCGTAGGGCCGCGAGGCGGCCTCGGGCTCGTCGTTGCGCTGCGAAAGCGCGCGCATCTGCGCAAAGGCGCCGATGGCCAGCGGCGTGACGGTGGACTCGGCGCCGCCGGCGAGCATCACGTCGGCATCGCCGCGGGCGATGGCCGCCGCCGCCTCGCCGAGCGCATGGCCGCTCGTGGCACAGGCCGAGGCCACGCTCATGTTGGGCCCGCGAAAATCAAGCTGCAGGCTCACCTGCCCGGCGAGCAGGTTGGGCGCGATCTGGATGATGAAGAACGGCGAGATCTTGCGGTAGCCGCCGGCCTTCAGGGTGTCGTGCATGGCCTCCATCTCGGGCAGGCCGCCGAGCCCCACCCCGAGGTTCACGCCCATGCGGTTGGCATCGAGCGTCGCCCGGTGCGCATCGAGCCCGGAATCGGCATACGCCTCGATCGCCGCGGCATTGCCGAGGTGGGTGAAGCGCCCGAATTTTTTCACATCCTTCGGCGTCAGCGTCTGGGTGAGGGGCTCCGCTCCCGGTCCGCGCGGATGCAGGGGGGCCGGCAGGGCCCGGGCGGGGTCGAAATTCTTCACTTCACCCGCAATCTGCACATTGCAGGTGCCGGCATCGAACCGGGTGATCCGGGCGATGCCGCTGCGGCCGGCGGCCAGCGCCGCCCACGTATCGGCGGCGGTGTTGCCGACCGGCGTGACGGCGCCGACACCGGTGATGACGACCCGGCGGCGCAGGGCCGGCGAACTGGCGGGGGACGTGGTCATGGGAAACGGTTTTGATGGGGACCGGCCCGGGCGCGGGCAAGCGCGATTCTCGGCTTCAATTTGCGCCACATTGGCCCGTCTCGCGGCTTTGACATTGCCCGGCCCCGGGTTTTGGCTGCGCATCTTCGACGATGGAGCAACTGCACGCTTACTGGCGCATGGAATACATCGAGGCGCCACGCTACCCGGCCACCGCGCGCCCGTTCACGGAGCTGCCGGCCTTGGGAGACGACCGGCAGGCCCTCATTGTCCACCGGCAGGCCCTGTCCTACCTGATGCTGAACCGGTTCCCCTACAACCCCGGCCACCTGCTCGCCATCCCCTTCCGCGAGGTCGTGGCGCTGGAGGAGCTGCGGCCCGACGAGCGTGCCGACCTGATGGAGGCCATCGTCTTCGCCAAACGGTTGCTCACCGCCGCGCTCAAACCGGACGGCTGCAACGTGGGCTTCAACCTCGGCACCGCCGCAGGCGGCAGCATCGCGCACCTCCACGCGCACATCGTCCCGCGCTGGGAGGGCGACACCAACTTCATGCCGGTGCTCGGCCAGACCCGCGTCCTGCCGCAATCCCTCGACGCCACCTGGGAAAAACTCGCCCAAACCGCTGTAAAGCTGAAGGGCTGAAGTTGTTTCCACCCCGGCCCGAAACACCGCACCGCGCCCCAACCCGGCCTTTCAATCCTTCAGCTCTTCAGCCTTCCAACCCTTGCCCACCAAGACGCTCCACTTCCCCAGCCCGCGCCACCTCCACCAGCTTTACGCCGGCCAGGAGGAAAACCTCGCCGCCGCGGAGCGCAGCCTCGGGGTAAAGCTCGTCACCCGCGAAGCCTGGCTCAAACTCGACGGCCCGGCCGAGGCGGTCGCCCGCACCGAGGAAATGTTCGGCTTCCTCAACGACGCCCGCACCCAGGGCATGACGATCCGCACGCCGGACTTCGAGCGCATCGTGGAGACCTTCGGCCGCGGCGAAGGCGCGATGCTGCGCGAATTGATCGCCGAGCCGCTGGTCATCCCGACCAACCGCAAAAGCATCGTCCCGAAGACCCTCGGCCAGAAACTCTACCTGCAATCCATGCTGAAGCACCCGGTCGTCTTCGGCATCGGCCCCGCCGGCACGGGCAAGACCTACCTCGCCATGGCCGCGGCCGTCTCCGCCCTGCTGAAAAACGAGGTGCAACGCATCATCCTCACCCGGCCCGCCGTCGAGGCCGGCGAGGCGCTCGGTTTCCTGCCCGGCGACCTCCGCGAAAAAATCCTCCCCTACCTGCGGCCGCTCTACGACGCGCTGCACGACATGCTCGATCCCGAGGATGTCGCCCGCCTGACCGAGAAGGGCATCATCGAAATCGCCCCGCTCGCCTACATGCGCGGCCGCACCCTGGCCCATGCCGCCATCATCCTCGACGAGGCCCAGAACACCACGCCCGAGCAGATGATGATGTTTCTCACCCGTCTCGGCGAGGGCTCGCGCATGGTCGTCACCGGCGACATCACCCAGATCGACCTGCCCCGCTCCAAGCAGAGCGGGCTCCTCGAGGTGCGACGGATTCTCGGGCAGGTGCCCGGCATTGATTTCCACACCTTCAGCGGCGCGGATGTCGTGCGCCATCCCCTCGTGGCCAAAATCATCGCCGCCTACGAACGCCACCAAAACCCGATGGGCGGCCCCAACGGCTCCGCCTGACGAATCATGGCCCTCTCCGACCGGCACCGCTCGCTGCTGACGCGTCCCAAGATCCGGCGCGGCGCCGCGCCGTCGGCCTTCCGGGAATTCGTCGAGAGCAGCCGCATCGTCACCGCGCTCATCTTCATCGCCACGGTCACGGCCATCGTTTACGTGAGCTCGGCCGGCGTGACCACCGACCACCTGCCGGTCCTGCCCAACCAGGTGGCGACCGTGCGCATCGTCGCCGGGGCCTCGTTCACCTACGAAAGCGCGGAAAGGACCCGGCTGGCCCGCGCGCGGCTCGCCGAGCGGCTGCCGCCGGTTTACCGGCTGGAGCAGGAGCATGTGGAGCAATTCGCCGCGGCACTCGGCGACCTGCTCGCCGCGCTCGCGGCCCATGAGCGCAGCCAGCCCGGCCCCGGGCGCGCCGCGGGCTTTGCCGCCATCGCCGCCGACTTCGAGGCCCGCGGCCCCTACCGCGCAAGTCCCGAGGACCTCATCCTGCTCGCGGAGATCGTGCCAACCGAAACCCGGGCCGACATCTTCGCCGCCGGGCTCGACCTGTTGCGCGAAATCCACCGCGAAGGCGTGCAGGACGCCGGTTTCGGCGTCGCCGACGACGGCGGGGTCGCCGTCGTGCAGATCATCCGTCCCGACGGCGAGGTCGGCACGCGCCCGGTGCAGTCGCTGGAAGAGGCGCTGACCTACCTGCGCATCAATCTCGCCGCCGAGAACGTAAGCCGTGAGGTCTCGCTCGCCGCTTTCCGGCTCCTGCGCAACGGCGTGCGTCCCAACCTGGTCTTCGACCGCGAGGCCACCCGGGAGCGCGAGGCCGGCCGGCTGCGCAACGTGCCGCCGGTCACCGTGAGCGTGACGCGCGGCCAGCCCATCATCGAGCCCGGCACCCGGGTCACGGCCGAGCAATACGAAATGCTGATGGCCCACCGGCGTTTTCTGCGCGAGCATGCCGACCTCCCGCGGGAAGAGGGCCTGCAGCTGTTCGGGCGCATCCTCCTCGTGCTCGCCATGGTGCTCGCCAGCGTCTTCTACGTGCGGCTGGAGGACCGCGAAACCTTCCAGAGCAACAGCCGGCTCGGCCTCCTCGCGCTCGTCGTCATCCTCAACCTCGCGCTGGTGCGCGCCGTGTATTCGCTGGGCGGGGTTAATTTCTTCGCCACCGACAGCGCCTGGGGCTCGGTGCTGCCCTACGTGGCGCCGTCCGCGCTCGCGCCGCTCATCGTCGCCATCCTCATCGACGCCGGCTCCGGCATCTTCATGGCGCTGCTCATCTCCATCTTCACCGGCGTCATCTACGGCAACCGGCTCGATGTCATCGTCATCACCTTCCTCGCCTCGATGGTCGCCATCACCGCCGGCCACGATGTGCGGCGGCGCAGCCGCGTCGTCCGCGCCGCGGGCCTGGGCGGCCTCACCGTCGCCGTCTTCGCCCTGCTGGTCGGGCTCGCCGACCAGTCCCCGCTGGCCGTGTTGCTGCGCCAGATGGGGGCCGGCGTCCTCTCCGGGCTTTTCACCGGCGTCGTCGTGGTCGGCCTGCTGCCGGTGCTGGAAGCGCTGTTCAAACGCACCACCGACATCACCCTGCTGGAACTCACCGATTTCAACCACCCGCTCCTGCGGCGGATGCAGCTGGCCGCGCCGGGCTCCTACCATCACTCGCTCGTGGTCGCCCAGCTCGCCGAGAATGCCTGCAGCGCCATCGGCGCCAACCCCCTCCTTGCCCGCGCGTGCGCGCTGTTCCACGACATCGGCAAGACGCGCAAGCCGGAGTATTTCATCGAGAACCAGCGCGACCGGGCCAATCCCCACGACGGCAGCAACCCCTCGCTCTCCGCCCTCATCATCAAGAGCCACGTGAAGGACGGCGTGGAACTGGCGCAGGAACACCACCTGCCCCGCGCGATCATCGACGTCATCCAGCAGCACCACGGCACCTCGCTCATCAGCTATTTCTACCACCGCGCCCGCCAATCCACGGCGGAGCACGACACGCCCGCGGTGGAGGAAACCACCTACCGCTACGACGGCCCGCGGCCGCAGTTCCGCGAAAGCGCGGTGATCTGCCTCGCCGACGGCATCGAGGCGGCCTCGCGCACCTTGCGCAAGGTCACCCCGCAGCATGTCGGCGAGCTCATCGAGGCCATCGTGCGCGACCGCATCGCCGACGGCCAGCTCGACGAGTGCCCGCTCACGGTCGGCGAAATCACCCTCATCAAGCGCAGCTTCGCGCGCACGCTCGTCAACATGTTGCACGCGCGGGTGGATTACCCCGGCGGCGAGCCCGCCCCGGCCGCACCGCGCGCATGAACGCCCCCCGGCCGCTCGCCATCGCCAACCGGCATCCCCGGCTGCGCCTGGACCGCCGGGCGCTCGCCGCGGCCGTCGCCACGCTCGACGCCCACGCCCCCCGTTTCGCCGGCGGCTGCCCCCCGGGCGAGCTGTCGCTGGTTTTTCTCACCGACCCCGCCCTCGCACGGCTCCACGGCGAATTCATGGCCGACCCCACGCCCACGGACGTCATCACCTTCGAAGGTGCGCCGGCCCTCGGGCAGGCCGGGGAAATCTGCGTGTCGGCCGACACCGCCGCCGCCTACGCCCGCCGCCATCGCACCGCCTTCGACCGGGAACTGCTCCTTTACGTGGTCCACGGCTGGCTCCATCTCGCCGGCTACGACGATCTCCGGCCGCACCTGAAGCGCCGCATGCGCGCCGCCGAGCGCCGGGCCCTCCGCCTGCTCGCGGGCGTCGGCCCGGTCTTTTGCTGGCGCAAATAGCTTTGCCTCGCCCGCCGGCGGCGATGTGAATCCCGGCTCCGCCCATGTCCGCCGCCGCCAACTCCCGCCTCGTCACCTTCCGCAATGCCTTTCTCACGGGCCTGCTCCTGCTGGCGCCGCTGGTGGTGACACTCTGGGCGCTGGCCAGCATCATCGACATCGTGGGCGGCACCTTCCGCCCCATCTTCCTGTTTTATCTGCCCGAATGGCTGCGCGACCAGCCCTTCCTCAGCCTGCTCTGGGACATCATCGCCACCCTGATCGTCGTGCTGCTGATCACCGGCGTCGGCTACATCTCCCGCTACGTGTTCGGCAAATACCTGTTCAGCGTCGCCGAGCGCGCCGTGCAGAGCATCCCCGGCGCCAACGCGGTTTACAACACCGTGAAGCAGATCATGGACACCTTCAGCTCCCAGCAGCGCAATCTCTTCACCAAGGCCGTGCTCGTGCAGTTCCCTCGCCCGGGACTGCATTCGGTGGGTTTCATCACCAACAAGGCGCAGGGTGAGCCGCAGGCCAAGACCCTCGACGAGGTCTGGACCGTGTTTGTCCCCACCACGCCCAATCCCACCACGGGATTTTTGATCATGCTGCCGAAACGCGACATCATCGAGCTGGACATGACCGTCGGCGAAGCGATGAAGCTCATCATCTCGGGCGGCACCGTCGTGCCGCCGTGGCCCGCCCCCAAAGCCCCGGACCTGCCGCCGGCCAGTTGATCCATCCCGCGTGCCCGGCCTCACGCTCCAGACCGACGCCCATGTGCTCCTGAAACGCCCGCCCGGCGACGCGTTCCAGGGTTTCGTGGTGTTCTCCGCCGAGCACGGCCCGCTGCACGTCCTCCAGCGCCTGCCGGGCAAAAAACCCTCTCCGGGCCGCACCCTGCTGGATCTCTTCGACGAGGTGGCCCTGCACCTCGAGTCCTCCAACCAGGGCCAGACCTGGTTCGTCAAGGAGGCGCAGTTGCGGCACCGCCCCACCGGCATCGGCCGCAGCTATGAGACGCTGCGCCACGCGTCGGACTTCGCCGCGCTGATCGCCCGCAACCGCGTGCCGGAGGAAAGCCGCGGCAAGGTCGGCGCCCTGCTGGCCAAAGTCTTCGCCGCCTTTGCCGGCTCCACCCGGCCGGATCTCGTGCACTTCAAGGCCCTCTACAGCTTCGCGCGCGACGAGGGCTATCCGGTCGGCCAGCAATGGCTGCCGACACTGCCCGCCGCTCTGCGCCGGCTCGCCGACGACATCCTCCACCGGCCTCTCCCCGAACTGGAAGCCGACAACGTCGACGGGACACAGGCCGGACTGCTGCACCGCCGGCTCGAGGAATATCTGCGCGGCCACACCGAGGTGCTGCTCGACTGAGCCATGGAATTCGACCTCACCCGCCGCACCGCGAACCTGAGCGTGGGCGAATTCGCCGCCTTCCGTCTCGGGCCGCACGACCCCGGCACCGGCGCGGCCGGCCTCTGGCGCGCCCAACTCGGCACCCACTGGCACAACGAACTGCGCGCCCAAACCGCCGCGACCAACCCCGCCGCCACCTTCGAGGTCGCCATCACCGGCCGCATCGCCCACCGCGGCTGGACCCTCACCCTCACCGGCCGCATCGACCAAGTCCTGCCACCCCCGAAGGTTTGTCACCCAATAGGTGACAAATCTCCGGAAGTTGCCGGCCGGGAACCGGTTCTCCTGCGGGAGATCAAGACGGTCATGCGGCCCCTGCCGGCCGACGAGGCCGGGCTGCGTGCAGCCTATCCGGAGTATTTCGCGCAGGCCGCCACCTACGTCGCACTGCGGCGGCTCGACCCGGCCTCACCGCCGGCCCGGGCCGAGCTGCTTTTCGTCGAGGCGGGCAGCGGCCTCGCCCAGCCGGTCGCCCTCACCCCGGCGGACGAGATGTTTCTTCGCACGCAGCTTGAACGGGTCACCGAGTTTCTCGACCTGCGTCAGCGCGCCCGGGCGCGGCTCGGCCGGCTGCGTTTCCGCCCCGCCTTCGCTGCGCCGCGCCCCGGACAGGAAGAAACCCTCGCCCAGCTTGCCGCCGCCTTCGCCCGGACGCCTGCCGTGCTGTTCGAGGCGCCGACCGGCTTCGGCAAGACCGGGGTGCTGCTGGAATTCGCGCTCGGTCAGCTGCGCTCAGGCCATTTTGAACGCGTGCTTTATCTCACCAGCAAGTCCACCGGCCAGCTGCAGGTCGTCCGCCAGCTCACCGCCATGACCGCCCCCGATCAAAGTAACCTAATAGGTTACTTTGAAAGTGACGCATCTCCGAAAAATACCTCTACGAAGGCGGGGGCTGCTGCGGATGAAAGTAACCCAATAGGTTACTTTCCGGCCAGCGCCGCGGAACACCAGGGGGTGGCTTTTTGGCACGTGCGCAACAAGCAGGAGCATTGCGTCAACTCCACCTTCCACTGCGTGCGCGAGAGCTGCCGTTACCTCGACGGCATCGAGGCCCGTTGGCCGGAGAGCGGATTGGCGCGTTTCTACCGCCTCGAAAACCACGCGCGCGACCTGGAGACCCTGCGCAGCGCCGGCCGCGCCGCCCTCATCTGTCCCTACGAGATCACCCGCGCCGCCCTCGCTTTCAACGAGGTTTGGATCGGCGACTACAACTACGTCTTCTCCCCCGCCAACCACGGGCTCTTTTATCTTCAGCCCGGCTTCGATCCGGCCCGCACCCTGCTGATCATCGACGAAGCCCACAACCTGCCCTCGCGCGTCGCCGACGCCCACTCGCATGTTCTGCGCGCCGACGAAGTCCGGGCCCTGCTGGCCGAGCTGGACCACCTCGACGCCCCCCGGCCGCTGCTTCGCGCCGTGGAAAGCCTCGCGCGGCTGCTCGCCGCGCTGCCCGCGGCGGATTCGCTCGATCCCGCGCTTGAGGCGGATGTCGCCGAAACCCTCGCCGTCGCCGCCAAGGAAGTTTCCGCCCGGCCGCTCGACTACGCCGCGCTCGGCCCGGCGCTCAGCGACCAGCTCTGGCGCCTCCCCACCTTGGCCGACTGGCTCGGTCAACCGCAGCTGACCAAGCTGCTCTGGTGCCCACGGGCGGCCGAGCTCGCCTTCACCTGCATCGACGCCGCGCCCGCCATCGGGGCCATTCTCGGCGACTACGGTGGCGTGGTGCTCGCCTCGGCCACGCTCAGCCCGGCGGCCGAATACCTGGAAAACATCGGACTATCCAATTTCGGATTGCGGATACCGGAAACCGAAAACGGATCTGAAGGCAGGGCGCCAGCCAAACACTCCGCATTCCTCATTCCGCACTCCCTCGTCGCCACCACCCCCTGGCGCGACGGCGCCTACCTCGTCGCGGTCGATGCGCGCGTGGACACGACCTTCCAACAACGCTCCCGGCACTTCGGCACGACCGCGCAGACCATCCTCGCCCTGCATAACGCCGCCCGCGGACCGGTCGCGGTGTTTTTCCCCAGCTACGCCTACGCCGAGTCCATCCAGCGCACGCTGGCCGACACCGGCAACCTGCTCCGCGTCGCGCTCCAGCCGCGCCTGCACGACCTCGCCGCACAGACCGCCTGGGTCGAGGAATCGCTCGCGTTCACCGACGCGCTCTTCCTCGCGCTCGGCAGCAGCTTCGCCGAAAGCATCGATCTGCTCGGCGGCCGCATCAGCCACGCCATGGTCGTCGGCCCCGCCCTCCCCGAGGTCAACGCCGTGCAGCGCGCCCGCCTCGCGGAGTTCAGCCCG
>JAHCLN010000074.1 GCA_026125215.1 Opitutaceae bacterium
GGTGGAATGCATCGCCACGTGGGTGCCGAGCGCGAGCGGTCGGGTGAGCAGCGGCGAGGCCCAGGTGTTGTCGGCGACGACGAGTGCGCCGGCCTTACGTGCGGCGGCGGCCACGGCGGCGATGTCGGTGATCTTGAGGCGGGGATTCGAGGGCGTCTCGATCCACACGAGCTGCGCGGGCGCCTGCAAGGCGCGGGCGACCGTGGCGGGATCCGTCTGGTCGATGAACTCGGCCCGCAGGCCGCGGCCGGCGTAGAACTCCTGCACGAGCGCGCGGGTGCCGTGATAAAGGTCGTCGGGAAAAATCGTGCGCGCGCCGGCGGGCAGCGCCTGCAGCACGGCGGCGGTGGCGGCCTGCCCCGAGGCGAAGGCCAGCGCCTCGCGGCCGCCTTCGAGAGCGGTGAGCGCGGTTTCCAGCGCCTGCCGGTTCGGGTTGCCGTAGCGGGTGTAGTTGTTGCCGTGGGGCAGGGTGCCGTCGGCCGCGCGCTCAAAGGTCGTGGCGAGCGTGAGGTTGGGCGTGACGGCGCCGGTCACCGGATCAATGGCGCGGCCGGCATGCACGGCGAGGGTTTCGGGATGGGTCAGCATGAAGATTTGCCGCCGGGGCCGCAGGCGGTGAGGCAGGTGGCGAGGGCGTCGCGCAGGTGGCGGAGGGCCCGTTCCACGTTGGCGCGCTCGGCGGCGGGCACGCAGCCGAGGAGGTTGACCGCCTGGGTGTTCAGCGAGGCCTCGAGGAGGCCGTGCTCCTTGCGGCCCTTGGGCGTGAGGCCGATGAGCCAGATGCGGCCGTCCTCGGGGTGCTTGCTGCGGCGGACGAGGCCGCGCTGCTCCAGCCGGGCGATGAGGCGGCTGGTCCAGGTTTTTTCCAGGCCCATGCGCTGGGCAAATTCCTGCTGGTTGAGCGGGTCGCCGGCCGAGCCGAGCAACAGGAGCGCCTGACATTCCTTGGTCGTGGCCTCCGTGCAGCAGGCCGTCATCGTGCGCTGGGCCTGCTGGAAAAGCCGCACGACCTCGCGCAGAAGCGCGTCGGTTTCGTGGGCGGTGGCGGCGGACGAACGGGACATGGCGGCAGGGTGAAGCCGCGCCCGCGGTTTGGCGAGCGCGGCTTCGGGTTCAGGCGCAACAGGCGGCGGTGCGCTGTCCGGCGGGTTGGGTTTCACCGCAGCCGCAACCGGCCGCGGCGGTGGCGGGCGCCGGCTTTTCGGCCTCGTTACCGCAGCAACCGCCCGTGACGCCGGCCAGCCGGCGCTCGGCGGCCTTGCAACGGGTGCGGTCGGGGATGAGTTCGATCCACAGCTGCCCTTCCGCGGCGGTGACGGTGGCGACGTCGTGGAGCGCGGCCGGCTGGCCCTCGAAGGCGGCATGGATGCGGGCGGGGGCTTCACCGTCGAGCGGCAGGGTGCGCTCGACCCGGTCGATGATGGCGAGGAACTTTGCCGCCGGCATGTGGCCCCGGCCGGGCAGCGCGCCGGCGAGCGGCGGGACCCAGATTTCGAACTGCGTCTCGTTCCAGCGGTGGGCGAGGCCGCCGCAGTCCATGGTTTCGTAGGCGACCCGCTTCACCTCGGTGAGGTGGTAGCCGGGATGGATGAGGCGTCCGCCGGCCCGGAAGACGAGGGCGTGATCCCGGTGGGCGCGGAGGGTGGCGAGGAAGACGGAGGTGTGCATGATTTGGATGGTTGACGGGGGTTGAGTTAACAGTTGCTAACAGCAACTATTATCTGATGGTTGTCAAACACAACTTTCATGAATTTCAGCCGGGCGGGGCGCTCAGACCGGGCGGACGGCCAGCCAGCCGTAGGAGGCGGCGTAGATCACGCATTCGGCGATGAGCAGGCGGTAGCCGACGCGGAGCCACGGCGTGGTGAGTGTGGCGCGCACCCCGAGCCAGGGCAGGATCACGGCGCGGCCGCCCCAGAAGAGCGCCGTCGCGCCGCACACGGCCCGGGCGAGCGGGGACCCGGCCACGAGCTCCGGGGCGAAGCCGAGCGAAAGCAGTCCGAGGATGGCGATGGTGGCGCCGATGGAAAAATTCTGTGCGACGGCAAAGCGGCGGTGGATGGGCGGAAGCTTGGCGAGGTTGGCCTCCCAGTCCGGCGGGATGGGCGTGAAGCAGGCGAGGATGAGGGTGACGAAATGAAACGCGCCGGCGAGCTGCACACCGAGGATTAAGAGCGGGTCGGACATGACGGTTTATCAACCACGAAGGACACGAATAGACACGAAGGAAAATTTCCAGCCACCACGGAGCGCGCCGCCAAAAAGGCCGCGGCGGATGCCGCGGCCTGAATGCTGGCAGGGTCTGACCGGGCTCAGAAGCGGAAGCTCAGGCCGGCGGAGAGGGCGACGTCGTCACCGACCTTGAAGTTGGTGCCCGCGAGCCGCACGTCGTCGATCCAGAGATATTTCGCGCCGAGGCTCAGGGTGGCGGCAGGCGACACGCGGTAGGTGACCCCGGCGAAGCCCTGCGCGGCAAACGACGTGTCGCTCAGCCGGACCGGGCCGCCGATGCCCACGCCCTGCACGCGGGTGCGGGCCGAGCCGGCGCCCGCGCCGACGTAGTAGCCGAAGTTGCCGCGGGTGGCGACTTCGAGCCGGTAGTTGAGTGTCAACGGCACGAGGTTGGCGCTGCCGCCGGCCTGGGTGGCCTTGGTGTAGCCGATCTCGGCCTCGAGGAACTGCGCGCTGGTTTCGTCGGCCTTCAACTGCCAGCCTATGCTGGCGGTGGAGTAGGCCTCCTCGCTGTCGAGCAGGTAGCCGAGGTCGGCGCGCGCGACGAAGGTCCGGGCCGAGGCCGTGAGACCGGTGAGAATCAACAGGGGAATCAGGAGTTTTTTCATGGTAGGTTCTTGGTTTGCGCCCGGCGGTCCGGGCGGAGGCAGGGACCGAGCGTGGCGGCGAAGGTTTCATTTTCGCGGGCCGCAAAATTTGCGCCGCGGAAATTTTTGCGCGGAACAATTTGGCGCGCGCTTTGTAGCCGGCCGCAGCCGTTGGCCGCGGATGGCGCGGATGAACACGGAGGTGAGATGAACGACCGCTCTAATGCCGATGGAGGCCGAACAACGGATGTCGGCGCTCGTGTTTCAGCAGTGTGACGCGGATGCCGGCCGAAGTTTCGCGATAAATGATCACAAAGGGAAAACCCTGGAGGCGGATACGGCGGAAAACCTGACTGCCCTGATAAAACGCGAAGCTCCGGTGGTTAACCCTGATGGATTCGAGGCAGGCGCGAAACTCGGCTTCAAACCGGTCGGCCAGATTGGGACCGCCAGCCGTCTCGTAGTAATCAACCGCAGCGTTGAAGTCGTGTTGGACGGCGGGATGAAATTCCAGTTTCACCTGCGCGCACGACCGGCCCCGGCCCAGAATCTTTCCTCGGAGAGCGGTTCAACCTGACCGGATTCCAGTTCGGTATCGCGCCGCAATGCCTCCGCGTGGATTTCATCCGGTTCGGAGGCAGCGACCGAGGGTGCCAGACTTCCCAAGAGTTTGTCGGTTAACTGCAATCGCTCCTTGTCGGACAACCGGAGTGCCGCGGCCTCAATCTCGGCGAGTTTGGTCATGTGCATAGAGTAACTGCCGCCCGGGGCCGGTCAAGGCGGGGCGGAGGGTGAGATTGTGCGGATATCCGCACAATCGGCTCGGAGGCGTGAGCACGGGGAAGGCGGGAACGATGTGCAACCGCTGATGGGTTTCGCCAACGGGCGAAACTTACGGAGTCCCCTGCGCCTGATCGGCTCCGGTGTTGGTCGCAGGGAGTCTGCCAATCACAGACTTGGGTCCGGAGGCTGGCCGGGGCCAGGGTTGGTTGAAATGGGCGGAAGGTGAGATTGTGCGGTTAACCGCACAATTGGGCTGGTGGCAGAATGGCAGGCTGCGGACGCATGGCGACCGGGGCTGGAGACTTGATTTTGACCGGGGACGGGACAACCTTGTCGGCATGAGCGTCGCCGAGCTGCAAAAGACCATTCGCGGACTGAGCGTCGAGGACCGGCGGACGTTGGCGCGGATTGCCGCCCGGATGGCGCGCAACCGGAGACGGGCGACGAACGAGAAGGCGATGCGCAGTGTGCTGGGTTGTGCCAAGCGGATAAAACCGGGCAAAAGCTCGCGCCAGATTTTGGTTGAGATGAGAGGTTACAACCGCGGCGACCTGTGAACGCGGCGGTGGACAGCTCGGTCCTGTGGGCGATATTCAAGGGCGAGCCGGCCGGCAAAACATGGCTGGAAAGATTGATCGAGCTGCGGAGCAACGGAGACCTGTTGGTTTGCGAGATTGTCTGGGCGGAGACCCGGCCGGCGTTTACCAGCGCCCGGGCGCATGCCGACGCCTTGGACCGCCTGGGGGTGGAGTTCAGTCCGCTGGATGCAACTGCCGCCGCGGTGGCCGGTGAGTTGTTCAACCGCTACCGCCGGGCTGGCGGGGTAAGACAACGTATCCTGCCGGATTTTCTCATCGGCGCGCACGCTCTGTCGCTTGGTGTGCCCATCGCCTCGGACGACGACGGCTTCTTTCGCAAATACTTCCACGGCCTGAATGTGATTAGGCCTTGATACGGGTTGCTCGGGATTGGAATTGGCGCGCGCCCCATTTGGACGGCGGGTGCGATTGTGCGGTTAACCGCACGATTCGGTTCAGAGCCGTTGCCAGATGCCGGGCTTGGGGGATTTCAAAAGGCCGCGGTCGCGGAGGATTTGTAGCTGCTGGCGGATTTTGTCCCGAATGTGGCGGTTCTCCGGATAGAGTTTCGCCAGCTCGGGCTCGAAGGCGTAGATGTCGTCGTTGGTAAAGATTTCGTTCGGCAGCGATTCGACGCAGCGGAGAACATCGAGCGTCCAGCCGCGCTGCTCAGGCTTCAGGGTCTGTATTTTTGCGATGCGGGCATATTGTTCGCGGACCACCCGACGAGGAATTTCCGAGCCTTCGACGATGAGCGGAATCTTGGCCGAGGCGGGAATCAGGCCGACATCGAGGACATAGCCTGTCCAGTTGCTGCGACGCGCGGATGCCGACAGAGGCTTCCGCTGGATGATGACCGACGGCGAAATGGCGAAACGCGGGATTACGAGGAGATTCCTGACCAACCACTCGGGGAGCTGGTAATGCAGCAGAAAGAAGCTGGGCGAAGCATTGCCCCGGATGGCATCGAGCATTTTCTGGTAATTCGAACCGAGGATGCGCCCGCCGAGCTTCTTGCTCTGGCTCTTGAGTTGGTAGCGCTCGACGCAATCGGGACAGAGGAAGTCGCTGACCTGCGCATTGTTGGCCTGCGCATCGAGGTGATTGCTGCGACAAGCACAGCAGTAGAGATTTTCTTTACCCCACGGTTCGGTAATGCGACGCGCCAATTGTGACGGACTCTTGTAGCCTTGGCCGTAATGCGTCGGAAGCCGCAGATCCATGTGCTGCGACTAGATCAGCGCAGATCTGGAGCATCAACTGGATTTCAGCCGGTGAATTTCAGTCTCACAGCGGACGATATGGGTGGTCTGGCGTTTTTTGCCGTCGGGGGCGTGCGCCCACGCTTCCTGCAGAGTGACGTCCACTGTGGTGTGGACCACGCTCGCCTGGCTGACCTGGGCGCAGGAGAGGAACACGAATTTGGATTCGTGGAAGATGCAGTCGGTCTTGGGCGCGCCCTCGGTGGACATCGCCGGGATCGGATCGATCCGATCTGAAGCCAGTTCAAGATCATTTTGGGTTCCGACGAAAACATTGATGCGCACCGTGAGATTGAAGGTTGCGCTGTCGAGCCGGCGTAGCGTCAGGTCGAGGTAAACTGAATCGCGTTCGATGCCGACGCAGGTCCGGGCCAGCAGCGAGCAAACCAGCGCCGTCGTCCCGCTGCCCATGAAGGGGTCGAGCACGAGGTCGCCGGGCGCGGTGGATGAGAGGACGATGCGCTCGAGGAGGGCGACGGGCTTCTGCGTCGGGTGTTTGCCGAGGCGTTTCTCGTCGGGCTTGGGCGCGGTGAAGGTCCACACGTCCTTCATCTGCTTGTCGCCGTTGGCGCGCTTCATGTCGGCGTAGTTGAAGCAGTGGCGGCTCTTCTCGTTCTTGGCGGCCCAGAGAATCGTCTCGGTGGAGTGCGTGAAGTAGCGGCAGGCGAGGTTGGGCGGGGGATTGGGTTTCTGCCACGTGACTTGGTTCAGCATCTTCATGCCGAGCTGCTGCATGGCGTAGCCGACGGAGAAGATGACGTGGTGCGTGCCGCTGACCCAGAGCGTGCCGTTGGGCTTGAGGAGGGCCTGGCAGCGGCGGAGCCACTCGGTGTTGAACTCGTGGTTGAGCTCGGGGCCGCGGGATTTGTCCCAGGCGCCCTTGTCCACCTTCACCATCTTGCCGGCGTGGCAGGTGATGCCGCCGTTGGAGAGAAAGTAGGGCGGGTCGGCAAAAATCAGGTCGAAGACGCCCTGCGGGTGCTTCTGCAGGAGGTGATCCATGACCTCGAGGCAGTCGCCGTGGTAGAGGTAGAGCCCGCGGGCGTCGTCGCGGTAGGCTAGCTTGGAGGGTTGGAGGACGTCGGGGCCTTCTTCGACGATGGCGTCTTCGGGGCGCCATTGGGCGTCGTAGTCGGGGTATGACGAATCGCGATTGGAAGGCTTCGAGGCCTTTTTTGGCGGGGTTCCGCGACCCCGCCCTACATTTCCGGTCTTTTTCGGCACGCCGAGATCGGATCGATCCGCGCGGGGGATTGATCAAGGGTTTTTAGCGGTAAGGGATAAGCTGTAAGCCGTAAGCTTTCAGACCGTGACCACGGATGGCTCGGATCGACGCGGATGGGCGCTGCTGGCAGGCTCAGGAGCCTGCAATTACCAATTGAAGGACTTTCACCTGCCGGTCTGCTTCATCCGTCCAGTAGTAGATGGCCAACCCGTCGATGACGGAGACATCTACACCCGGCGGCCTGTTTCGTCGCGGTCCACGTAATCGGAGCAGGCCAGCGGATGGGCGCCGATGAGTCGGAAGTGGGCGAGCAAGGTCCGGCGCCTGGCTCCGGGCATCAACTGCAGTTGCTCGAACACCTCGATGGCGATCAGCAGCCGATAAGGCATGGCCTGTTTTCAGGAATCGAGCCGTTTCTCGGCGTCTTCCAGCACGATCCAGCGTTCGGGCGAGCGGTCGTCGATCTGGCGCGTGAGTTCGCGGCGAAAGCCCGGATCGTCCTTGCGGCCGAGCACCACCAGATGGGCGGCGAGGTGACGTCTTTCCGCAGGAGAGAGGCGTTCGACTTCGTGTTTAAGCTCGGCCAAGCTCATGCCGGAAAGCTACTGACGGTCGTGGCAAGGTCAACCGGGGAAAGGGACTGCGGCCCGCCCAGAGGTCGGGCCCTGCCTGCGGTGGCGGCGGGCGGGGATTCACGGGGCGCGAAAAAGGCCGCGGCTTGCGCCGCGGCCTTTTGGGTCAGTTGTGTGTTGTGGTGGGCTTACTCCAGGCCGAGGGCGTGGCTGATGGCCGGTGCGAAGCGCACGATGAGGCCGGCAAACACGACCGAGACGATGGAGATGAGCTTGATGAGGATGTTGAGCGAGGGCCCGGAGGTGTCCTTGAACGGGTCGCCCACGGTGTCGCCGACGACGGTCGCCTTGTGGTCGGGCGAGCCTTTGCCGTAGACGATGGTCTTGGGGCGGCCGGCGGCCATCTCGTCCTCGGCGCGGGCGACGATGCCTTCGCGGACCTCGGCGGGGATTTTCTCGCGCACGGCGGCGTCGTTTTTCACGGACTCCGCGGTGATGCGGCCGTAGGACTCGAGGAGCTTCTTGGCGTTGTCCCACGCGCCGCCGGCGTTGGCCATGAAGACCGCGACGGCGAAGCCGGAGACGAGGCCGCCCGCCAGCATGCCGAGCACGCCGCCGACGCCGAGCACGAGGCCGAGGGCGATGGGGGCGGTGATGGCGAGGATGGACGGCACGATCATCTCCTTCTGCGCGCCGGCGGTGGAGATGGAGACGCAGTTGGCATAGTCGGGATACTGCACGCCCTCGTGGGTGACGCGCTTGGGCCAGGACTCGGGGTCGGCGATCTTGTCCTCGGTCATGCCGGCGGCGCGGAAGGCCTCGCGCATCTTGCCGAACTGGCGGCGGCACTCGCGCATCATGCGGTAGGCGGCGCGGCCCACGGCGTTCATGGTGAGGGCGCAGAAGAGGAACGTGAGCAGCACACCGATGAAGAGGCCGGCGATGACGCGCGGGTTGGTGAGCGTCACGTCGTAGTAGTGCATGATCTCGTCAATCGTGGCCTGGCGCGAGGAGATGACGTCGAAGCGCGCGTTTTGCTCGGCCCAGGTGACGGTGTAGCGGTTGGCGTTGAAGGGGTCGGTGCCGACCGCGGTGACCGGGAGCTGGGCGCCGACGGGGATGTGGCGGATGGTCTTGCGCGGGAGATCGTGCGAGGGGAGGAAGAGCGCGCCGTCGTAGTAGTCGGTGCCGTCGGCCATGGCCTTGGGGAAGGCGACGGCGAACTTGCCGTAACCCTGGTGCACGGCGACGGGGGTGGCCTGCTCGGCGGCGTGGGCCTTGCCGTAGTTGACGGCCTGCGTGGTGATTTGCGTCTGCACGATCTGCACGTAGGCGGCGAAGAGGGCGAGGGCGGTGAGCGCGGCCGAGCCGATGGCGAAACCCTTGCCGGTGGCGGCGGTGGTGTTGCCGAGCGAGTCGAGCATGTCGGTGCGCTTGCGGACCTCCGGGGGCTGGCCGGACATCTCGGCGTTGCCGCCGGCGTTGTCGGCGATGGGGCCGTAGGCGTCGGTGGCGAGCGTGATGCCGAGGGTGGAGAGCATGCCGACGGCGGCGATGCCGACGCCGTAGAGGCCCATGAGGAAGCTGTCGGCGCCGCCGGCGAAGAGGAAGGCGCCGAGGATGGCGACGGCGGTGGTGAGGAGCGAGGCCCAGGTCGACTTCATGCCCTCGGCGACGCCGGCGATGATGACGGTGGCCGGGCCGGTGAGGGCCTGGTGGGCGATGGACTGGGTGGGCGGCCGCTCGTAGGAGGTGTAGTATTCGGTCGCGTAGGCGATGACGAGGCCGGCGGCGAGGCCGAAGACGATGGAGACGCCGAGCTTCCACCAGACGGTGCCGGCGGCCGCGAGGGCCTCGGCGGAAGCGCCGGAACCGAAGAGGTAGTAGAGGACGCCAAGGGCGCCGACCGCGATGAGAGCGGAGGCGACATAGACGCCGGTGTGCAGGCTCTTGAGGAGCTGGGCGAAGGTGGCGTTCTCGCTCGTGCGCACGGCGAAGATGCCGACAATGGAGCACAGGATGCCGAGGCCGGCGAGGGCGATGGGCGCGGCGGCGAGCTGGAGGGCGAAGGACGCGGCGCCGGTGGTGAGACCGAGCACCGAGATGGCCGCGGCCGCACCGAGCGCGAGCGTGGCGAGGATGGAGCCGTAGTAGGATTCGTAGAGGTCGGCGCCCATGCCGGCGACGTCGCCGACGTTGTCGCCGACGTTGTCCGCGATGGTGGCGGGGTTGCGCGCGTCATCCTCGGGGATGCCGGCCTCGACCTTGCCGACGAGGTCCGCGCCGACGTCGGCGGCCTTGGTGTAGATGCCGCCGCCCACGCGGGCGAAGAGGGCCTGGGTGGAGGCACCCATGCCGAAGGAGAGCATGATGGTCGTCATCTCGGCAATGCGCTCGGCGGGACCGCCGGAGAGGCCGAAGAATTCGCCGTAGGAATTGAGGACGAAGAACCAGAAGGAGATGTCGAGGAGGGCGAAGCCGACGACGTTGAGGCCCATGACGGCACCGGAGCGGAAGGCGACGACGAGGCCGTCGTTGAGCGACTGCTTGGCGGCGAAGGCGGTGCGGGCGGAGGCGTTGGTGGCCATCTTCATGCCGAACCAGCCGGTGAGGCCGGAGAGCAGGCCGGCGATCGGCACGCCGATCATCGTGAGCCCGGGCTGCAGGCCGAGCACCCAGAGCAGGGCAAGGAAGACCACCAGCGCCACGAAGACGACGCTGACGACCTTGTATTGGCGGAACAGGTAGGCGATGGCGCCTTCGCGCACGGCCTGCGCGATGCGCACCATTTCCTCATCGCCTTCCGAGCGTTTCATGACCGACGCGCTGAAGAGGCGCGCCATCAGGAGGGCGGCCACACCGGCGACCGGTGCGAGCCAGAACAGCGAGGGGATATCAGACAGGGTAGCCAAAGGCCACGGAACGGACACGTTCATGTTTTAAGGGTAGGGGGTTGAAGGACTGGCAAACCAGTGGGATAAGGGCGGGAGGTTGGTAAGCGGGCCGGGCAAAGGCCAGCGCGTTCGGCGGGACGGGGCACAGGCATTAGAAACTTTTCATCCGCATATGAATCCCGGCCGCCGCCCTTATATGTCGCCGCCGCATGACGCGATGCGGTCGAACGCAGGATTGCCAGCGGCGCGCCCGATCACCCATCGTCCCGGCCCCACCCCATGCACCACCTACGTTTCCGGCAGGTTCACCTCGATTTCCACACCAGCGGGCTCATCCCCGGCATCGGCGAAAAGTTCAACAAGCGGCAGTTCCAGGAGGCCCTCAAGGTCGGCCACGTGAACTCCATCACGGTGTTTTCCAAGTGTCACCACGGCTGGAGCTACCACCCGACCAAGGTCGGGAAAACGCACCCGCACCTGAAGACCGACCTGCTCGCGCGCCAGATCGACGCCTGCCGCGAGATCGGCGTGCGCTGCCCCATCTACCTGAGCGCCGGCCTCGACGAGCTGGCGGCCTTCGCCCACCCGGACTGGGTCGTGAAGAAGAAGGACGGCACGCTCTGGAAGCCGCTCGAGGTCGAGTGGTTCGTGCGCATCCTGCGGTTCAATTCGCCCTATCTCGACTACCTCTGCGCGCAGATCGAGGAAGTCTGCCAGCGCTGGCCGGACAACGACGGCATTTTTTTGGACATCATCGGCACGCACCGCGACTACAGCGACGACGCGCTGAAGGAGATGAAGCAACTCGGTTACAATCCCGAGAACGACGCCGATGTCGGCCGCTACGCCGAGGACGTGCTCTACCGGTATTTCCGGGCCTCGACGGCGGCGGCGCAGTCGGTGCGCAAGGACACGCCGGTCTTCCACAATTCCGGCCACATCTCCGTGGGCGCGCGGAAGGCCCTCGCGTTCAACACCCACCTCGAGCTCGAATCGCTGCCGACCGGCGGCTGGGGCTACGACCACTTCCCGATGTCGGCCCGCTACGCCATCACGCAGAAGTGGGACTTCATGGGCATGACCGGCAAGTTCCACAACACGTGGGGCGAGTTCGGCGGCTTCAAGCGCGCGGCCGCGCTCCAGTATGAGTGCGGCGCGATGCTGGCCTACGGCGCGAAGTGCAGCGTGGGCGACCAGCTGCATCCTGACGGCGAGATGAACCTCGACACCTACCGGCTCATCGGCGCGGCCTATGCCGAGGTCGAGCGCAAGGAGCCGTGGTGCGATTACGTCAAACCCGTGGTCCGCATCGCCCTCGTGAGCTGCGAGCAAAACCAGCACCGCTGGCGCGGCGGCCATGCGCAGTCGGTCGTCGCCGACGAGGGCGTGGGCCGCATGCTGCTGGAGCTGCACCAGCCCTTCGTCGTGCTCGACGAGCACGCGGACTGGGCGGGCTTCGACCTGGTGGTGCTGCCGGACACCTTTGTGATGACGCCCGCCTTCCTCGCGCGGGCGAAGAAATTCCTCCAGACCGGTGGCCGCATCATCGCGGCGGGTTCGGCCCTGCTGGACGAGAAGCAGGAAAAATTCGCCCTCGATCCCGGCGCGAAGCTCCTCGGCCGCTCGGCCAACGACCCGGATTATCTCGTGGCGACGAAGCTCACGCCGGAGGTGCCGGTGAAGTCGTCCATCGTGATTTTGGGCGGCGCCTACGAGATCAAGCCGACGACGGCCAGGGTGCTCGCGGAGCGGCGCGCGTCGTATTTCAACCGCACCTGGGAGCACTATTGCTCGCACCAGCATGCGCCCGACGCGCCGGGGAAGGTCTCGCCGGCGGCGGTGCTCGGAAAGCAGATCGCCTATTTCGCGCACAATCTCTTCAGCGCCTACCGCACCTACGGGCAGCCGCTCTACCGGGATTTCTTTGCCGCGGCGCTGCGGCACCTGCTGGACGGCAAATTGCCGGTCGAGACGAGCCTACCCACCACCGGACGCATCAACGTCCTCGAGCAGCCCAAGGAGCGGCGCTACGTGGCGCACCTGCTCTTCGCGGTGACCAGCAACCGCGGCACCTTCCACGGCAAACCGGTCGAGATCATCGAGGACCTCGTGCCGTTGCGCGACACACAGGTGCGGCTCCGCCTGCCGCGCCGGGTGAAAGCGGTGCGCCTCGTGCCGGACGGCGGCCCGCTGCCCTTCACCGCGCACCCTGACGGCGTGGAGTTCACCGTGCCGGAATTCACCGCGCACCAGATGGTCGAGCTGGGTTACTGAGCGATGGCGGCGAAAACAGTCCGGTTTGCGGTGGCCAACGATCTGCATGCGCAGTTCGCCCCCAGCGCGACGATGCACACCGGCTATCCCGGGGCCAACGCCCGGGCGGAGTGGTTTTTCTCGCAAACCAAGCCCGGCGGCGCGCTGGACGGCGTGGATTTCATCATGGGCGCGGGGGATTTTATCCACGGTGAAAATCTGGCGTCCATCGGCACCGAAATGGCGGCGCTGAAAGAACGGCTCGGCCGGCTGCCGGTGCCGTTTCACCCCTGCTGCGGCAACCACGAGGTGCGGCAGCAGGAGGGCGACACGGCGTGGGAGGCGCCCTATGTGCGGGCCTTTGGCGCGGACCGTTTCGACTACGCCATTCCCGCGGGGGCGGCGGAGGTCATCGTGCTCAACAACGCCGGCACCTACCATGTGACGGCGGCGCGCCGCGAGGCCCGGCTGGAGAATTTCCGGCGGTTGCTGCGGGCGCGGCCGGGCGTGCCCAAGATCCTTGTCTGCCACATCCCGCTGCTGCCGGTGCGCGACAACGCGGTCCTGCGCGAGAGCTTTGGCTTCCTGTCTTACAAGGCGCTCGAGGTGGAGCTGCTCGATGCTCTGGAGCTTGAGGGCCGGGACGTGCAGCTCATCATCTCCGGCCATCTGCATCTCACCGGCATGGCCGAGTCCGGCGGGGTGCGGCAGCTGGTGACCTCCGGCACGGCGTCGTTTCCCCACGACTACCCGGTGGTGACGGTAACCCCGGACGCCATCGCGGTCGAGGTGCGCAGCCTGCCGGCGGAATTGCACGAGCCGCGGACCAACCTGCACGGCCGGCCGCGGTATCAAAAAGACTACACGGACAGCGCGCATCCCACGGCTGATGCCTACCTGCGGGGCAACGCCGACGAGCGCGCGTTCACCATCCCGCTGTGAGCCGCGACCGCGCCACGCCCCGCGGGTATCTGCTCGACATGGACGGCGTCCTGTATCGCGGCCGTCGGGCAGTGCTGGGCGCGGCGGGCTTCATCCGCCGGCTGCACGCGCAGTCCATTCCGTATCTGTGCATCACCAACCACTCCTGTTTTTCCCCGGAATATCTGGCGGCGAAACTGCGCCGGCTCGGCATTCCCGTGCCGGCGGAACGCATCCTCACCGCCGGGCAGGCGACGGCGGCGTGGCTGGAGGGGCAGGGCGTGCGGCGGGTGTTTGCGATCGGCGAGCCGGCGTTTCACACCGCGCTGGCCGAGGCCGGCATTGAGAGCAACGCCGCCCGCCCTTCGCATGTGGTCGTGAGCCTCGACCGGCGCGTGGATTACGAACGGCTGGCTGCGGCCGCGCGGCACCTCACGCGCGGTGCGACTTTCGTGGCGACCAATCCCGACCCGTCCTACCCCACCGAGCGCGGCCCGGCACCGGAGTGCGGCTTTTTTCTGGCCGGCTTGGAGCGCATGACGGGCGTGCGGCCGGTGGTCATCGGCAAGCCCGGTCCGCACCTTTACCGGTTGGCCGCGGATAAACTCGGGCTGCCGCGTCGTCGGTTGACGATGGTCGGCGACCGGCTCGACACCGACATCCTCGGGGCCAAGCGCGCCGGCCTGCGCACTATCCTGGTGCTCAGCGGCCACACCACGCGGGCGATGCTCAAGGGCTCGCGCCTGCGGCCCGACCGGGTGGTGCGCAGCGTCGCAGACCTGCGGAACATTTCACTTAATACGTGAAATGTTTTTCAGAGCGATTGGTCGGGTGAGAGGGGTGCTGGGATGATAGACAATAAACATTTCACTTATTAAGTGAAATGTCTGGGAAGGTGTGTCCGCAGGGAGCGGTTGGGATGGGGCGGGTTTTGTGCGGAAGGCGACAGGCTGGCGACTGGCCGGTGCAGGCGGGCTGTGCGCCTGCGTTGAAGCTTCCGTCGTCGCGGCAGCCATGGCGGACAAGCCGGCGGGCAATTTGCTTTCCCGCGGGGAAAGAAAATTGGTGCCCGGGGTGGGACTCGAACCCACACACCTTTTCAGGTCACGGATTTTAAGTCCGATGCGTATACCAATTCCGCCACCCGGGCCTGGGCGGACTCTCGGGGTGGAGGCGCCGAGCGTCAACCCCGCGCCGGAAAGGCTTATGACGCAGTTTCGCTGCAGCCGGTCGCAGATACGTCGTGTCCTGAAGCGGTGGATCCCAGTTTACCCCTTGCCATGATTTTTGGCGACGACCCCGAGCAACGGCCGATTGAGCGGCCCGAAGCCGACCGTGAGCTGCGCGACGGCGCGGTCCGGTCGGTGGGGATTCCGCTTTTCGGGCTGGCCATCCCGCACCTGACGGGAAGCTACGGGGAACTGGCGTGGACGGATCCGTGGTGGTGGGCCGGCCACGGCTGGTTTTTGCTGCTTTCCTTCATGGTGTGGCAGGGCAACCGCCTGCTGATCCTGCGGCTGCGGCGCCAGCTGGACTGGGGGGCACGCCCCCTGCGCAAGCTCCTGCTGCTCATCGGCGGCACACAGGGCTACACGTTTGGGCTCACGGGCGGGGCGATGGTGGCATGGTATGCGGCGGCGCCTTTTCCGGGGATCGACTGGCCGCGGGTCGGGTTGGTGACGGTGGTCGTGGGGCTGGCCGTGCTGTTTGTGACCCACGTGTATGAAACCACATTTCTGATCAACGGCCGGCTGGAGGACCGGCTGCGGCTGACACAGTCGGAGCGGGCGCGGCTGCAGGCCGAGCTGGAGGCCGTGAAGGGCCAGCTGGCGCCGCACTTTCTCTTCAACTGCCTGCATACGCTGGGCGTGCTGATCCGCGAGTGTCCGGAGCGCGCGGGGCAGTTTACCCGGCATCTGGCGACGGTCTGCCGCTACCTGCTGGAGCGGCAGAAGCAGGACCTGGTGCCGCTGGCGGAGGAGCTGGCTTTCTTCGAGGCCTACGCCGAGCTCTGCCGGCTGCGTTTTCCCGAGGGACTGGAAATCACGACGACCGGCTGCGGCGACCGCAGCGGCCGGCACATCCCGCCCGCCTCCCTGCAGCTGCTGCTGGAGAACGCGCTCAAACACAACGGCTGCAGCGCCGCCCGGCCGCTGCACATCACGCTCGAGTTCGAGGACGATGCGCTGGTCTTCAGCAACTCCTGTCCGGCGGCCGCCGACCCACCGGCCCCCGGGGCCGGCGTGGGGCTGCGCAACCTCCGCGAGCGCTTCCTGCTGGTGGTCCGGCGCGACATCACGGTGTGGCGGACCTCCCGTCGGTTCTCCGTGCGGCTGCCGCTCCTGCTGGACGCCCACACGCCGGCCAGCGGCGTGTGGAATTGAACCTTGCCCGCGGGCGGGGGGGCGACCACGTTGCGCCGCTGTGAAAATCGGACTGCTCGGCGGGAGCTTCGATCCCGTCCACTTCGGCCATCTGATGGCGGCGCAGGATGCCTACGAGCAACACCAGCTCGACAAGGTCATCCTCGTGCCGGCCGCCCAGGCGCCGTTGAAACCCAACGACGTGCAGTCCTCGGCCGCGGACCGCCTGGCGATGCTCCGGGCCGCCACCGAGTGGGACCACCGTTTCGAGATTTCCGACTACGAGCTCCGCAAGGGTGGGGTGAGCTACACCATCGAATCGGTGAGGCATTTCCGGAAACTGTATCCGACCGACGAGCTTTACTGGATCATCGGCGGCGACCAGCTCCCGAAGCTCCACCTGTGGAAGGACATCAACGAGCTGGCCGGGCTGATCGAGTTTATCTTCCTGGAGCGGCCGGGCCACCCGGTGCGGGAGCATCCGGCCATACCCGGGCTCCGGCTGAAACGCTGCGACGGTCATCTGCTGGCCATCAACTCCACCGAGCTGCGCAACCGGGTCCGGCGGGGGCTTTCGCTTGATTATTTCGTCCCGCACAAGGCGATTGTGTATATCCGGGAAAACCGCCTGTATCTGGACAACCAAGGATGAACACCGCCCCGCTCCCGCCGCTCGAACTCGTCAAACTGTGCTGCCGTGCCCTCGATGAAAAGAAGGCCGGCGACCTGCGGGTGCTGGATGTGCACGAGCAGTCATCCATCACCGACTACCTTGTGGTGGCGACGGGCACCTCCGAGCCGCATCTGCGCGCCCTGCGGGTCGAGCTGGAGAAGGTGATCGACGCGTCCGGCGCCCGCATCATCGGCCAGGAGCTCCGGCAGGAGAGCGGCTGGCTGGTGGTGGACGTTTTCGACGTCATGGTGCACCTTTTCCTGCCGGAGAGCCGGAAGAAATACCAGCTGGAGAACCTTTGGAAGGATGCGGTCGAGATTTCCGTGCCCGGCCTGCTGGCGGCCAAACCGGTGAAGAAAAAGGCGACGGTCCGGAAGAAAGCGGCCGTGAAGAAAACCGCGAAGAAAGCGGCGCCCAAGAAGCGGGCCAAAAAGGCCTGAGTGGTGCCGGGGCGCATTCCGGCGTTCAGAACGAGTAGCCGAGCGAGCTGCTC
>JAHCLN010000075.1 GCA_026125215.1 Opitutaceae bacterium
ATCAGATATTGTTTTCCAAAGATCCAGCGAGCAGACTGTCGACTCTCGGCAAGAGCAACTCGACCTCCATGAAAAAGGCAGGGAAAGGTAAAATAAGAACCCCGCTCTTCGGCACCGAAGGTTACCAAACCAATTTGACCAGCCGCAACGGCATCGCCTTGCCTGACCTGAACAAGGTTAAGGTCTGGCCATTGAATGGGGGCACCGGCCGCAAGGCCTCGGGTCGCCAACCCGTGCTACTCCGTCTCACGCCCAAGACCGTCCGCAGCCTCCGCGCCGCCGCCCGCAAACAAGGCAAGACCATCTTCGAAGTCGCCGAGGAACTCCTCGTGGCCGCGTGAAGACATCACCATCCACAGCGTGACCACATCAGCCCCGTCCGTCCTCCATGGAAATCGATTGGCCAGAAGCGCCCACCCTACCCATAAGGCCATTGAGGGATCCTAAGGCGTGCTGGTGGTGCGGCGCAAAAGGCGATTCGCGGGAACATCGGGTCAAGCGCACAGACCTCATCCGAGAAGGAGGAAAGACCATCGATCCTGATATGCTTTTTGTTAACCGGGCGCGGTTGCAGGTCCAGACCCGAGACCCTGATTCAGCCATGATGAAATTTCGCCTTCCTCTGTGCAAAGCATGCAACAACACGCGCAGCCAACCATTCGATCAGGCTCAAGTGACGTTCGTAGAATATTATCGAGCTAACGAAGAGCAGATCGTTCGGAGTAGGAAGCTCCAAATGGATTCAGTTTTCCCAGCAGATCTTCCCACCAAAGCAGAAGCTCTACGTCGCTATTTTGTAAAGCACGTCGCCTGCGTTATTGGGGAAAATGGTTTTGAGGTTTCGCATAATGTGCGGAGTTATCTAGACGGATCCAATCCTCTTACGGATATCGCCTTCTTACCGCACGTTTGCGAAAGCATGTTTGATATCCTTTCGAGCCTTCCCTTGGGAACCCCCGGCCCGGTCGGCTATGGTGATATAGTTACACTTAGAAACCCCAACACGGGCACAGTATATCAGATATGTGGCAATTGGGTTTATCGAGCGCTCCATGTCCACTGGTCTTATCGCTGGATGCGGACGCATCCGCTTCCCAATCCCTTTTGTAGCGAATTAATCCTTCCAGTTGATCCGCACCCAACTATTCCCTTTCACTTCGGACCGATGCCAGCCCGTCCAAATTAGCCGGAGTCGAGCTGAAGACGTCACAAGGCCGGACAGAGTCAGGCTGCGGATATTGATATGTCTGATTACAAGCGTCCGGTTTTGCGCTTTCACCCCGGCGGCAGGCTCCTTACGCCCTCACGATTTTAGTTTTTTGGGAAAAGGCGCGCCAAAAGCCCGGCGTATTCGGGCTGGCGTGTGGCCTCACCCTGTCGTAACAGTAGAATATAATCACCCCATGAAGACATTCCTGCGAGGCGCCTTGGCCGTCATCCTCGGTTTCGTCACCGGCAGCTGTGTGAACATGGGATTTGTCCTGCTCGGCCCGCAGGTAATCCCTCCGCCTGCGGGCGTGGATGTCCGCAACGCTGAGAGCATCGCTGCGGGCATGCACCTGTTCGAGCCGAAGCATTTCCTTTTCCCCTTCCTCGCCCACGCCCTCGGGACGTTCGTCGGTGCGTTGGTCGCCTGGTTCGTGGCCGTGAAATATCGGGCCGGCATGGCCGGGGTCATCGGCGGACTCTTCCTCGCGGGCGGCATCGCGGCCGCAACCATGATTCCGGCGCCGGCTTGGTTCATCGCCACCGATCTCCTGCTTGCCTATCTGCCGATGGCATGGCTGGCAACGGTCACCGGACGAAAATTCCGCCGCGAAGCACCTTCGCCTGCCTGATCGCCGGCACCAAGCCTCGCCCGACTTGGGCGCCGTTCCTCCCACCGCCGCCATGAGTCCCAAGATCCGGCTTGGCCTCGTGCTCTGGATCGCCGGTTTCACCGGCATCGCCTCGGTCCTGTTGCTCGATTTCGAGGCGCTCCTCGCCCTCTTGCCGGAGTCGGCCCGCGAGGGAAATCCCCGCATCACGCCCGCGATCAAGCTGCTCGGCCTCGTGCAACCGGCGGCGATCCTTACGCTCGCGGTTTTCGGCGGCGTGACCCTCACCCCCAAGGTCGGCCTGTCCGCGCCTGCCGTGGAGGCCTGGGCGGCAGGCCGGCCCGTCCTGCCGGCCCTGAGACCGCAATGGCTGCCCGGGGTGTTGGGCGGCCTGGGCGGAGGTCTCGCCATCCTGTTGATCGCGGCGCTCACCCATCCCTGGCTGCCGCCCGGGGCGGCAGCGAGCATCTCCACCTTCAGCCGGCTGATGCCGTTTGTCACCCGGCTGCTTTACGGCGGCATCACCGAGGAACTGCTCCTGCGGTGGGGACTGATGACCTTGCTGGCATGGGGATGTTGGCGGATGTTTCAGAAGCACCGGGCCCGCCCGCCGGGACTGTGCTTTCACGGCGCGATTCTTCTCTCCGCCGCGGTCTTCGGGGCCGGCCATCTTCCCGTGGCGTTCCTCGTCGTGCCGGAACCGAACTTCGCGCTGGTCGCCTTTGTCCTCCTGGCCAACGCAGCCTTTGGCGTGATCGCCGGTTACCTCTTTTGGAAACGCGGCCTGGAATCAGCCATCGCGGCGCATATGGTCACCCACGTGGTGTTGCTCGCCGCCAGCCGGCTGGGCGTCTATTTTTGAGCCGCCGGCCACCCTGTCACCGTGATTTCACGCTGCCTGCATCAAGGATTCACACGGCTCCGGCACCCTGAACGGACATGAAACGCAAAGACTATCTCATTGTCGCCCTCGCGCCCCTCGCCGTGCTGCTGATCCCGCTCGTGGCGATGCGGTTCACCCGGGAGGTCAACTGGACCTGGTCCGACTTCGCCGCCATGTGGGTCGTGCTCAGCGTTCCGACCTTTCTCTTTCGGCTGCTGGTCACGCGTCCGTGGGCCAGTCTGCCCTACCGGCTGGGCGCCGGCCTCGCCGTCGTCACTGGTTTCCTGATGACGTGGGTCAACCTTGCCGTCCAGATCATCGGCCACGAAAACCCCGCCAATCTTCTCTACTTCGTCGTGATCCTCATCGGCCTGATCGGCGTCGGTCTGGCCCGCTTCCAACCCGCGGGGCTGGCCATGACGGCGTTTGCCGCGGCCGCCACGACTTTCCTCGTGCCGGTCGTCGCCTACTGGGGGTGGCCGGCCGACTTCAGCCCTGGCGTGCCGCAAGTCTTTATGTTGAACGGCGGCTTTGTCCTCATGTTTGCCGGCGCCGGTCTGCTTTTCCGCCGGGCCGCGAGCCAGCCCATCGGGTCCGGCTCGACCGCGTCCGCATAAGCCAGTCCAGCGCCGCGCGAAGTTTCCGCCCTCCAAACTTTACCGCGGATCGCGCGAATGGCGCGGCCAGGAAGCGTTCATCCGGACCAATCCGCGTTATCCGCGGGAAACGGTATGGCTGATAGCTCGCAGGGCATTTCTTGCGGAAAATCAATTTCGCGCCACGTTCCGGCGATCATGTCCGCCCCTTGGAAAAAGCCCAAGCCCGCCGATCCGGATAAGAAGACCAAGCTCACGCCGGAGAGCATCGAGTGGGCGCGCGCCCGCGCCAAGGCCGCCGGCCGGCGCTACCCCAATCTCGTGGACAACATGGCCGCCACGCGGCGCCAGGTGGAGCAGGAGATGAAGACCAAGGGACCGGGCTTTCTCCGAAATCTCTGAGCAGGCTTGACGGCATCGGCCGCCGCTGTCCCCCGGCCGGCCATCCCATCGGCTTGGCCCGAAAGGTCTATTCCCATCTCCAAGGTTGCACTCAATCCGGGCTGTGCTCTCTGTTTTCTCCTTACCGCCATGTCCACTTCCGTCGAAAACGTCGTCATCATCGGCACCGGATGCGCCGGCCTCACGGCCGCCATCTACGCCGCCCGCGCCAATCTGAATCCGCTCGTGCTGGAAGGCCCCCTGCCCGGCGGCCAACTCACCACGACGAGCGAAGTGGAAAACTTTCCCGGCTTCCCGCATGGCGTGGACGGATTCCAGCTCACCCAGAACATGCGCGAGCAGGCGCAGCGCTTCGGCACGCGCTTCGAGCAGGCGCTGGTGACGTCGGTCGATTTCACCAGCATGCCGCGCAAGCTCGTCCTCGACGGCCGCACGATCCTCACCAAGACCGTCATCATCGCCACCGGCGCCTCGCCCCGGCTGACCGGCGTGCCCGGCGAAAAGGAGCTCTACGGCGGCAAGGGCGTGACCACCTGCGCGACCTGCGACGGCGCCTTTTACCGCAAGATGGAGGTCGCCGTCATCGGCGGCGGCGACAGCGCGGCCGAGGAAGCACTCTTTCTCACGCGCTTTGCCAGCAAGGTTTACCTCGTCCACCGCCGCAACGAACTGCGCGCCTCGAAGATCATGGCCGACCGCGCCACTTCCCACGAAAAGATCCAGATGGTCTGGGACAGCGTGCCGGTCGCCGTCGAAGGCGTCGAACAGGGCGCCGTCAGCGGCCTGAAGATCAAAAACGTGAAGACCGGTGCTGAAAGCGTGCTGCCGGTGAAGGGTGTCTTTGTGGCCATCGGCCATATCCCGAACTCCAAGCCTTTCAGCCCGCCGCTGGAGGTGGACGAAAACGGTTACTTCAAAGCCGCCGCCGGCTCACAGGTGCGGACCAACGTGCCGGGCGTCTATGTCGCGGGCGACTGCTCCGACCACGTGTATCGCCAGGCCATTACCGCCGCGGGCATGGGCTGCCAGGCCGCCATCGAGGCCGAGCGCTGGCTCGCCGAGCACGGCGGGTGAAGCCGAGCCGAAATTCATTTCGCCGGTTTTCCACCGATAGATTGAATTGAATCCGTGTTAATCCGCGCCATCCGCGGCCAAGGATTGGCGAGATAAAAAACGCCGCCCACTTGCGTGAGGCGGCGTTTGCATTTTGCGCAGGTCGCGCGCGGTTTACTTCAGCTCGTCGGCGTGGAATTCCTGCCAGCTGTCGAGGTCGTTGAGGCGCACGGCATCCTTTACGGCGGACGCATCGTCCGGCAGGCCGTTGTTGGCGAGGACGCCCTTGCGGGTCGCGTCGTCGTGGATGTAACCGCGGACGGCGGCGTTGTGCTTCTCGACCGTGGCCGCATCCAGCTTGACGCCGGGCTGGGCCTTGATCCAGGCCTCGAACTGCGGGTAGGTCGGGCGCTTGTCCTTGATGAAGGCGAGGACGGCGTCGCGTTTCAGACCGAGCGCATCGATCGTCATCTGGTCGTAGCCCTTGCCACAACCGGGGTAGCGCTTGTCGAGCTTGCCGCGGGCTTCGAGGGAAGCCTTGAGCCAAAGACGGGGCAGGTGGAGGACGCCAAGCGGACCGGCGGTGCCGGAGCTGATCAGGGGAACAAACGTGGCCATATATTCAGGGGGTTGAGGGTTGACGTGACAGAATTGCGAACCGGTTGGGGTTCGCGTCCAAAACAGCGCGACTCACCGCGAAATGCAACGGGAGTTTTCAGGTTCCTGTGACATCAGCGCAAAAATCCTTGGCGCAGCCGACCCGGCCGGCATCGTCCGGAAACACGCATGACCCAAAAACCGTCCGCCCCCGTCTGGGGCCGCTACGAGCGGCTGATGCCCGCCGAAATCGAGGCCATCTTCGCCCGGCACCCCGTCGCCTACCTGCCGTGGGGCGCCCTCGAATACCACGGCAAGCACGCCGCCATCGGGCTCGACGGGCTCAAGGCCCACGGCCTCTGCGTGGAGCTCGCGCAGGCCGCCGGCGGGCTCGTGCTGCCGCCGGTCTATGTCGCCGCCAACACGATGAAGGGCGTCAAGGACCTGCCCTTCAAGCGCCACTCGCTCGATTTCAGCGAAGCCACCCTCCGCGTCCTTGTGCGCGAGCACCTCGACCAGCTCGCCGACGAGGGTTTCCGCGTCGTCTTCGTGCTCTGCGGGCACGTCGGCCAGCCGCATTACGACATCATCAAGGACGAAGCCGCCCAGTGCAACGCCCGCCAGTCGCGCACCCGTGTCATCGCCACCTCCGAGACCGACCTGCTGCCGAAGGAACTCGTCATCGTGAACCACGCCGCCCTCGGCGAGGTGTCGTTCCTCATGCACACGGATCCGGACTGCGTGGACCTTTCCCGCCTGCCCGCCGACCGCGTGCCCACGCTGGAAGAGGACGCCGTCTGGGGCCCCGACCCGCGCCCATCCTCCGCCGACAAAGGCCGCATCTATGCCGCCGCCTTTGTCACCGCCGCCCAAAAACTCATCGCCACCGCCCTCGCCTCGTAATCAACACGCGCGATTCCTTCTTCCCTCTTCCTTCATCCTTCTTCCTTCATGAATTACCGCTCCCTCGGCCGCACCGGTCTCAAGGTCAGTGAAGTCTCCCTCGGCACCTGGGCCTTCGGCTCGCCGTCAATCTACGGCTCGGTCGATTCCGGCGACGCGCACCGCGCCATCCGCGGCGCGCTCGACGCCGGCATCAACTTTTTCGACACCGCGCCGCTCTACGGCACCAAGGAGACGGACGGCATCGCGGAAAAAGTGCTCGGGCAGGCGCTCGGCGCCGACCGCGACCGCGCGCTCATCGCCACGAAATTCGGCCGCTACCATTCGCGCGTCCACACCAACGAGTTTTTCGACGGCCCGTCGGTCACTTGGTCCGTGGAGGAAAGCCTGCGGCGGCTCGGCACCGACCGCATCGACGTGCTGTTTTTCCACTCCCCCACCCATCCGGACAAAATCAAGGACGACGTCTGGGCCGCGCTCGACGGCCTGAAGCGCAGCGGCAAGGTGCGCTTTGTCGGCCTCTCCTGCGGTTTCATCAAGGACACCGGCGCGATGACGCGCAGTTGGGCTGCGCAGGGCCGCATCGATGTCGCGCAGATCGCCTACAGCCTCACCTATCGCGAATGGGAACCGATCATCGCCGACCTCGGCGCGCAAGGCGTGGGCATCGTCGCCCGCGAGTCGCTCGCCAACGGTTTCCTCGCCGGCGTGTTCACCAAGGACACCGTTTTCCCGCCCGGCTCGCTCAATTCCCGCTATCCGCGCGAGGAGATCACCGAACGCGTCGAGCTGGCCGACCGTTACAAAGCGCTTCTCGTGCGCCGCGACGTGAAATCCCTCGCCGCCGCCGCGATGCGCTGGGTGCTCGACAATCCGCACATCTCCCTCGTGCTCTCGGGCTCGAAGAAACTGGAGGAGATTCTCGACTGCGCGGCCGCTTCCGACGCCGCGCCCTACTCCGCCGACGAACTCGCCCAAGCCCGCCGGCTGCACACGAAGGATTTCTCGCCGGCCTGAGCCCGGCCCCACGGTGAACCCGCCGGCCAGCGCCTACGCCACCCGCATCGCGGCCCTGCACCGCGAACTCGGCCTGCCGGCCGACTACGCCCTGCGGCGAAAACTCGCGCTGCAGCCCGAGGCGGATGAAGCCGCATTGCTCACCATCGCCACGCCGCCCGACAGTCCGCCGGTGCGCCTGACGGCTCCGGCGGCCGCGGCTTGGACGCAGCTGCACCAAGCCGCCCTGGCGGACGGCATCCTCCTCGAACCGCTCTCCGGTTTTCGCAGCGTCAACCGCCAAGCGGAGATCATCCGCGGCAAGCTCGCCGCCGGCCAACCGCTCGCCGCCATTCTCGCCAGCGTCGCCGCGCCCGGCTACAGCGAACATCACACAGGCCACGCGCTCGACCTCGGCACACCCGGGGAGCCGGCGCTGGAAGAGGGCTTTGCGCAGACGCCCGCCTATGCCTGGCTCCGCAAGCACGCTGCCAACCACGGTTTTCACCTGTCCTACCCGCGCGACAATCCCCACGGGATCGTGTTCGAGCCCTGGCATTGGTGCTGGCGGCGGGGTTGAGGGGGGCCGGACCGCAAACCGGGATTTACTCCCCGGTGCTTTCCCCCCAAGCAGTGACGTGCTCAACGAACTGCTTGCACCCGCCGGCCTAGACCACCCTTTGGTTTACCTGGGCATTTTCCTCGGGGCCTCGCTGCTCATGATGTGGCGATTGGAGGCCATGCTCGACCACGGCCTCGAAGGCACCGCGCTGGGCACGCTGCTGATGCCCTACTGTTCGGGCCTCGGCAACCTGATCTTCGTCTGGCTGATGGTCTCCGGCCGGAGCGCGCCGGGCGAGGTGTTGATCAACAGCCTGGTGAACAACATCACCAACCTCACCCTGTTGCTTGCGCTGCCGGCACTGTTCTGGGGGCTTGCCGTGCTGCCCGCCGGCGGCGCGGGCAAGGGCCGCAAGCCGGCCAGGGGGGCGAAAGCCGGGACGGCGGGCCAGCTCAACCGGCTCTCGCTGCTGCTTTCGCTCGCCGCGGCCCTGTTCTTCGCCGGCGCCGTGTGGGTGCTGGGCCAGGACGGTGTGCTCGGCCGCACCGACGGACTGATGCTCATCGGCCTGTTCCTCTTCTGGCAGTGCTTCCAGGTCTTCGATGTGCTCAAGCACAACGTCCGCCAACGGGTCAGCTTTGGCGTCCTGTTCTACCTCGATCTGCTCCTGGTCCTCGGGTCGGCCTACGGGCTCTATGCGTCCATCAGCTGGCTGGTGCAATGGCTGGAGGCGCGCGAGGGCGGTTTCATCAGCGGGACGAATCTCGGGTGGCTTACCGGCTGGCTGATGGTGCTGCCCAACGCGGTGCTCGCGCTCTACTGGGGCTGGAAACGCCGGGCCGACATCGTTTACAGCTCCCAGGTCGGCGACGGCCACATCTGCATTCCGCTGTGCCTCGGTCTGTTCGCGGTTTTTCGTCCGCTGCCGCTCGGCAGCTTGTTTGAGCCGGGCATGCTGATACTGCTGGGCGCCGCCGTCCTGAACGGCCTGTCACTGCTGCTTTTGGGCGGCCTGCCGCGCTGGGGCGGGGCAATCCTGGCCGCCGGCTACGGGTGGTTTCTCTGGCGGGGCCTGCTGACCGGGTGAGGCCGGACGGTCCTCAGACGACCGGATCGGCCTGGAACTTCACGCCCAGCTCGGCAAAGGGTTTCTGCGCATTCAGCCAAAGCGGATTTTGCCGAATCTCGGCCATCGGCTTGGTCGTGTGATTGCAGAACAGGTAGCTTGCCGGCCCGATCCGCATGCAGGCGTCAAAATGCGTGCCGTCCGCCCCATGGGTGAAGACAAAATCACCCAGCTGAAGCGGCGTCCGGCCGACCTCGGTCTGGAGGGGGTTGATGTCCGCCAGGAACCGCGCCTTGTAGGTGTCCGCACGGGGGCCTTGATAGGCAAGGATCATGCCCGGACCGTTCGCCAGCTTGACCAAAACCCACTCGTCAAAAACGACCCCTTGGTAGAGCGTGTTCACGCGGCCGATGGTTTGGATGATGGCGGTGCGGGCTTCGTCGATGTTCATGGTTTTGCTTGAATTGATTTGTCCACGGCGTGGACACGCAACGACATAATTCCGCAGCCTCCGTTCACTTCTCATCCTTTTGTCATTAAACAACAATTAATTACAAAATACGCCGGCATATTTTTAGAACAATTCTAATTATCACTTGCGATTTAGAACCATTCCAATCTGTTTGAACCCTCACCCTCATGCCTGACACCTCCACCGCCACCCCAGCGTCCCTCACGCAAACCCTCGCCGACAGCGGTTTGCGCGCCACCCCGCAGCGTGAAGTCGTGTTTAACGTGCTGCTGAAAAAGCGCGACCACCCCACGGCCGACGAGGTTTTTGCCCGCGTCAAAGCCGAGCTCCCCACCATCTCGCTCGCCACGGTTTACAACTGCCTGGAAACCCTCGTGCAGTGCCGCGTCGTCCGCGCCGTGAACTTCGAGCGCGGCCCCACCCGGTATTGCCCCAACCTGCGCCCGCACGCGCATTTTCACGACGAGCAGAGCGGCTCCACCCACGACATCGACCTGCCGCCCGAACTCCTTGAACAGGTGAAAGCCGTGCTCCCTCCCGGCTACGACGCCAACGCCGTCGAGATCACCTTCCGCGGCCGATCAGCCTCCTGAAGACCGCCACAACCACCTCCTCCGTTTTACGCACATGAGCCAACTCGAAATCAAGGACCTCCACGTCAGCATCGGCGAAAAAGCCATCGTCAAGGGCTTCTCGCTTACCCTCAACAGCGGCGAGGTCCACGCCATCATGGGGCCCAACGGCACCGGCAAATCCACGCTCTCCAAGGCCATCGCCGGTCACCCCGACTACACCGTCACCGGCGGCGACGTCCTCCTCGACGGCCGCTCCATCCTCGCGATGCAGCCCGACGAACGCGCCCGCGCCGGCCTCTTCCTTGCGTTCCAGTATCCGAGCGAGATCCCCGGCGTCACCATCGCCAACTTCCTCCGCGCCGCCGTGCAGGCGCGCATGGCCGAGGGCGAGGAGCTCGACGCCACCGGCTATTACAAGCGCCTCTACTCCAAGATGGACCTCCTCAAGATCGACCGGAAGTTCACCTCCCGCGCGGTCAACGACGGCTTCTCCGGCGGCGAAAAGAAGCGCTGCGAAATCCTCCAGATGGCGATGCTCGAGCCCAAGTTCGCGCTGATGGACGAGACCGACTCCGGCCTCGACATCGACGCGCTCCGCATCGTCGCCGAAGGCGTCAACGCCATGCGCGGCGGCGCGCTCGGCATCCTCATGATCACCCACTACCAGCGCCTGCTCGACTACATCGTGCCCGACCATGTCCACGTCATGTGGGACGGCCGCATCGTGAAGAGCGGCGACAAATCCCTCGCCCTCGAGCTCGAGGCCAAGGGCTACGACTGGGTGAAGAAAGAACTCGCCAAGGCCTGAACCCGCCATGCCCGACCTCGCCGCCACCACCCTCCCCGAGGCGCCCGACGCCCCGGCCAATCCCGTCGCCGGCATCGACCAGACCAAGGGCGACTTCACCTACGACGTGAACTACGAGTTCGACGCCGGCACCGGCCTCACGGAAAACACCGTGCGCTACATCAGCACGGTGAAGAAGGAAGAGCCCTGGCTGCTCGAGTTCCGGCTCAAGGCGCTCAAGACCTTCCTCGAGAAACCCATGCCCACGCACTGGGCGACCAAGGATCTCGACAACATCAACTTCGACAAGATCCGCTATTACCTCTCCCAGGGCCAGAAGCCCAAGCGCACCTGGGACGAGGTGCCGGACGACATCAAGAAGACCTTCGAACGCCTCGGCATCCCCGAGCAGGAGCGCAAGTTCCTCGCCGGCGTGGAGGCGCAGTTCGACTCCGAGGCCGCCTATTCCAACATCAAGGAAATCGTCGCCAAGCAGGGCGTCATCTTCGTCAACTCCACCGAAGGCCTGCGCGAGCATCCGGAGCTTTTCCGCAAGTTCTTCGGCAAGGTCATCCCCACCGGGGACAACAAGTTCTCCGCGCTCAACAGCGCCGTGTTTTCCGGCGGCTCCTTCATCTACGTGCCGAAGGGCGTGAAGGTCGCGCAGCCCCTCCAGGCCTACTTCCGCATCAACGCCGAGAACTTCGGCCAGTTCGAGCGCACCCTCATCATCGCTGACGAGGGCGCCGAGGTCACCTACATGGAGGGCTGCACCGCCCCGAAGTTCAGCACCTCCACGCTCCACAGCGCGGTCGTCGAGCTCGTCGCCCTCAAGGGCGCCAAGATCCAATACATCACCGTCCAGAACTGGGCCAACAACGTCTTCAACCTCGTCACCAAGCGCGGCGTCGCGCACGAGGAGGCCACCATCAAGTGGATCGACTGCAACATCGGCAGCCGGCTCACCATGAAGTATCCCGGCGTCGTCCTCAAGGGCCGCAAGGCCCGCGGCGAGGTCATCTCCATCGCCCTCGCCAACGACGGCCAGCACCAGGACACCGGCGCCAAGATGATCCACGCCGCCGACGAGACCACCTCCAACATCGTCGCCAAGTCCATCTCCGTCGGCCAGGGCCGCTCCACCTACCGCGGCGTCGTCCACATCCCCAAACACCTCAAGGGCTGCAAGAACAACACCGAGTGCGACGCGCTGCTCATCAACACCAACAGCCGCACCGACACCTACCCGGCCATCACCGTGCGCGGCGACGCCAACTCCGTCCAGCACGAGGCCAGCGTCTCCAAGGTCAGCGAGGAACAGATCTTCTACATGCAGCAGCGCGGCCTCACCGAGGCCCAGGCGATGAGCCTCTCGGTCAACGGCTTCGTCAACGACCTCGCCAGCCAGTTCCCGATGGAATATTCCGTCGAGCTCAAGCGCCTCATCGACCTCGAGATGGAGGGCTCGGTGGGCTGACCGCCGCCATTTTCGATTTTGGATTCCCGATTTTCGATTTCGGTCGGAAACAGGCATCCAAATCGAAAATCCCCAATCAAAAATCGAAAATTTCCAGATGTCCGCCCTGCCCGACACCCGTTCTTCCTCCGATTTCACCCAGGAGCGTTTTGCCGCGCATCTCGCCAACCGCAGCGACCTGCCCGCGTGGTGGCTGGAGGCCAAGAAAACCGCGTGGAACCAATACCTCGCCCTGCCGCTCCCCGTGCGCACCGATGAGCGCTGGCGCTTCTCCAATCTCAAGGGCATCGATCTCGCCGGCTTCGTGCTTCCCGGCCAGCCCGCGCCGCACACGCCGCACCTGCCGGATTTCCCGCGCGTGGCCGAGCTCACCTTCTCCAACCGCCAGATCACCAATCGCACGCCCCTGCCCGCCGAGCTGCGGGAACAGGGCGTGATCTTCGCCCCGCTCGACGAGGCGCTGCGCGAACACGGCGACCTCGTCCGCCGTTATTTCCGCAAGCATCCCGTCGCCCTGGGCAGCGAAAAGTTCGTCGAGCTCAACACCGCCTTCTGCTCCACCGGCGCGCTGCTCTACGTGCCGCGCGGCGTGGAGATCGCCCTGCCCTTCGTCGTCGAGCACACCCTCGCCGGCGACCACATGGCCACTTTCCCGCACACCCTCGTCATCCTCGAGGATCAGGCGAAGGCCACCCTCGTGGAGTTCTTTGTCTCCACGGAAACCGAGACCGCGCACTTCGTCTCCGGCGTCAACGACCTGCACGCCGCCGCCGGCGCCTACCTCACCTACGTCGGCGTCCAGCACTGGTCCGACGCCACCCAGGCCTTCCAGAGCAACAGCATCGCCGCCGGCCGCGACGCCCGCGTGTTCTCGCTCAACCTCCACCTCGGCGGCCGCCAGGCCCGGCACGAGTCGCACAGCCGGCTGCTCGCCCCGGGCGCGCACAGCGAGATGCTCGCCCTCACCGTCGCCCACGGCACGCAGGAGTTCGACCAGCGCACACTGCAAACGCACGCCGCGCCGCACACCTCGTCGAATCTCCTCTACAAAAACGTCCTCCTCGACCAAGCCCGCACCATCTTCTCCGGCCTCATCGTGGTGGAGCCCGACGCGCAGAAGACCGACGCCTACCAGAGCAACCGCAACCTCATGCTCAGCGCTGCGGCCGAGGCCAACAGCCTCCCCGGCCTGGAGATTGAGGCCAACGACGTGCGCTGCACCCACGGCGCCACCACCGCGCGCATCGATCCCGACCAGCAATTTTACCTCGAGGCCCGCGGCATCACCCCGCAGCACGCCCATGAACTGCTCGTCTTCGGTTTCTTCGAGGAGATCCTCGACAAGCTGACCGACGACCACCTGCACGCCGCGCTCACGCGGTTCATCCAGTCGAAATTCAAGAGCTAAGGAACGCCATGACCCAGACCAAGGAACGCATCCTCACCCGCGATGTTGCCGCCACGCAGATTCCGTCCGGCGACAAGCATACCCTGCCCGCCGGCGCCAAGGTCTTCATCCACCAGACCCTCGGCGGCAGCTACACCGTGCAGACCGACACCGGCCTCTTCCGCATCGACGGCCGCGATGCCGACGCCCTGGGCGAGCAGGCGGTGGACAACACCGTGCAGGCCGCCACCCTTGCCGACGGTTCGCCCGATCCCGAGGCCGTCTGGACGCAGTTGCGCAAGGTCTTCGATCCCGAGATTCCGGTGAACATCGTGGACCTCGGCCTGGTTTACTCGCTCGACATCGAAAAGCGCGAAGCGGCGGAAGGCTACAAGGTCAGCATCGCCATGACTCTCACCGCGCCCGGCTGCGGCATGGGCCCGGCCATCGCTGAGGACGCCAAGGGCAAGGTCCTCCTCGTGCCCGGCGTCGCCGAGGCCGATGTCCGCATCACCTGGGAACCGCCTTGGAATCAGTCGATGATTTCCGAGGAAGGCAAAATGAAGCTCGGCCTGATCTGAGGGCCCGCCGTGAAGGTCGAGCTCCTTACCCTTTGCGACTACGCCGTGGCGGTGCCCGGCGGCAAGCTGACCATCGTCGGCACCTTCGACCGCCTGAACGTGCCCAAGCTGCCGCACCAGCAGGCCGCCTTCTACCTCGTCGCCAAGGTGCGCTTCGATCTCACCGAAGCCGGCGAAAAGCGCCTGCAGTTCACCTTCACCGACCCCGACGGCAAACAGATCGGCGCGCTGCCCGAGATGAAGGTGCCCGTAAAGCTGCGCGAGGAGGATTACACCGCCGCGATGCAGGCCGTGTTTCGCATCGCCGGCCTGCCCCTCGCCCAAAGCGGCGACCACTCCGTCAACCTGCTGATCGACGACAAACCCGTGACCAGCATCTCGCTGGCCATTCACCTCACGAAACCTAAGGCGGGCTGAGCGCCCTCCTGAAAGCGCAGGACCGGCGGAATCCCTTTACACCGGACACCCGCCGGCGATACTGGCCGCGATGTCGTTCCCGCCGGCAGCTGTTGCGTTCGTCCTGCTCGCCACGTCCGGAGGCGTGGGCGCCGCAACCGCCGGAGAGGACTACGGCGAACTCCTGCAGGCCGCGAGCACGGCCTCAAATTTGCGCCAACCCGAGTATGTTGATCGCGCCACAGCCGTGCGCGTCCAAGCGGATGGGATGGACGAAATACCGGCCCGCATTGCCGTGTATCGCGACCTTGCCGCTGTTTTCGCCGGCCGGGAGGCGTGGGCGGACGCGGCAGCCCAGATCGGCACCGCCCTCACGCTCGCCCGCCCGCTCGGTGAACCCGACCTGATAATCTCCCTTTATCTCGAGGAAGCCGGCCACCGCTACCGGACCGAAGACCAGTCGCTCGTCCGCCCGCTCCTGGATGCCGCCGACGCCATGATTTCGAAACTCGGCCGCCGCGCTGCGTGGACCGAGTCCCGCCTGCTCCGGGCGGCGTCATTGTCCCGTGACCGGCAGCGGCACGACCACGCGCAGGCCGACGCCATCTATGAATCGCTCTTGGCCGAGCCCGATGCCGACCGCTTTCGCATCGAGTTGCACCGGGCCCGCCACACCCGCTTCGACCGGTCGGAACTCTTCACCGTCCGCTGGACCACCGTGCTCGGGCTCGCCCGCGAACGGGCCGACGCCGCCGTGGAAGCCGAGGCCTGCGACCAGCTGGGGAACGCCGCCCACGCGCGGGGCGACCACCAAGGTGCCGCCCGGCTTTTTGCCCGCGCCGAGGAAAGCTCCGCGCCGCCACCCCGGGAAGTGCAGACTTGGCTGCGGGTCGTCACTACCTACAACCTGGTGGATGACCGGCCGCGGGCGCACCGCGCCTTGAGCGCCGCCGCCAAACAAATCGACGATCGCAATCCCGGCGCCGCGGCGGACCTGCACGAGGCCCGCGGCACGCTGCTGGGTCGCGAACGAAGTTTCGAGGAGGCCTACCGCGAATTGGCCCGCGCCATGGAGCTGCGCCGAAGACGCGACGCCACGCGGCAGGCGATTCCGTTCGCCCGCATCGCGCCGATGACCAGCCGCCGGAACACGGAAACCGCCGCCGAGCTGGCCGCGGTCCGCAACGCCCTGCGCGAGGCCGAGCTCGGCCGCACCCAACTCCTCCAGCGCCAGACCGCCGGGCTCGCCACGGTCGCCGTGCTGCTGGCCGCGCTGCTGGGCCTGGCCTACGCCTACAAACGCCGCTCCGCCGCCGCCCTCGCCATCGCCCGACACAACGCCGAGCTGCGCGCCGACCGCACCCACTGGCAGATGCTGCGTTACCAGCTCAACCCGCACTTTCTGTTCAACGCGCTCTCCTCGCTCGGCGGCCTCGTGGCCACCGACCCACCCGCCGCCGGCCGCGTCATTGAGCGCCTCTCCGAATTTTGCCAGCTCGCGCTCAAGGGATCCAGCGAGGACCTGCGCACCCTCGCCCACGAACTGGAGATCATCCGCGCCTACCTCGATGTCGAGCAGGCCGGCGCCGGCGACACACTCTCGGTCCGTTTCGACATCGCCCCCGCCGCATTGCCCTGCCTGGTCCCGCCGTTGCTGCTGCAACCCCTCGTGGAGAATGCGCTCAAATACGGCGGCGAGACCTCCGCCGACCACCTTGAAGTCACCGTCACCGCAAGGCGGAGCGCGGACGGCGCGACGCTCGAAATCGAGGTGGCCAACACCGGCCGCTGGATCGAGCGGGAGCGCGGGTCACGGCCGCGC
>JAHCLN010000076.1 GCA_026125215.1 Opitutaceae bacterium
CGCGCCGGTCAACCTCGCCGATCCGCAGGACCTCTACGCCGTGGCCCCGCAGACCAAGGGCATCAAGCCCGTCACCTGCGAACTCAAGGCCGGCTCCTGCACCGTGCACAACGGCATGACCTTCCACTACGCCGGCCCCAACCGCTCCGACGGCATGCGCGAGGCCATCGCCATCATCTACATGCCCGACGGCACGACCTACGAGCCCGCGCCGCATCCGGTCACCGATCCGCTCAAGCTCACACCCGGGCAGAAGCTCGACGGCGAGCTGTTTCCGCTGGTCGCAAACTGACCCGCCAACGAACGGCTGGCCAAGTCCACCCGCATTGCTACGCTGCCGGGCGCATGAAAATCGCCCCGCACAGCAAACTCGTCTTCATCGGCGACTCGATCACGGATTGCGAACGCGCCCGCCCCGTCGGCGAAGGCCTGTTTGGCGCGGTCGGCAAAAGTTACGTCGCCTTGGTTGAGGGTTTCCTCGGGGCGATCCATCCCGCCCACGCCATCCGCGTCGTCAACATGGGCATCTCCGGCAACACCGTGCTCGACCTCAAGGCCCGCTGGCAGATCGATGTGTTCGACCTCAAGCCCGACTGGCTCTCCGTCATGATCGGGGTGAACGACGTGTGGCGACAGTTCGACCTGCCGCGACAGAAGGAGATTCACGTTTCCCCGGAGGTTTACGAACGGACCCTCGGCGAACTGGTGCGCAAGACCCGGCCCAGGGTCCGGGGCCTGATCCTGATGGCGCCCTTCTATATCGAGCCCAACCGCGGCGATGCCATGCGGGCGCGCATGGACCAATACGGCGCCATCGTCAAAAAGACGGCCGCCCGGCACCGCGCCCAGTTCATTGACACCCAGGCCGCCTTCGACGCCGTGTTGGCGCACATGCATCCCAATGCCATCGCCTGGGACCGGGTGCACCCCAACATCACCGGCCATGCGATCATCGCCCGCGCCTTCCTGCAGGCCATCGGGGTGGCGGTCTGACCCATGGCCGGGGAAAAGCAGCGCCTCGACGAATTGCTCGTCACCCGTGGGCTGGCCGAAAGCCGCGCCCAGGCCAAGGCCCTCATCATGAGCGGCCGGGTGCGCCGCGGCACGGAACGACTAGACAAGCCCGGCAAGGAGTTTCCCGCCGACACCGACCTGACGATCGAGCAACCGCCGCGCTTTGTCAGCCGCGGCGGGGAGAAACTGGCCGCCGCCCTGGAACACTTCGCCCTCGATCTGCACGGCGCCCACGTGCTGGACGTCGGCGCCTCGACCGGGGGCTTCACCGACTGCGCCCTGCAGGCCGGCGCCGCCGACGTGGTTTGCGTGGATGTCGGCCGCGCCCAGCTCCACGCCAAGCTGCGCGCCGACCCGCGCGTGACCAACCTGGAGAAAATCAACGCCCGGCACCTCACCGCCGCCATGCTGCCCCGCACCGGCTACGATGCCATCGTCATGGATCTCTCCTTCATCTCGCTGAAATCCGTGCTGCCGGCGGTCTGGCCGCTGCTGCACAAGGGCGGCACGTTGGTCGCTCTCGTAAAACCGCAGTTCGAAGCCGGCAAGACCGAGGTGGACAAGGGCCGCGGCGTCATCCGCGATCCCGCCGTGCAGGCGGCAACGCTCGCCGGCGTGCGGGATTTTGCGCTCGCACAGCTGCCCGGCGCGAAGCTGGTCGGGCACATCGATTCACCAATCACCGGCGCCGACGGCAACCGGGAGTTTCTGCTGGCGGTCGCCAAGGCAGAATGAACTGGCGAAACCGGCCGTTCGGGGCGATTTTATCCGCCGCATGAAGCCCATCCGCAAACTTGCTTTCGTTATCAACGAGGAAAAGGCCGGTGCCCGGGAACTGGCCGCGGTGCTGATGGGCTGCGCCCGGCAGGCGGGCATCAAGCTCAAGCACACCAGCCGCTTTCCCCTGCCCCGCGGTTATCTGGCCGGCTTTGACGCCTGCTGCGTGATCGGCGGCGACGGCACGCTGCTGGGTGTGGCCCGCGAGTCTGTCCGCGCCCAGGTGCCGATCATTGGGGTCAACCGCGGCAGTCTCGGCTTCCTCACCACTTTTTCCGCCGACGAAGCCCGCGCCCATTTTGGCGAACTGTTGCGCGGCGGCTACCGCATCGCCCACCGGTCCATGCTCGACTGCTCAACCGGGCCCGGGTCCCACGACCTCGCTTTGAACGATGTGCTGATCAAGGACGCGGTGAACTCACGCCTCGTGCGCCTCGAGGTTTTTGCCGACGGCGAACTGGTGACCGACTATTACTGCGACGGCCTGATCTTCTCCACGCCCACCGGTTCCACCGCCTACAATCTCTCGGCCGGCGGGCCGCTCATTCATCCCGGGGCGGAAGTCGTCGTGATGACCCCCATCTGCCCGCACACCCTGAGCAACCGCTCGATCATTTTCCGCCAGGGGACCCGACTCAAGGTGTTCAACCGCTCGCCCGGCTCCCGCCTGCTCGTCGCCATGGACGGCCAGCGCAACCTCAAGGTCGGCGTCGGCTCCCCGATCGAGATTACCGTTTCGCGGCACACCCTGCCGCTGGCCCAGCAGCCCGACTATTCGCACTTCGCCGTCGTGCGCACCAAGCTGAAGTGGAGCGGCGGGGCGGCGGAAGCACCCAAATCGCGGACATAAGGAAACCCCGGTGGTGGTGCCCGGGGTTCGCTTACTCAAACGGCCAAGGATTCTGCGGCTCTACTTGGACTCCTTTGCCGCCTTCTTGGCTGCCTTCTCGGCGTCGCGCTCGGCCTTTTTGGCTTCACGCTCGGCCTTCTTGGCCTCCCTTTCCGCGGCTTCGGCAGCCTTTTTCGCCTCGCGTTCTTCCTTGCTGAGCTTGCCGTCGCCATCGGTGTCATACTTGTCGACGTTGGCCTTGCGGGTCGCCGCCGCCTTCGCCGCGATGTCGGCCCGACGTGCGGCCTGTTCTTCCTCGCTTAGCTTGCCGTCGCCATCCTTGTCATACTTTTTCAAGGCCTCCTTGGACGGTGCTTTGGACGCGGAGGACTCTTCAGCCTGACTCGTAACCACAAATGCCAGCGAGAGGGCCGCCAGCATGCTAATCAGTTTTTGGGTTAACTTTTTCATAACGTGGCGATTCTGACTGGCGCAGCCGGGCCGGGCAAGTGTAACCGGCCGTCACGCCACCAGCCAATCGGCCAGTTCAAACCGGATTTCCGCAACGCCTTTGTAAGCGGCCACCGCCTCCGGCATACTGCGCAAAGCTCGGCTCAACCCGCAGGCTGCCGTGGCATGATTCTGAACCGCAGTCATTTCCATTAGCTCGATGCGAATGGCAAACAGCACTCCGCCGCCCGGCAGGGCCAGCAGCGCCTGATGCTCCACCCGCAGCCACAGGCGATCCGGGTCCAACGGCAGGGCCGGCTTGGGAGGCGACACGGCCGGATGGAGATTGAGTGCGTCCGTGGCCGCCAAACCCCAGTTGTGCCGGAAATAGGCGGTTGCGGGCTGCATGCCGGCCAAGAACCGGCCGATTTGTCCGCCCAAGGCGGCATTCAATCCGGGCACCGGACCGTGGATAAATGTCATGGGACGGCCGATCTTGTCCTCCAACGCCCAGCTGGTCGGGAAGCAAAGCACGCCGCCGCAAAGGATGTATTCGCCGCTTTGGTCCGGCGTCAGCCACAACAAGTCGGGCTCTACCGCCGCACCCAGCTCAATCGGCGACCGGGACGATCCTGCATGCGACAACCCCCAATCGGCCAGCAGCGTGCAGGTCGCCTCAAACAAACCCTGACCGGATGGGAGCAAACCGGCATGACGTGCCGGAAAAGCGGCCAACAACCGCGCCCGTTCGGCCAGCAATCCGCCGCCCGGTTCCTTGGGCCGGAAAAACTCCTCCGCCGCCCCGCGCCGCAATCCGAGTTGAAAGCGGTAATCCTCGGCGGGGAAGAGTGCGGCCAGGGGGCTCACGGCCGGACCACAAGACGCAGCCGCTGGTCGGCCCGGAGATATTGGCCCGCAAACCGGGCGAGATCTGCGATCGTGACGGCATCAATCCTGGCGCCGTAATTTTTCCAATCGTTCACGGGCAACCCGTAAACCGCATTCAGGGCGGCCTGGGCGGCACGCGCCGCGTTTGTTTGCAGGCTCATGAGCCGGCCCGCTTTCAGGCGGCTCTGGCAGCGCTGAAGTTCGGCCGCCTCCACCCGGCCGGCCGCCACGCGGGCAATCTCCGCCGTGATTTCCGCCTGCACGTCCGCCTCGCGGCCGGGAGCCGTGCCCGCAAGAAAATAAAACATGCCGGCATCCATCCCGATAACGCGCGCCGAGCGCACAAAATACGCCAACCCCTTCTCCTCGCGCACCCGCTCGAACAACCGCGAGGACATCCCGCTGAAGAGCTCGTCGGCCACCTCGCTGACAGGGAAATCCGGCGAGAGAATCGACGGCGCCGCATAGGCCTCATACACCACCGCCTGCTGTCGCGGACGGATTTCAACATGGTCGCCGGCCGGAGCCGGCATGAATCCGGCACCCGTGCCTGCGACGCTCCCGCGCGGCAGACGGCCCAACATGGCCCGCAGCTTCGGCAGCAGAACCTCACGCCGGAAATCCCCCGCCACCGCCAGCACCACGTTGGACGCCACGAGCAGTTTTTTATACTGGGCCGCAAGGTCGGCGACCGTGAGCGCGGCCACCCCGGCTTCATCGCCGGCTGCCTCGATGGCGAGCGGGTGCCGGGCAAAAAACATCCGGCGCAGGACTTTGCGGCCAAAGGTGACAACATCGTCGTTGTCGAGCCGCAAGGCGGCCAGCTGGGCCTCACGTTCGGTCCGGAAGGTATCGGCACGAAACGCCGGCTGCAACATGGCATCCTGCAGCACATCCAGCGCGCGGTCCGTGTCGGTGGCGAGGACTTCCGCCGCCAGCCCAAAGCTGTTGTTGCCGGAAAATGAAGAGAAGGTGCCGCCCACCTCCTCGATGTGCCGGGCCACGGCCGCGGCGGAGCGGCGCCGCGTGTCCTTGCTCAGGAGCGTGGCCAGCAGGGCCGTGGATCCGCGCTTGCCGGGCACCTCGTGCAACGGGCCGCCAAGACAGGTGAGACGAAAATGCACCTGCGGCAGTGTGGCCTGCGGTTGCAGCAGAATCCGCGCGCCGTTTGGCAACACCACTTCCTCGAAATCGGCCGGACCGGCGGCCGACTTGCCCGCTACCGACACCGGCCGGGCGGCCGGCGGCGGGTTCAGCGAGACACCGGTGAGATTATCCGGCGTCAGGTAGGCAAGCATCACCCGGCGCAAATCCGCCGGCTTCAGAGCGGCCAGCCGCCGAAAATAGGCGCGGCCAAAATCCAGATCACCCACCACCACTTCGGCCAGCCCCAGACAGGAGGCCTGGCCCGACATCGTCCGCCGGGTGTTGATTTCTCCGACCATCAGCTGACGCACCGCCTTGCGCAGCAAGGCGGGACTGAAACCGCGCTTCGCCCAGCCCCGCAATGCCGTCAGGATCGCAGCGGTCGCCGGCTCCCGCTTTTCGGGATCGCAGGTGAAAGACACGTAGAAAAGCCCGGGATCACCCGGATTCCAACAGGTGGCGTCAATCGAATGCACCAAACGCCGCCGCTCGCGGATCTCCTGCCAAAGCAGAGAACTGTCCCCCGAACCCAGGATGACGGCGAGAACGTCCAACGCCGGCGCATCGGCGTGCGTCAGGCCCGGAATTTGCCAGGCCAAGCCAGCCCGGGAAACCTCCACATCCTCCTCCCGATGCATCGCACGCCCGGCGAGCTGCCGCGGCTCTGCCGGCACGGTGACCGGAGCCAGCCGGCGGCGGGGTTCGTTCCCAAAATGCTGTTCGATCAAAGCGCGGACCGCCGCGACGTCGATGTCACCGGCCACAACCACCACGAGGTTGTTCGGCGCATAGCGCTGCCGGTAATATTCCCACAAATCCTCCCGTGTGGTTGCCGCAAAGACATCACGATGGCCGATGATCGGATGACGATAGGGATGTGAACGGAAAGCCGTTTCGAAAAGCGCCTCCCCCAGGCGCTGGTCGGGATCGTCCTGCCCCATGGCAATCTCACGCAGGATGACATCTTTTTCCCGCGCAACCTCGTCGGCGGGCAGAGTCGAGTGCAGCACCATGTCGGCGAGCACCTCCAAGGCCACCCCGACGGCTTTAGCCGGCAGATCGATGTAGTAGACGGTGCGGTCAAATGTCGTGTAGGCGTTGATGTCGCCGCCATGCGCCTGCACCGTCGCGGAAATTTCACGACCGGCGCGCGTGGCCGTGCCTTTGAAGAGGAGGTGCTCCAGGTAATGCGAGAGTCCCGCGCCCAAATGTTCGCCTTCGTGAATGCTGCCGGTCTTTACCCAAACCTGCACGGAGGCCACCGGTGCGCTGGTATCGGATTTCAGCAAAACAGTCAGTCCGTTGGGCAGCACGGAACGGTGGACCGGTTCCTTCCAGAAGGTTTCCAGCAGTTTCAGGTCGGACCGGGATGAGCGGCGGGGCGGCATACGCGGAAAGTAAAACCCACGGCAAACCGTCAGGCCGGGCTCAACGAGCCTGCCGTCTCGGGACCCCGCCGCGGCCGGCGCTTGGGTTGGAATGGCCGCACGAAGGCCTCCTCAAAAGTGTAGATGTCCGAAAAATCCTCGCGCTGGTCGTCGCTGGATTTGCTGAACACGTTATACTCAATGAGATTGAAAACGATGTCGCCAAAATCGCGGCACCGCTTGAGCCCCCATTCGTTGAGCACGGTCTTGGCCAGGGGACCAAACTGGTCCAAGGCATAGACACGAATGCCCTCCAGCAGCTCGGGGCCGGAGACATGAAACGATTTGCCCGCCCGGCCCGCATCCTTTTTGCGCAACTCCTTGACCGTGTGGTCCAAGGCCAGCCGCACAAAGTTGTAGGCCCGCTTGTCGAAGCGGGGATCCTCTTTGAGGATCAGTGTGACTACGGCGTCAAAATCAGGGTCTTCCATGGAGCGAAAGGCAGTGGGTAGCACAGCCGCCCCGACTCCGCAACTGCTCAAATCCGCGACCGGCGCAGGTGCCGACAGGTATGTTCATACCTAGCCCCAAATTGCCATCCAATCGCGACTATTCCCTCGCAAAGCCGGGCGCCGTTTGCACCATGAAATTCCAAACATGATAGCTTCCACTCAAACCAATCACCCTCTGGCCAAATCTGCCGCCGACACCAGTTTGCTTGAACTGGCCTGCGCCAAACTCAAGGGCGCGGGCCTGCGCATCACGCAGCCGCGTATCGCCATCCTCACCGCCATGCTGGAGCGCGGTCAGCCGACCAGCATCGAGCAGCTCCATGGCGTGCTGGAGGCCGGCTCCTGCGACTTGGTTACCGTTTACCGCTGTTTGGCGGCCTTTGAAGAAATCGGGCTGGTCCGGCGCTCCTTTTATCACAACGGGACCAGCCTCTACGAGCTGAGCCTGAATGACACGCAGCACTACCATGTGGTGTGCAAGGCCACCAACCGCGTGGACCAGCTTGATGCCGAAACCTCCGCGGAATTGCGCCAGACAGTCGAAAAAATCGAAGCGAAGCTCCGCGAGCGCGGCTATGAGAACGTCAGCCACGTCGTCGAATTCTTCGGCGTGGCACCGGCCGCAGCGCGCAGCCCGGCACCGCTGCAAGCCGTTCAGCGCTGAACAAACAACCGCTTTCCTGCCAACCCGGCGCGGACCTGGAAAGGTCCGCGCTTTTTATTGCTCCGCTTCAGCTCATCCGGCTCGCGCAGCGGCGTAGTCGGAGGATACCTGGGTCCAGTTGACCACGCGCCAAAAGGCGCCGATGTAGTCGGCCCGGCGGTTCTGGTATTTCAGGTAGTAGGCATGCTCCCAAACGTCGATGCCAAGCAGGGGCATGGCACCTTCCATCAACGGCGAATCCTGATTGGCCGTGGAATGCACCACCAAGGCTCCGTCCTTCAGGCTCAGCCAAGCCCAGCCGCTGCCAAAACGCCGCATGGCGGCATCCGCAAATCTGGCCTGAAACTGCTCGAACGAACCGAAAGCGGCGGCGATCGCCGCGGCCAAGGCGCCATCGGGAGCACCACCGCCGGCCGGTGACAAGGTGCGCCAGAAAAGGGCATGATTCAGATGGCCGCCCACATTGTTGCGCAGCGTCGTGCGAATGGACTCGGGCATCGCTTTGAGATCGGCAACAATATCCTCGGCCGTCAGCGATTGCAGCTCCGGGTGCGCGGCCAAGGCTTGGTTGGCGTTGTTGATGTAGGCCTGATGATGGCGGGTGTGGTGAATCTCCATCGTCCGCGCATCGAAATGGGGCTCCAATGCATCGTAGGCGTAGCCCAGCGGCGGCAAAGCAAACGGTTGCGAAGTGCCGGCCACGGGTGCAACCCCACCGGCCCGCGTGGAGTTCACCCCCAGACTTAACATCGCCGCGCCCAGACCCAGGGTTTTCAAAGCGGTGCGGCGGGAAATCGGACGGTGTATGTGGTGCATCCGTCCAAGTTGGCGGCAAACCCCGGATGCGCAAGCCGCACCCCGGATTCATGGGCGGACCGGACGGCCGCGTTCAGCTGTCCGCCAGCAGCCGGCGCAAGGTCGCGTCCACCTGCTTCGGATCGGCCCTGCCCTTGGCCGACTTCATCACGGGGCCCTTGAAGGCGTTGATCGCGCTATCCTTGCCAGCCTTGAACTCGGCCAGTGCCTTCGCATTGCCGGCAATGGCATCGCGACACCATTGCTCCAGTTCGTCCGTGTCGGTCGGCACGACCTTTAGTCCGCGGCGCTCGGCGATGGCCGCCGGAGCATCGCCGGTGGCGAACATCTCCACAAAAATCTCCTTGGCGGCGTTGGTCAGGACGACGCCGTTCTCAACGAGTTCCACCAATGCCGCCACGGCCCCGGGTTTCACCTTCACCTCGGCCAGGGCAATCCGGGCCTGGCCCAGTTCGCGCAACAGATCGTTGATGATCCAGTTGCCGACCGCCTGCGCTTTGTGCGGACCGGCGGCGGCGACGGCGGCTTCGAAAAATTCCGCGAGCGGCCGGTCCCAGATCAGGACCGAGGTCAGCGTGTAGGGCAGCTGATACTGCGTCTGGTAGCGCCGCTGCCGGTCAAACGGCAGTTCGGGGCATTCCGCCTTGAGCCGCGCTTTCCAAGCTTCGTCCACCTTCACCGGCATGAGGTCCGGGTCGGGGAAATAGCGGTAGTCGTGCGCCATCTCTTTCGAACGGAGAGACTGGGAAGCGCCGGTCTGACCGTCGTAGTCCCGGGTCTCCTGCACGATGGTGCCGCCGCGCTCCAGCACCGCGATCTGCCGCCGGATCTCATGCCCGATGCCGTCGCGGACAAAAGCGATGGAGTTAAGGTTTTTGAGCTCCACCTTGGTGCCCAGCTTGCGCTCACCGACCGGGCGGATGGAGATGTTCGCGTCGCAACGGAGCTGGCCTTTCTCCATGTCGCAGTCCGAGATGCCGCCCTGCACCATGAGGGCGCGCAACGAAGTGAGATAAGCGAAAGCCTCCTCGGCGCTGCGCAGCGCGGGCTCGGACACAATCTCCATCAAGGGCGTGCCGGCCCGGTTGAAATCGATGAGCGACTCGCCCGCGCCGTGGTTGAGCTTGCCCACGTCCTCCTCGAGGTGGATGCGGGTAAGCGGGATCGTCCTGTGCTCGCCCATCACGTTGCGCGCCGGCCCGGGCAGCTCGATCTCCACGGCACCGCCAAGACAGATGGGCTGGTCGTATTGCGAAATCTGGTAGTTCTTGGGCGAGTCGGGATAGAAATACTGTTTGCGATCCCACTTGCACACGGGGGCGATCTCGCAGCCCAGCATGAGCCCCGCCTTGATGGCCGCATCCAGCGCCGCCCGGTTCATCACTGGCAGCACACCGGGCAGCGCCAGCACGACGGGATCGGTCAGCGTGTTGGGCTCATGTCCGTAACCCGCCGCCACGCGCGAAAACATCTTCGAGCGGGTCTTGATCTGCACGTGGACCTCAAGTCCGATGACGGCTTCGTAATTCATCGGATGGTGGGATACCGCCGGTGCCAGTCATGGGCCTGCTCATAGGACCGGGCGATGGCGAGTAGATCGGCTTCCTGGAATGGCCGCCCGATGAGTTGCAGGCCGACGGGCAGACCGGCGCGGGTAAAGCCGCAGGGAACGCTGATGGCCGGCAGGCCGGCCAGATTTGCACCGATGGTGTAAATGTCGCAGAGATACATCGCCAGCGGGTCGGATTTCTCGCCGAGCTTGAATGCAGGCACGGGCGAGGTCGGCGTGAGGAGGGCATCCACCTGCCCGTAGGCCTGCAGGAAATCCTGCCGGATCAATGTGCGCACCTTTTGCGCGCGCAGGTAGTAGGCATCGTAGTAGCCGCTGGAGAGCACATAGGTGCCGAGGATGATCCGCCGCTTGACCTCGGCGCCGAAACCCTCGGCCCGGGATTTTTCGTAGAGACCGACGATATCGTCCGCCTGCCGGCTCCGATGTCCGTAGCGAATGCCATCATAGCGGGCCAGATTGGAGGATGCCTCGGCCGTCGCGATGATGTAGTAGGTGTCGAGACAGTATGATGTATGTGGCAGAGAAACCTCATGGATTTCGCAGCCCACAGACTGGTAAAAGGCGATGGCCCGCTGCACGGCTTCGGCAACCTCGGAGTCCAGCCCCTCGCCAAAATATTCCTTGGGGATGCCGATACGCCAAGGTCTGGGTGCAGCCCCGGCGACCGCACGATAGTCGGGAATGTCTGTCCGGAATGAAGTCGAGTCCAACGGATCATGCCCGGCAATGGCCCCGAGCAGAATGGCGGCATCTTCCACGGTGCGGGCAAACGGACCAATCTGGTCGAGCGAAGAGGCATAGGCCACCAGCCCATAGCGCGAAACCAGCCCGTAGCTGGGCTTGAGACCGACCACGCCACAAAGAGCCGCCGGCTGGCGGATGGACCCGCCGGTATCGGAGCCCAGGGTCGCCGTGACCGCGCCGGCGGCAAGCGCGGCGGCGCTGCCACCCGAGGAACCGCCCGGCACGCGCGTCAGGTCCCACGGGTTGCGGGTCGGGCCGAAGGCGGAGTTTTCCGTCGAGGAACCCATCGCAAATTCATCCAGATTGAGGCGGCCCCAAAGGACCGCGCCGGCAGCCTTGAGCCGCTGGGTCACCGTGGCGTCGTAGGGGGAGATGAAATCCGCCAGCATGCGGCTGGAAGCGGTCAGCGGCTGGTCGCGCACCGCGATCACGTCCTTCAAGCCCACGGGAATTCCGTCCAGCAGTCCCCTCGCCTGCCCCGCCGCGCGGCGGGCGTCGGAAGCCCGGGCCTGCGCCAAGGCATCGGCCTCATCGCAGGTATTGAACGCCTTGACCATCGGATCCACGGCCCGGGTGCGGGCGATGACCGCCTGCATCAGCTCGACGGCGGACAGCTCGCCGGCCTTCAGCCTGTCGGCAAGGACGGCAATCGTTTGAAAGCAGACTGCGTCGGCCATCGCCTTTACTCCACCACCTTGGGCACCGCCACCATGTTCTGCCGCTGCGCCGGAGCATTGCGGAGCGCCGCCGCGACGGGCAGGCCGTCCTGCGGCTCATCGGCGGCCCATACATTGTGCACCGGAAACGCATGGGCGGTGGGCTCCACCGCGCCGACGTCAACACGGCGCAGCTGCTCAATGTGGCGCAGCACGTCGCCCAACTGGCGGGAAAAATCTTCCTTCTCGGCCGGCGTAAGCGCAAGCCGGGCGAGCTTCGCCACATGGTCGATGTCAATGTGCGGAACCGAGGACATGATGCGGTAGGCCGAAGGGCTACTTGCGGATCGCGTAGCCGGTCGCGGCCACCAGATCGTCCTGAATCTTTTGGAAAACCGGATTCACCTCCTCGTCGGTGAGCGTGCGGTCGGGTGCCCGGAAGACCAGGTTGAAGGCGAGGCTTTTCTTGCCCTCCGGCAGCCCTGCACCTTGGTAGACATCAAATACGGCGATATTCTCGAGCACGAATCGACTGCCCGCCGCCGCCCGGGCCAGCTTGGCCAAGGTCTTTCGCACTTCCTCCGCCGGGGTGGCTGCATCCACCACCACGGCGAGATCCCGCCAGCTCGCGGGGAGCAGGCTGAAATCGGCATAACGCCGGCGCTCCAGCCCAGCGCCGAGTTTTTCGGGCAAAATGACAAAGATGCCGGCGTAGACCTTTCCTTCCACGCCAAGGGACTTGACCATCGCCAGATTGAGCAGGCCGAAGCGGGCACCCCATCCGTGCGCCATCTCGCCCGCCGCCGCCGAATGCCCTTCCTGCCAGCCGTTATAGGAACCTACCACCGGAACCAAAGGTTGGCGGGACAGATCAATGCCCGCCGCCACCGCCAGCGCCTCAATGTGATGCTTGACCGTGTAAAAATCGGCCGCCGGTCGCTGGCGCCACCGACGGGCAGTGTCCTCGGCCATGACAAACGCCACGGCCGCGCATTCGAGATTCTGGCCGTTCCGCTCGACGAAAACCCGCCCGGTCTCGCACAGCCGCGTGGCCGGCACTCCGCGCGACTGGTTCAGTCGCAATGTATCCAGCAGGCCCAGCACCAAGGTCGGACGGAGATGCGACTGGTCCTCGACGAACGGATTCGCCAGTGCCAGTTCCGCTGCGGCAGTCTGCGAAACCCAGCCCCGCAGCTCTGCCGCCGGTCGGAGCGTGTAGTTCACGCATTCGTGAAAATCATGCCCAACCAGATAATCGGTCACCCGGCGGTTGAACACCATCACGGGATCATCGTCGCCCACCAAGCCCGGGGACTGCACCACCGCAGCAGGAATTTTTTCCGTGCCGTAGATGCGCAAAACCTCCTCAACCAGATCAATCGGCCGGTCCAGATCATCGCGCCAACTGGGGATGTTCACCGTCCAAGCCGTGCCCCGCGCCGGCGTGGGTTCCGTGCGGGTGATGGTGAGCTCCAGCGCCCGAAAGGCCGTCTCCATGTCGGCCTCGGGGATCTCGAAGCCGAGCTTTTCACAGATATAGTCGTGCGTGACGACAATCTCGCGCTGCCACGGAGCTTCGCCACCGATTTTGAAGGATGGACCGACTGCCCGGCCGCCCGCGTGCTCCAGGATTAGATCGATGGCGCGATAGGCGGCCTCCAGCGCCGTGTGCGGATCCACTCCGCGCTCGTAACGGTAGGATGAATCCGAAGCCAGGGCCAGACGCTTGGAAGTCCAGCGCACCGACTGGCGCTTGAAATGGGCGACCTCGAGCACGAGATCGGTGGTGGCTTCGCTCACCCCGGAATCCTCTCCTCCCATGATGCCGGCGATGACCACCGGCCGGGCCTCGTCCGCAATGACCAGCATGCGGCTGTTCAGCGCCCGCTCCTTGCCGTCGAGCGTGGTGATTTTTTCACCATCCCGGGCGCGACGGACGACAATGCGTTGGCCGCCAAGTTTGCGGGCGTCGAAGGCATGCATGGGCTGCCCGTATTCGAGCATCACATAGTTCCCGATATCGACGATGTTGTTGATCGGTCTCAGCCCCACCGCGGTGAGGCGTTCCTGCAACCAGGCCGGACTCGGCCCCACCTTCACGCCGGCAATGACATGCGCGGTGTAGAGCGGACAGTCCTCCGGTGCCTCCACCTCGACCGATTTCAACAAGTCGGAACGAACGGTCGTGCCCGTGTCGCCGTTGAATTTTTCCTCCGGGTAAACCAGCTCCTGGCGAAACCAGGCCGCAAGCTCGCGGGCGATGCCCAGATGGGAAAGACAATCCGGACGGTTCGGCGTCACCTCGATGTCAAACACCACGTCGCCCGGCGGCAGCACGGCATTGATCGGCGTTCCCAGCGCGGGCCGGTCCGTCAGGATAAGCAGGCCGGAGGCATCCTCGGCCACTCCGAGTTCCTTGGCGGAACACATCATGCCGTCGGAAGACTGCCCGCGGATTTTGGATTGTTTGATGACGAAGTTGCCGGGCAACACCGCCCCGGGCAGGGCTACGGGCACGCGGTCGCCGACCTGGTAGTTTTGCGCGCCACAAACAATGGTCTTCACCCCGCCGGCCGGGCCGACATCCACCTGACAGACCGAGAGTTTGTCGGCATTGGGATGTTTGTCGCGCACCAGCACCTCGCCGACGACCACGTGGGACAGCTCGGGTGCGCCGGTGCGAATGACCTGCTCGACCTCGAAACCGAGAAAAGTGACTGCGCGGCAGATCTCGTCCACCGACGCATCGAGGCGCACGTAGTCTTTCAACCAATTCAGCGAAATCTTCATCGGGAAACCCTCAGGCAAACTGCTTCAGGAAACGCAGGTCGTTTTGGTAAAAATAGCGGATGTCATCGATGCCGTAGAGCAGCATCGCCAACCGCTCGAGGCCCATGCCGAAGGCGTAGCCCGTCCAGACCTCGGGATCGTAGCCCACCGAGGCAAAGACCGTGGGATCCACCATGCCGCAGCCGCCGATCTCGATCCATTCCTTCTTCACCTTCGGCAGGTGTTGCGCGCTGAGGTCCACCTCGAAGCTGGGCTCGGTGTAGCTGAAGTAGTGCGGCCGAAAGCGGGTCTTGGTGGCTTTGCCGAGGAGGGACTCGAAGATATAATCGAGCAAGGCCTTCAGATCGCGGACCGTGACATTTTTGTCCACGTAGAGGCACTCCAATTGGTGGAAATTCGCCGAGTGGGTGGCGTCCGTCGTATCGCGGCGATAGACCCGGCCGGGCGACACGATCCGGATGGGCGGCGGCCCCTTGAGCATCGTGCGGATCTGCACGGACGAGGTGTGGGTGCGCAGCAGATAACGTTCGCCCGGATCTTTTTTGCTGACGTTTCCGAAGCGGGCCGACTCGGGCAGATAAAAGGTGTCCTGCGTGTCGCGGGCCGGATGGTCGGCCGGGGTGTTCAGGGCATCAAAGCAATAGAACTCCGTCTCGACCTCGGGACCGTCGGCCACGGTGAAACCGACCTTGCGCAGGATACGGCACATTTCCTCGCGCACCAAGGTCAGGGGATGGTGGGTGCCGGGACCGGGATCCGGTGAAGGCAGCGTCGGGTCGATCGCCGGTCCAAGCTGCGCCTGCATTTCCGCGGCCTCGATCCGCGCCAGCGCCGTATCAAGCAGTGTTTGGATTTGTCCCTTGGTCTCGTTGATCAACCGGCCGATCACAGGCCTTTGCTCCTTGGGCACGCCGGCCATCTGCTTCATCAGGCCGGTGAATTCGCCGTTGGGGCCAACGTAGCGCGCTTTGGCCGCTTCAAAGGCGGGCCGCGACTGCAAGGAGGTGAATTCGGCGGCGGCCTTGGCGACGAGTGCGGTCAGGAGGTCTTGCATGGGCAGTCAGTCTGAAGCGGTGGAAGGAGGGACGCGAAGAAAAACGAAGAGGACGGAACCTCGGGTGAGGCCCGTCCTCCGGAGAGCGAAACTGGGAGGCGAGCCTGCACCCGGCTCGCGTTTGTCAGAGTTCAGGCCTTTTTCGCGGCCTTGGTCTTCAACGCGTCCTGGGCTTGCTTGACCAGGCCGTTAAAGGCCACCTCGTCGTGGATCGCCAAGTCGGAGAGAACCTTGCGGTCCAGCTCGATATTAGCGGCCTTGAGGCCCTCGATAAACCGGCTGTAGCTGATGCCTGCGTTGCGGCAGGCGGCATTGAGGCGCACGATCCACAGGCCGCGGAATTCGCCCTTCTTTTTCCGGCGGTCGCGGTAGGCATATTGCCAGGCATGCTGGACGGCTTCTTTCGCGTAGCGGAAGAGCTTGGATTTGTTGCCGAAATAGCCCTTGGCGTATTTCAGCACTTTCTTGCGGCGCTTGCGCGACGCGGGGGAGTTGGTTGCACGAGCCATGTTGGATTTTCCTTTTTGGTTTGGCGCCGGCGGGTCGGCTTAAATTTCACCCGCCTGGCGAGGTTTTGATTGATGCGCGGGGGCTGATCAGAGGCCGAAAGGCAGGCACCGCTTGAGGGGCGGCGTATGCGTTTCCGACAGCGTCTTGGCCTTGCCGAGGCGCCGTTTCTGCTTGGAGGACTTGGTGTTGGCGATGTGCCGGGTCCCGGGCGAACGGTGCAACAGCTTGCCCTTGGCGGTCAGCTTGAAGCGTTTGGCAACGGACTTTTTGGTCTTTTGCATGGAGAGAAGTAGTCGAAAACAGAGACTGCCGCCAAGCTTGGCAAGGGCAAACTTACAATCCGCGGTGGATGCAGCCAACGGGCTGGAAATGGTCGGGGCGGTGAGATTCGAACTCAC
>JAHCLN010000077.1 GCA_026125215.1 Opitutaceae bacterium
TTGGCACGAGCACCGACGGCGGCGCGGAGCGCTACCAGTTCACCTACTTCGAAGGTCGCACGCTCAACGGCGGGAAGACGCAGTTCTCCTTCACCTTCGACTACCAGCACACGGAGCCGCTCTTCAACGGCGACCGCGACTATCTGCAGCGCGCCCTCCAGCGTTATCCGCAGAACACCACCGCGACCGTCGGTGGCCGCTCGGTTTTTGAACAGTATATGCTCCAGGCCTACGCGGGCATGCCGGGCACGATCATGATCAATTCCGCGACCGGCGCCCTGCCGATCCCCGGGGTGAACGGTGCCCGCTACGCCGCCATCCCCACCGGGCAGGATGGCACCGGCCTCACGCCGGATTCATTCGTGGCCACCGCCGGCCAGGCCAACCTGGGCGAGCGCTACAAGCGCTCCGTCATCTACCGGCCCGAGGATCGCTATTCGCTGACCTCCCAGATCGAGCACGAGCTCTTCAAGGACAAGCTCACCCTCTACGCCGAGGCCGGCGCCAGCTACTTCCGCTCCGAATACTCCTTCCCGATGTTCCTGGCGGCCCTCAGCCTTACGGCCACGGATCCGCTGAATCCTTTCCGCAACAACGTGACGCCCGGCTTTGTCGGCGTGCCGGTGGTGATTTATTACGATCCGTCGGACCTGCCCGACCCCAGCATCTTCCAGGAGCGCCAGGGCGCCCGCGTGCTGCTCGGCGCCAAGGGCAAGATCAACGACAACTGGGAATGGTCGCTCGACGGCACCGGTGAATACGGCCGCAGCCACTCGACCGGCCGCAATACCAACCAGAACCTGACGAACTTCCTGACCAGCACCGCCACGGGCACGCTGACCCAGGCCCAGCGCCGCGCGCTCTACAACCCGCTCGCCGACCACAACGTCTTCCCCCGCGGCGACGTGATGGCGGAATATTTGGAATACAACCGCCAGTATACCTACTACAACAGCCTCTCGCAGGTGAATGCCCGCATCGTCGGCGACTTGTTCGAGCTGCCGGCCGGGCCCGGGCAGGTTTCGCCCGGCGCGGAGGTCATCTGGGCCCAGGTCCGCACCCGTGCCACCGTCGGCGTGAGCGAGGCCATCCGGGCGGCCATCCCGACCGGCATTATCGGGCCCAGCAACACGCGCGACCAGCAGTCCCGCCGCACAGAGTCGGCCTACCTCGAAAGCGTGGTGCCGCTCATCAGCGATTCCTGGCGCCCGCTGCCCCTCGATTCGGCCGAGCTCAACCTCGGCGTGCGTTGGGAAGGCACGGACGACTCCACCCAGGCGACGAGCCCGGCGGTGGCGCTGCGCCTCGCGCCGACCAAGGACATCGCCTTCCGCCTGTCCTACGCCGAGGGCTTCTTCCCGCCCGACCAGTCGCAGTATGAAAACGTCCGCGTCAATCCCGCGGGCATCACGCCCTTCACCGATCCGGCCCGCGGCAACCTGTTCTACAACTACGCCAAGGAGGAGATCTCCGGCGGCAATCCCGACCTCAAGCCCGAGACCTCCAAGGCGTGGAATTACGGCATCATCCTCACCCCGCGGGTGCTGCCCGGCCTCACGCTCACGCTGGACTACTGGCAGATTGAAAAGAAGAACGCCATCCAGGTCGTGACCGGCCCGTCCCAGCTGCTAGCCTCGCCCGAATCCTACCCGGGCCGCATCCAGCGTGCCGCGCCGTCCGCCTCGGACATCGCCAACGGCTGGCTCGGCGTGGTGACCTCGGTGGACTACCGTCCGATCAACGTCGGCTTCACCGAAACGGAAGGCGCCGATATCAAGGCGCGCTACACCCACGACCTCGGCGCCATGGGCAAGCTCACCTCGCTCACCTCGGTGACTTGGACGAATTCGTTCCGCGACCAGATTCTCCCCGTCAATCCCGTGGTGGAGCGCGTGAACAGTTCGGGCAACCCGCTGAAGTGGCGCGGCAACTCTTCCCTCTTCTGGGAATACGGCCGCTGGACGACCGGCCTGACCGCCACCTACATCAACTCCTACAGTGCCAACACCACGACGCCGTCACCGGCCTTCCCGACCGGCAACGGACTCGACGGCGACCGCATCGCCTCGGCCACGCTCTGGGACCTGCAGCTCACCTACCAGATCCCGGCCGGGCGCGGCATCGACCGCGGCTGGCAGAGCTGGTTCAACGACACCAAGTGGACGCTCGGCGTGCGCAATGTGCTGAACAAGGAGCCGGCCTTCCGGACCGATGTTTACAGCTACTACAGCCGCTATGAGGATCCGCGGCAGCGTTACATCACGCTGTCGGTGAAGAAGAGCCTCTGACCATCAACCCCCTGGGGCGGCCGGCAACGGCCGCCCTTTTTACATCATGAAAATCCTCCGTTTACTCCCCGTTTTTCTCGCGGCGATGGCCGCCGCTCCTGCTCAGGACGCCCCGGCGGTTGATCCCGCCGCCACCGCCCTCTGGGCCGAACACGCCCGTGGCATGGGCAACCGCGGCGATGGCCGCGCCAATGTCGATTTCGAACTCGTGAGCGGCAAAGCCATCGAGTTTTTCGAAAAATACCCGGATGAACGCCGCGTCGGCGGCATCCTTTTCAACCTGAGCAGCTTTGGCGACTGGCTCGCCCAGGAAGAGCGCACCGCCGCGCAGAGCCCGGTCTGGCGTCAGCATTTGCGCACCGTGGTGGCCGCTGCCCTGCAAAACAAAACCTGGCCCGACAATGTCTGGGCCGGCCTGAACTGGCTCGCCCTGCGCAATGAGATCGCGATCCAGCAAACCACCGGAGCGGCGCCCGATCTGACGGCGCTGCGCGCCCGGATCGATGCCGTGGCGGCCCGCACCCCGGATGCGCCCTACCGGGTTTTCATGGAGCAGAACTACCTTGAGCAGTTGCGCCTTCATCAGGCGGATGCGGTGATGGATTTTCTCCACGCCATCGCGGCGAGCGATGTGCCGGACCTGGCCAAACTCGGTGCCGGTGAACTGGCCATCGAGGATATCCGGCGCAATCCGATGGAATTGAAGTTTACCGCCGTGGACGGCACCGAGGTGGACCTCGCGCAGTTGCGCGGCCAGGTCGTGCTCATCGACTGCTGGGCCACGTGGTGTTTGCCGTGCATCAAGGAACTGCCCAACATCAAGGCGGCGGTGGCCAAGTGGGGGAGCAAGGGTTTCACCGTCGTCGGCATTTCCTTCGACCGGCCGGCGGACCGTGAGAAACTCGTGAAGTTCATCGCCGAGCACGATCTCGACTGGCCGCATTGGTTTCATGACGGCGGCGGCCGCAATCCCTTCGGACTCAAATACAACATCCGCAGCATCCCCGCGACCTTCCTGCTGGACCGGGACGGCCGGCTGGTGACGACCGATACGCACGGCGCCAAACTCGACGCCGCGCTGGAAAAACTTCTCGGCAACTGAATCCCCGCCGCCCTCCAACCGGCCGCACCCTGCAACATTTCACTTAATAAGTGAAATGTTGCAGGGGATCATCCGGCGTCGATGCCGGCTTCCTGCTGGGCGAGCCAGAAAAGAAGTTGCAGGGTGCGCTCGGCATCGGGCGCCGCCCGGCGGGCGATGAGGTAGTCATGCACGCGTTGCGGAGGCACGCCGAGCAGGCGGGCCAGTTTGGATTGGGCGCCATATCGTCCCTTTACGCGCGGCTTTACTGCCAGAGCGAGGGCGTTCCACATTGGGGTGTGGGGCCCCGGGCGCAGGGTCTGACCCCGGCGCTTCCGGGTTGTTTTGGTCACCTGCTTTTGGGCGGCGGCCATCAAGGATTGGGCGACCAACGCAAGGCCTTCGGCCATTCTTAGGGTATCACGCAACCGCGCTGAGTAGATCGGAGGGTTTTCCATGCGTCTAATGTAACATTTCACTTATTAAGTGAAATGTTGTTTTTGCTGCCGGCCGGCACGTTTGGGGTGGAACTTACCGGTTCAGCAGCGCGGCGACGCGGGTGCGGCCGCGGACGCCGAGCTTCTGGAAGATGGCGGCGAGCTGGGTCTTGATCGTGAGCGGGCTGCGGCGCAGCTCCGCGGCAATCTCGGCCGTGCGCAGGCCTTCGCGCACCCGCATGGCGACCTCGCGTTCGCGTTCGGAGAGGCGGGCGAGGAGGGCGACGGCCCCGGGCGAAAGCGGACGATGGCGGTCGCCGCGCGGGCGGCGGTAGTCGAGCTGGATGTGGAAGGCGCCCGGCGTGCCCGGCCCGGCGGGCGTGTGCAGCTTGATGCGCGCATGCAGGCCGCGGGTGTGGTCGCTCACGACCTCGGGGTGCACTGGGGCGTCCGGCCGCGCGTCGTGGGCGGCCCGCAGCGTGGCGCAGATTTCGGCGAGGGCGGCGGGCAGGGCGAATTCCTCGCGCACGCGGAGCGCCGCGGCCTTGCGCTCGCCGAAATTCCACACCGCGCAGGCGCGCGCGGCCTCGACGTTGAACCACAGCGGACGCAGGTCGCGGTCGAGCAGGAGCAGCCCCACGGGCACGTCTTCCAGCATCGACTCATAATGGGCGAGCCGCAGGGCGGCGCCTTCCGGCGGGGGTGACGCGGGACGGTATGACATGCCGGCAGCATGCACGGCCCGGCGGCCGGCGCAAGCCGCCGCTTACTCCCTTTGGCCGATGGACCCTGCGGTGGTCCGCCGTTAGATTGGCGGGAACCCCGCCACACCCATGAGCACGACCTTTTTTGAAAAGCCCAAGCAACGCAAAGCCGACGCCAACCCCCTCGGGCTCCGGGGCGTGGACCACATCGAGTTCATCGTGGACAACGCCGACCAGTGGCGGGACTTCTTCCGCGACCGCTACGGCATGACCGCGCGGTTTTACGCGGACGAAAAGACGGGCGTGAAGGGCCGGCGCGCCCATGTGGTGGGGCAGGGGCGGATCAATTTCATCGTGGCCGAGCCGCAGGGCCGTGGCCCCGAGGCCGACTTCATGCGCTGGCACCTCGACAAGCACGGCTGCGGCGTGCGCGACGTGGCCTTCCGCGTGCAGGACGCCCGCCATGCGATCGACGAGGCCGTGCGTCGCGGCGCGAAATCGGTCCGCGCCCTCGACCAGCACGAGGAGTTCAACGGCGCGACCATCGCCGCCTACGGCGACACGGTGCACACCTTCATCGAGCGCAAACCGCACACCGGCTTCGCGCCCGGCTACGTCTCGGTGCCGGGCGTCGTGGAGGAGGGTGACATCCACTTTGCGATGATCGACCACGTGGTCGCCAACGTGGAGCGCATGGAGGAGTGGGTGGAGTTCTACGGGCGGGTCTTCGGTTTCGACCTCTACATGCATTTCGACATCAACACCGGCCGCAGCGCCCTCATGTCGAAGGTGGTCAGCCCGACCGACGGCTGGGTGAAACTGCCCATCAACGAGCCCTCCTCGAAAAACTCGCAGATCCAGGAGTTCCTCGACCAATACAACGGCCCGGGGGTGCAGCATATCGCCCTGCTCACGCCCGACATCATGAAGACCGTCGCCGCCATGCGCCGCATGGGACAGGACTTTCTCGAGGTGCCCGACAGCTATTACGATGAGGAATTCGACCAGCGCATCGGCGAGATTGAGGAGGACAAGGAGGAGCTGCGTAAGCTCAAGATCCTCGTGGACCGCGACCACGACGGTTACCTCCTGCAGCTTTTCACCAAGTGCGTTTTCTCCCGCCCCACGCTGTTTTTCGAGATCATCCAGCGCCGCGGCCGGGCCATGGGCTTTGGCGAGGGCAATTTCCGCGCGCTCTTCGAGGCCATCGAACGCGAGCAGGCCCGGCGCGGCACCCTGTGACGACACATTCCGGAATGCGGAATAGACGGCGCCGGAAGATCCCGCTTTCATCCCGCAATCCGCGATCTCCCATCCGCCATTCCCCATGCCCCACTACCTCAGACTCGGCTCCATCCCGCGGAAGCATCACCTGAAATTCCCGCGCGAGGCGGCCGCCAGCTACAAGGGCGAGGGGCTGCACTACGAGCACGTCGTCACCACCGAGGGCTTCGACCGCGCCTACACCATCCTCTACCACACCAAGCCGCCCACCCGGGTGAAGAGCGTCGAGCGTTTCGCGGATTGGGCGCTGACGCCCGGCGCACCCACGCCGTTGCGGCACCATCACCTCAAGTCCGCCGCGCTCCCGCGCACCGGCGATCCCTACACCGGCCGCGTGCCGCTGATGTTCAACGCCGACATCACCTGTCTGCGTTGCCGGCCGGCCACCGCGATGGCGGCGGGCTATGACTTTTACCGCAACGGCCGGAGCGACGACGTGATCTTCGTGTGGCGCGGTGCGGGCTGGCTGGAAAGCAACTTTGGCCGGCTGCGCTACCGGCAGGACGACTACATCGTCATCCCGCGCGGCACCATCTACCGCCTCGTGCCCGACGACATCGCGCAGGAGGATTACCTCATCCTCGAATCCGCGCATCCGGTGCGCATCCCGGCGCGCTACCTGCATCCCGAGGGCCAGATCCGGATGGGCGCGCCCTACAGCGAGCGCGATTTCCACGGTCCCACCGAACTCGCACTGCGCGACGAGGAGGGCGACTTCGCCGTCCTCACCAAGGACCGGGGTCGCTTCACCAAAAACGTCATGGCGAGCCATCCCTTCGACGTCGTGGGCTGGGACGGCTACCTTTATCCGTTCACCTTTAACGCGAACGATTTTGAGCCGCTCACCGGCACGGTCCACCTGCCGCCGCCGGTGCACCAGACCTTCGAGATCAACGGCTTTGTGATCTGCACCTTTGCGCCGCGCTTCCTCGACCTGCATCCGGACGCCATCAAGGTGCCGTGGGCGCACGACAACACCGAGGCCGACGAGGTGCTGTTCTACGTGCGGGGCCAGTTCGGCTCCCGCAAGGGCGTGGAGCCCGGCTCGTTCACGCTGCATCCGCAGGGCATCCCGCACGGGCCGCATCCGGGCACGACGCTGAAGAGCTTCGGGCACACGCGCACCGAGGAGCTGGCGGTCATGTTCGACACCGCCCAGCCGCTCGAGCTTACCGCGCAGGCGCTGGCGCTGGACGACCCCAATTACCCGCTCAGCTGGCTGGGCTGAAGGTTGCCATCCCCGCGGTCGCGGTTTCTCCTGATTCCATCATGCAGCTCGATTTTTCCGCCCTTGATGCGCGCACCGCCTACCAGTGGATGATTTCCACGATCCTGCCGCGGCCGATCGCCTGGGTGTCCACCATCTCGGCCGACGGCCAAACCAACCTTGCCCCCTTCTCCTTCTTCCAGGGCATCACCGCGAATCCGCCCACGCTCATGTTCGTGCCGGTCAACAACCGGCAGGGCGTGAAAAAGGACACCGTGCGCAACATCGAGGCCGTGCCGGAGTTTGTCGTGAATCTCGTCCCGCACGAACTGGGCGAGCAGATGAACCGCACCGCGGCCCTGCTGCCCTACGGGGAGAGCGAGTTTGAAAAATTCGGCATCGTGGCCGCGCCCTCGATCAAGGTGCGGCCGCCGCGGGTCGCCGCGGCCCCCGTGGCCTTCGAGTGCACGCTGGATCGCATCGTGCACATCGGCGAAGGCCCGCTCGCGGCCAATGTGGTCTTCGGCCGCATCCACGCCGCCCACATCAACGATGCGGTCCTGGGCGCCGACGGCCGGCCCGACGCCCGCAAACTCGATCTCATCGGCCGGCTCGGTGGCGAGGATTACGCGACCACGCGCGAGATTTTCACCATCGAGCGCCCGGATTGAACCGGTCTGCATTTACCCCTTACCCCCATGCCCGACATCGTCATCCTCTCCGCCACGCGCACGCCCATCGCCGCCTTCCAGGGCGGGCTCGCCTCCGTCCCGGCCGCCAGGCTCGGCGCCGCGGCCATCAAGGGCGCGGTGACCCTCGCCGGTGTTGCGCCGGCCAATGTCACCGATGTGCTCATGGGCAACGTTCTCCAGGCCGGCCAGGGCCAGGCGCCGGCGCGCCAGGCGGCGATCCACGCCGGTCTCCCGCAGTCCGCCCGTGCCGTGACGATCCACAAGGTCTGCGGCTCCGGCCTGCAGGCCGTCATGCAGGGCGCGCAGCTGCTGGGGGCGGGCATGGGCGAGTTTGTCGTCGCGGGCGGCATGGAAAACATGTCGCAGGCGCCCTACCTGCTGCCCAAGGCGCGCGACGGCTACCGGCTCGGCCACCAGCAGGTGGTGGACTCCCTGATCACCGACGGCCTCTGGGATCCCTACAACAACCTGCACATGGGCAACTGCGCCGAGCAATGTGCGGCCAAATACAAATTTTCCCGCGAGCAGCAGGATGCCTATGCCATCGGGTCTTTCCAGCGCGCCAATGCCGCGCAGAAAGACGGCCGCTTCGCCGCCGAGATCACCCCGGTCGAGCTCGCCGACGCGAAGGGCAACGTGACCAAGGTCGAGCACGACGAGGGCCCGGCGAAGGTGAAATATGAAAAGATTCCCGCGCTGAAACCGGCTTTCCAAAAGGACGGCACCATCACGCCGGCCAATGCCTCGACGCTCAACGATGGCGCCGCCGCCCTCGTGCTCGCGCCGGCCGAGGCCGCGCAACGGCATGGCTTAAAGCCCGTCGCGCGGCTCGTTGCGTTTGGCGGCCACGCTCAGGACCCCGTATGGTTCACCACCGCACCCGTGCAGGCCACGCAGCACGCGCTCAAGTCGGCCGGCTGGAAAGTCGGCGACGTGGATCTTTGGGAAGTGAACGAGGCCTTCGCGGTGGTGCCGATGGCATTCATGGCGGAACTCGGGGTCGCGCCGGACAAGGTCAACGTGAACGGCGGCGCCATCGCGCTCGGCCATCCCATCGGCGCCAGCGGCGCGCGCATCCTCGTCACGCTCATCCATGCCCTCCGGCACCGCGGCCTGAAGCGCGGCGTCGCCGCCATCTGCATCGGCGGCGGCGAAGGCTTGGCGGCGTGCGTGGAACTCATTTGATTTGCCACGGAGACACGATGGCGCGGAGAAAATAGAACCACCCCGCGCCGCCGGCCGCGGCGACCACCGCAATGAACCCCGAACATCTTTGGCATCCTGATGATCATGCCTGGACGCGTGAGTCGCACCTCGCGCGGTTCATGCGTGCGCAGGGCTGTGCGACGCAGGACGAGCTGCATGCGAAGTCGGTGCGAGACACGGCGTGGTTTTGGGACGCGGCGTTGCAGGACATGGGCGTCGAGTGGTTCACGCCCTTTGCGAAGGTGAAAGATGAGTCGCGGGGCTTCCCGTGGACGCGGTGGTTTGTCGGCGGCGAGATCAACGTGACCCACAACTGTCTCGACCGCCATGTGCGCGACGGCCACGGCGACGAGGTGGCGTTGTATTACGAGGCGGATTCCGACGTGCCCGGCGACCGCCGCACGCGGACCTTCGCGGAATTGAAGGCCGCGGTGGACGACTGTGCCGGTGCGCTCAAGGCCATGGGGATCGGGCCGGGGGACAGCGTGGCACTCTACGCGCCGATGCGCATCGAGACCGTCGAGGTCATGCTCGCCGCCATGAAGATCGGCGCGCGCTTCGTGCCCATCTTTTGCGGCTACGGCGAAGCGGCGGTGATCGAGCGCATCGAATCCTGTCAGGCGAAGATTCTGTTTGCCGTCGAGCACCTGCACCGGCGCGGCAAGAGCGTGCCCACCGGCGGCATCGCGCGGGCGGCCGCCGCCCGGGTGCCAAGTGTGCAGCGGGTGATCTGTTTCGACGGACCGGACTGGATGCGCTTCCTGCGCGGCGCGCCGAGCTTCACCGGCTGTGAGCGCACCGTGGCGGAGGAGCCCTGCCTCATCATTTACACCAGCGGCACCACCGGCCGGCCGAAGGGCACCGTGCACACCCACGCCGGCTGCCTCGCGCAGATGGGCAAGGAAACGCGCTACGCCTTCGATGTGCGCCCGGGCGAGCCGTTCTTTTGGTTTACCGACATTGGCTGGATGATGGGTCCGTGGGAAATCATCGGCTGCCTGCTCTACCGCACGCCCATCGTGCTCTTCGACGGCGCGCCGGATTTTCCGGATGCCGACCGGCTCTGGCGCACGCTGGAGCGGCTGCGGGTCGTCACCTTTGCCGCTTCGCCGACGCTCGTGCGCCTGTTCATGCGCGTCACCGAGGGCAAGGGTCCGCGCGGCCACGATCTGTCGCGGCTCCGGGTGCTTGGCTCGACCGGTGAACCGTGGGACGAGACCTCGTATCGCTGGTATTTTGAAAACATCGGCGGCAGTCGCTGCCCGGTGATCAACATTTCCGGCGGCACCGAAATTGTCGGTTGCCACCTTTCCGCCACGCCGCTCACACCGTTGCGCCCGTGTTCGCTCGGCCGGCCCGGGTTGGGCATGGATGTGGACGTGTTCACCGACGAGGGCCAACCGGCGCCGCGTGGCGCGGTCGGCCATCTCGTGTGCAAGCAGCCCGCGCCCTCGATGACGAAAAGCTTCCTGCACGACGATGCGCGCTACCTGGAAACCTATTTCAGCCGGTTCCCCGATGTGTGGTATCACGGCGACTGGGCGCGGCAGGACGAGGACGGCTCGTGGTTCGTGCTCGGGCGCAGCGACGACACGATCAAGGTCGCCGGCAAGCGGGTCGGCCCCGCCGAGGTCGAAGGCGTGCTCATCACCCATCCGGCAATCAGCGAAGCCGCCACGATCGGCGCGCCCGACGAACTCAAGGGGCAGGTGCTGGTGTGCTTTGTGGTGCTCAAGCCCGGCGCGGCGCAACCGACGGAGCAAGCTTTGATCGCCCACGTCGCCGCCCAGATGGGCAAGCCGCTTGCGCCCAAGGCGGTGCACGTGGTTGCGGCGCTGCCCAAGACCCGCAGCGGAAAAATCCTCCGCGGCACCATCCTGCGCGTCTTCACCGGCCAACCGGCCGGCGATCTCACCAGTGTGGACAACCCGGCGGCGCTGGACGCCATCCGGGCGCTGGCAGGATAGGCCTACCTGCCAGGTCCGCCGCATCTACATTTCACTTATTAAGTGAAATGTAGTTTTGGCCGGAGGGTTTTAGGGATGGCTGAATTTTGGTGCTTTCGGGCTACGGACGGTAGCTCGACTCGCCTGCGACGCCGGCTGAAATGCAGTCTGCGCGATCGCCCCATGGACACCCCGTTCAAGACCATCATCGAGCCGTTTCGGATCAAATCGGTGGAGCCGATCCGGTTCACCACCCGCGAGGAGCGGGTGGTCCTGCTGGCGGCGGCCGGTTACAATCCCTTCCTGCTGCGCGCCGAGCACGTGCTGATCGACCTGCTCACCGATTCCGGCACGGGCGCGATGTCGAAGCACCAGTGGGCGGGCATGATGCGCGGCGACGAAAGCTACGCCGGCGCCGATTCCTTTTACCGGTTCGAGGCGACCGTGCGCGACATCACCGGGCTCCGGCACATCCTGCCCACGCACCAGGGCCGCGCGGCGGAGCGCGTGCTTTTCGGCACCGCGGTCAACGCGGGCGACATCGTGCCGAGCAACACCCACTTCGACACCACCCGGGCCAACATCGAGACCCGCGGCGCCACGGCGCTCGACCTGCCCGTGCCCGAGGGTCGCCAACCGGCGCTGCGCGCCCCGTTCAAGGGCAACATGGATCTGGCTGCGCTGGAACGCTGCCTCGCGGAAAATCCCGGCAAGGTGCCGCTGGTGATGATGACGATCACCAACAACTCCGGCGGCGGTCAGCCCGTGTCGCTCGCCAACCTCCGCGGCGCCCGCGACCTCTGCCGGCGCTTCGGCGTGCCGCTGTTCCTCGACTGCTGCCGCTTCGCGGAAAACGCCTGGTTCATCAGGCAGCGCGAGTCCGGGTGGGCGGCGGCCACGCCACTGGAAATCGCCCGCGCGATGTTTGCCTGTGCGGACGGCGCCACCATGAGCGCAAAAAAAGACGGCATGGCCAACATCGGCGGATTTCTGGCGCTCAACGACGACGGCTGGGCGGAACGGGCGAAGAACAACCTCATCCTGACCGAAGGTTTCCCGACCTACGGCGGGCTCGCCGGCTACGATCTCGAAGCGCTGGCCGTGGGGTTCTACGAGGCGCTGGACGAGGACTATCTGCGCTACCGCATCCGATCGATCGAGTATCTGGGCGAGCAGCTCACGGCGGCCGGCGTCCCGATCGTGCAGCCCACCGGCGGCCATGCCGTCTATCTGGATGCGGCAGCCATGCTGCCGCATATCCCGCGCGGGGAGTTCCCCGCATGGAAGCTCAGTTGTGCGCTGTATTTGGAAGGCGGCGTGCGCGGCGTGGAGATCGGGTCGGTGATGTTTGGCCGGCAGCCGGACGGTTCGGAAAAACCATCCGCCATGGAGTTGGTGCGGCTGGCTTTCCCGCGCCGGGTTTACACCCAGAGCCATGTGGACTACCTGGCCGAGGTGATCCGGCACGTCCATGCGCGGCGCGACCGCCTGCGCGGCCTGCGGATGATCCACGCCCCGGCGGTCCTGCGGCATTTCACGGCCCGGTTTGCACCGGTGACGAACACCCCGCCGGCCTGAGCCGCCGTTCATCCCGTTCGGCGACCGCTGGCCGCGGCACGGTTGCAGCGGTGGCACGGTTGGTCACAATCCATCTCCTATGATCCCACCCCGACTAATTCCGGCCGCCGGCGTCCTGCTGGCCGCCTGCACCTTGGTTGCCGATCCGGTTCCCGCCGGTTTTTCGGTCAAGCACATGGACCTCTCGGTCGATCCGCGCGTCGATTTCGCCACCTTCGCCGCCGGCGGCTGGTATAAACAGTTCGAGATGCCGGCCGACAAGTCGCGCTTCGGCGCCTTCGACACCCTGGAGGAAAACAACTGGCACAACCTCAAGGCCATCCTTGAGGAAATCTCCGCCGGCACCCATCCCGCCGGCTCCATCCAGCAGAAGGTGGGCGACTATTTTGCCACCGCGATGGACACCGCGGCGATCGATGCCGCCGGCCTCGAGCCCCTGCGGCCCGAACTCGACCTCATCGCCGGCATTGAAAACCTGGCCGATCTCGCCCGGGTGGTGTCCCAACTGCGGCAGACCGGCGGCGGCGGACTTTTCGGCCAGTTCGTGATGGCCGACCAGAAGCAAAGCGATCTCAACGCGCTTTACCTCGGCCAGGGCGGACTCAGCCTGCCGAGCCGCGACTACTATTTCGCGGAGCAGTTTGCCAAGGTCCGCGAGGAATTTGTCGGCCACATGGCGAAGATGTTCGAGCTGGCCGGCGACTCGCCCGAGGCCGCGGAGGCCGGTGCGGCCGCCATCCTCTCCCTGGAGACCGCGCTGGCGGAAAACGCCAAGACGCCCCTGGAGCTGCGCGACCGCCTCGCCAATTACAACCGCTACACCTACGATGAACTGGTCGCGCTGGTCAGCGCCATCCCGGTGCTCGACCTGCTGCGCGACTCCGGGCTCGATCTCTCCGCGACCGACTACGTGATCGTGGGCCAGCCGAAGTTCCTGGAAGGCCTGAACACCCTTTTGACCGCGCGGCCGATCGAGGATTGGAAAACCTACCTGCGCTACCGCACGCTGATCGGTGCCGCCTCGGCCTTGGCCCGGCCCTTTGACGAGGAGTCTTTCCGTTTTTATTCCACGGTGCTGCAGGGCACGCCCCAGATGGAGCCGCGCTGGCAGCGGGCGGCGCGCTGGACCGACCGCGCCCTCGGCGAGGCCCTCGGCGAGATCTATGTCGCGCGCCATTATCCGCCGGAAGCCAAGGCGCGGATGGACGAGATGATCGGCAACATCAAGGCCGTCATGCGCGACCGGCTCGCCCAGCTCGAATGGATGAGCCCGGCGACGCGCGAGAAGGCGCTGGCCAAGTTCGACCGCTTCGTGGCCCGCATCGGCTATCCCGAAAAATGGCGCGACTACTCGTCGGTCAACATCACCGCCGGTTCCTACTTCGACAACGTGCGCGAGGCCGCCCGCTACAGCGTGCGCTACAACCAGGCCAAGCTCGGCCAGCCGGTGGACAAGGGCGAGTGGGTCATGACCCCGCCGACCGTGAACGCCTATTTCCAGCCCACGGCCAACCAGATCGTGTTCCCGGCCGGCATCCTCCAGCCGCCCTTCTTCGACTTCACGATGGATGATGCGGTCAACTATGGCCTCATTGGCGGTGTCATCGGCCATGAGATCACGCACGGTTTTGACGACCAGGGCCGGCGCTACGATGCGGACGGCAACCTCACCGACTGGTGGACGGAGGAAGACGCGGCCAAATTCCAGGCCCGCGCCCAGAAGCTCATCGAGCAGTTCAACGGCTACGAGGCGTTGCCCGGCCTCTTCGTCAACGGCGCACTCGCGCTGGGAGAAAACATTGCCGACCTCGGCGGCGTTTCCATCGCCTACGAAGCCTTCCAGCGTTCGCTGGCCGGCAAGCCGCGGCCGGAGAAGATCGACGGTTTCACCGCCGAGCAGCGCTTCTTCATCTCGTGGGCGCAGGGCTGGCGCACGGCCTACCGTGACGACGCGCTGCGCCGGCAGGTGATGGTCGGCCCGCACGCGCCCGGCCAGTTCCGCGCCGTCGGCGCGCTCGTCAACCAGCCGGAGTTCTTCGAAGCCTTCGGCATCAAGGAAGGCGACCCGATGTGGCGCGCTCCCGAGGAACGCGTGAAGATTTGGTAAGGCGTTCTGCCTCCCGCCCACGAGCCCGCGCCGCCCGGCGCGGGCTTTTTTTGCGCCCCGGCCCTCACCTGCAAGTGTAACCCATTGGGTTACACTTTGATTTTTGGCCCGGCCCGGCGCAGTTGCAGAATGTAACCCAATGGGTGACAAACCGGGCGGGTCAGCGGGCGGTCCAGCCGCCGTCGATGGGCAGGGCGGCGCCGGTGATGGATCGGGCGCCGTCGCCGCAGAGGAAGAGTGCGAGTGCGGCCACCTCTTCGATGGTCACGAAACGCTTCGTCGGCTGCGCCGCGAGGATCACTTCGCGGATGACGCGGTCGCGCGGCAGGTTGTGCGCCTTGGCCTGCGCCTCGATCTGGTTTTCGACCAGCGGGGTCAGCACGTAACCGGGGCAGATGGCGTTGCAGGTGATGCCGCTCTCGGCGACTTCCAGCGCGACGGTTTTGGTGAGGCCGACCAAGCCGTGCTTGGCGGCGACGTAGGCCGACTTGAACGGCGAGGCGACGAGTCCGTGGGCGGAGACGAGGTTGATGATGCGGCCCCAGCTGCGGCGCTTCATGCCCGGCAGGGCGGCCTGGGTGGCATGGAAGCTGGCGTTGAGCACGACGTCCTGGATTTCACGCCACTTTTCCGGCGGAAACTCATCCACCGGCGCGACGTGCTGAAGGCCGGCGTTGTTGACGAGGATATCGACCGCGCCGAGGGCGGTTTCGGTTTCGCGGATGAGGGCGGTTACTTCCGCTGGCCGCGTCATATCGGCGCCGTGATGCCGGACGGTGACTCCGCCGGCGGAAAGTTCCTTGCCCAGCGCGGCGATCGCACCCGGATCGCCGAATCCGTTGAGCATCACATTGGCCCCGGCGGCGGCGAAGGCTCGCGCAATGCCGAGACCGATCCCGCTCGTGGAACCCGTGATGACGGCGGTTTTACCTTTCAGCATGGGGAAGCTCCAGTCCGTCGAGCCACCGCAGGAGCCGGGGTTCCACTTCGCCGGCGGTGATGCCGGTCAGGCAGTGGGGCTCGGCAAAACGACAGCGGTCGAAGCACGGTTTGTAGGGGCAGGGTCCGCCCTCGACCCAGCCGGCCTGCGGATGGCCGGGCGCAAACAAGGCCGGCAGCTGCGGGCCGAAAATCGTGAAGGTGGGCACGCCGCACAGGGCGGCGACATGGCCGGGACCGGAGTCGTTGCCGAGAAACGCCGCGCCGCCGGCGATGGCCTCGACAAGATCGTCCATGTCGGCCGGTTGCCGGGCGGCGGATTCGCCGAGCGCGTGCCAGCCGGGCAGCTGCCAGGCATCGCACAGCACGACCGGCGACCAGCCGTGGGCGCGCAGGCGGCGCAGCAGCGCGGCCTGGCGTTCGATGGGCCACACCCGCAGCTGCTGCGAGGCGCCGCTGTGCAGCACGATCCGGCGGGGCGTGGCGGGGCGCAACCGGGGCTGCGCCGTGGGCAACTCGGCCAGGTTCAGTTCCAGCGCCAGTCGCCGCCAGGCCTCGGGCCGGTGCGTGTGCTGCTCATGGCGCAGGTTGCGGTCCAGCAGCCAGCCGGCGCCGGGCCGGCCGAAACCGAGGAGCCGCTGGGC
>JAHCLN010000078.1 GCA_026125215.1 Opitutaceae bacterium
GCTGCTTCACGCGCAGTCGGCGGACATCGCGCAGGGCGTCGATGCCAGCGGCAACAAGGACGAAGGCGCCGGCGACCAGGGCATCATGTTCGGCTATGCCTGCAACGAGACGCCCGAACTCATGCCGACGCCCATCATGTTTGCGCACCGGCTCGGGCGGGAGCTCACCAAGGTCCGCAAGTCGGGTGCCGTGAAATGGCTGCGTCCTGATGCGAAGACCCAGGTTTCCGTCCGCTACGAGAACGACCGGCCGGTCGAGGTCGTCAATGTGGTCATCTCCACCCAGCACACCGCCGACGTGAAGCACGCGACGATCGAGAAGTATCTCATCGAAAACGTCATCAAGAAGGTCATCCCCGCCCGGATGCTGAACAAGCGCACCGAGTATCTTATCAACCCGACCGGCCGCTTTGTCATCGGCGGTCCGCAGGGCGACTCCGGTCTCACCGGTCGCAAGATCATCGTGGACACCTACGGCGGCTGGGGCCGTCACGGCGGCGGCGCTTTCTCCGGCAAGGATCCGTCCAAGGTGGACCGCTCGGCCGCCTACATGGGCCGCTGGGTCGCCAAGAACATCGTGGCCGCCGGTCTCGCGACCCACGCCGAGATCCAGTTCGCCTACGCCATCGGCCATCCCCGGCCCGTGTCGCTGCGGGTGGAAACCTTCGGCACGGGTGTTGTCGCGGACGATGTCATCACCCGGGCGGTGTCCCAAGTCTTCAGCTTCAAGCCGGCCGATATTGTCAGCCAGCTCAACCTCCTGCGCCCGATCTATCGCCAGACGACCAATTACGGTCATTTCGGCAAAGCCGGACTGCCGTGGGAGCAGACCAACAAGGCCGCGGCCCTCAAGGCTCTCGTCGGCAAACTCCGCAAGTAAACCATCCGGTTCAAGCCACATCCATCATGTCAACTTCCCTCAAATCCGCACCCACCGCACCCGACTATCATGTCAAAGACATCGGCCTTGCCGACTGGGGTCGCAAGGAGATCGCCATCGCCGAGCATGAAATGCCCGGCCTGGTTGCCGTCCGCAAAAAATTTGGGCCCGGCAAATCGCTCAAGGGCGTCCGCATCACCGGCTCGCTGCACATGACGATCCAGACCGCCGTGCTGATCGAGACCCTCAAGGAGCTCGGGGCCGACGTCCGCTGGGCCTCGTGCAACATCTTCTCGACCCAGGATCACGCCGCCGCGGCCATCGCCGCCAGCGGCACCCCCGTCTTCGCCTGGAAGGGCGAGACGCTTGAGGAATACTGGGACCTCACTTGGAAGGCGCTGAGCTTTCCCGGCGGCAAGGGGCCGCAGCTCGTTGTGGATGACGGCGGCGACGTCACCCTCCTGATCCACAAGGGCGTCGAGCTGGAAAACGGCTCCGAGAGCTGGGTCAACTCCGCCTCCGGCTCCCACGAGGAGCAGGTCATCAAGAACCTCCTCAAGCGCATCCATGCGGAGGATCCGCTCGTCTTCACCCGCATGGCGAAGGAATGGCGCGGCGTCTCCGAGGAGACCACCACCGGCGTGCACCGCCTCTACCAGCTGCACGAGCAGGGCAAGCTCCTCGTCCCCGCCATCAACGTCAATGACTCCGTCACGAAGTCGAAGTTCGACAATCTCTACGGCTGCCGCGAGTCGCTCGCGGACGGCCTCAAGCGCGCCACCGATGTCATGATCGCCGGCAAGGTCGCCTGCGTCTGCGGCTACGGCGATGTGGGCAAGGGTTCCGCGCATTCGCTCAAGGGCTTCGGCGCCCGCGTCATCGTCACCGAGATCGATCCCATCAACGCCCTGCAGGCCGCGATGGAAGGTTTCGAGGTGAACACGGTCGAATCCACGCTTGGCGTCGCCGACATCTACGTCACGACGACCGGCAACAAGGACATCATCACCCTTGAGCACATGCTCAAGATGAAGGACCAGGCCATTGTCTGCAACATCGGCCATTTCGACAACGAAATCCAGGTCGAGCAGCTCTACAAGGCGTCCGGCGTGAAGCGGATCAACATCAAGCCGCAGTATGACCAGTTTGTGCTGCCCAACGGCCGAAGCATCTACCTGCTCGCCGAGGGCCGGCTCGTGAACCTCGGTTGCGCCACCGGCCACCCGTCGTTCGTGATGTCGAACTCCTTTACCAACCAGACGCTCGCCCAGCTCGATCTCTGGCAGAACAAGGACAACTACGCCGTGGGCGTCTACCGGTTGCCGAAGCATCTCGACGAGGAGGTCGCCCGCCTGCACCTCGAAAAGATCGGGGCCAAGCTCACCGTGCTCACCAAGGACCAGGCCGCCTACCTCGGCGTGCCGGTCGAAGGCCCTTACAAGCCCGAGCATTACCGCTACTGAGCCGGTTCAGTCCGGCAATTTCACCAAGCCCGCGGGAAATCCGCGGGCTTTTTTGTTGCCCGGCCAATTGAGGTCAGGCTTCGATGGGAGCGGATTTGTCTTTGTTGAGCAGGACGATCACATCGCGCCGGCGCTCGGGCGGGGTGACGACGAGGTGAACGAGTTCATCGTCTTTCAATTCGCCTTCGATGGTGGTCTGGCGCGGCAGGTGGAGCTTGAACTTCACGTTCCACCGGCGGACCGGCCACGCGGGGAAGAGGAGGATTTTGTCGTCCACCGCCTGCACGAGCATGTGCTGCAGCGCGATCTGGGTGGCGCCGCCATGGTCGAAGTCCGGGATCCAGTCGTAGTTCGGTCCCCAGAACCCTTTGAAGCGGGCGGGCGTCAGGTTGCCGTCGGTGAAGTTTTTGGTGACGTAGAAGGTCGCCGGCTCGGTGAGACCGAGCAGGGCGGCGTGGATGGCGTCCTGCCGCCAGCAGCCGGTATCGGGGAAGCTTCGGCGCATGAACGCCCAGCGTGCGGTCTCGATATCCGGCCGGCCCAAGCCGTAGAGCTTGAACGGGAAGACCGCGTAGAGTTCCGGATTCTCCGAGTTCTTCGGCACGCCTTCATGGCTGGCGGCGGGCAGCAGCTTGGGCCGTCCGTCCACGGTGGCGACGGGCAGGGCGGGCAGCCGGGCCGTGAGCGCGCGCCAGGCGCCAAGGTCCGAGACCTGCAGATGTTGCGAAGGCAAGCCGAGCAGCTGGGGCAGCAGATAGTGCAGGGCTGCGATTTCCGGCATGGGGTTCTCCACCTCCCACCAGGTTTCCAAGGCTTGGGACGGCGCAAAACGCAACCGGCCCTGGGCATCGTTGCTGTAGTGGAGGGCGAAGAACTTGAGCACGGCCCGGGCGACCGGCAGCAGCTCCTTTTCCAGCAGGGCCGTGTCGCCGGTGTGGTGGTAGGTCTCGAGCATGAGGGCGATCAGCTCCAGCCCGCTGGTCCAATAATGGCGGATATAGCGATTTTCGACATCGCCGGGCAGTTTGCCGGTGCGATCCCACCCATAGTTGGAAGGCAGGTGCGTCCCCCAGAAATACTGGGTCTCGGGGAAAAAGGCCCCGCCGTGGCCGAACCAGACCTGCGACCGGTGTTCGGCCAGCGGCAGCATTTCCCGATACATGCGAAACAGCGGCCTCAACAGTTCGTAATCGCCGTGCGCCAGCACGGACCAGTAGGGCAGCCGGGTGTTTTGCCACCAGTAACCGCCGCCCCAGCGGCGGTAATCGGCGTCGTGTTCCTCTCCCTTCACACCCCAGTCGGCGGTGAACAGCGCGCCGTTGAATTTCAGCGGGAACAAGCCGCGGCTGCAGCAGGCCAGAAGGTAGCGCTGCCAGTTGATCTGCTGCGAGATCGTTGCGGCCTGGTTCCAGTCCGGGGCGCGGGCTTCGATTTGCAGGTGGGCGCGATCCCAGAATTCGTGCCACCACTGCGTGTGGTCGGGCCAAGCCTCGGCCGGTGCCGGCCGGGATTCGTCCAAGGCCTGGGTGCGGATGGCCTGAATCCATTCCGCCGCGGTGTCCGTCTGGGCGACATGCACCGTCAGAGTCAGGGCGCAGGCGCGGCTTTTTTTGGGGCCGACCAGGGTGGTGTCGCCGCGCTTTTTGAAACCGGTGCCGGCCAGACAGCCGCCGAAGGTGCGGTGCAGAAGCGGATCCTGGGCCTGATCCTTGAATGCGGTCAAACCCTGCAGCTCGAGGGTGACCGGCCAGATGGAGGACTCGTTGCGCTGATACCAAATGATGCCGGCACGTTCCTTGCGCACGACGATATCGGGTTGTGCGACCAATTCAAACGGCGCCTTTTCCAGCCCGCAGGCGCCGTGGATCTCACCGTCCGTGATCGGTCGGGGCTCCGTGCGCCACGGGTCGAGACGGGCGCGGCATTCGACCGGCCGTGAGCTTTCGCATTCGATGTGCAGGCGGGGCCAGTGCGCATCGGTCCAGAGCCGCACGGTGCTCACGCCGTCGCGGATGATGATGGCACCTTCGGCCAACGAGAGCTTCTGTTCAAACTCTGCCGCGGCGGTATCGAGGCCGGGCTTCAGGGTCACGCGAATGCGGCCGATCTTGATCAGCCGGCCCAAATGGTCCCAAGCGTCGTTTTTGGCGACGTAGAGGAGGATGTCGCCGTTGGGTTCGGTCCAGACGTTGGCGGCGAGGTCGCCGTTGCCGATGGGGAGGGAATCGGCCGAGGTTTGGCCGGGGGTGGTCCAGGTGATATCGCCAATCACGGGCCGCATGCTTCGCGGGGCTTCCGCCGATAAGCAAGAAAACCCGCCGGATGGGGCGGGTTTTCTGAAGGAGTGTGGGTTGACTTGGATGGTCAGACCGCCTTGGGCAGCTCGACATCGTCGAACTCGATCGCGTGCGGATGATTGCGCTTGGCCTTCTTCAGGTAGTGCCGCTTGGAGAGCATGCGGTCGAGTTTGTCCACGAGAAGGGATACCGCCTTGTGGCATTCGTCGGCCGAGACGGAGGCATTGAGATCGGGGCCGTTGATGGCGATGTGGCCCTTGGCCTTGAACCGTGCGCTCACGGCCTCCTTGGAGTCGCATTCCAGTTCCACCCGGATGCGGATGATGTGGTCCTCATGGCGGAACAATCGTTCGGCTTTCTCCCGCACATAGGTTTTGAGGGAGGGGGTCAGATCGAGGTGGATGCCGGAGACGATGAGTTCGTGGTTGTTTTGTCTGTTCATGATACGACCTATGGTTTTTGGGTTACTGACAAAAATCCGCCGCCCGTGAACACCGCCGCGCTAAGCGCAGAACTTTCTCGTTTCACCTCCGTCATTGTGACGGGGGGATCTTCCGGGATTGGAAAATCTTTCATTGGGCTGATGGGGAAGCTGAATCCGTCCCTGCGATTTTGCAACCTCTCGCGCACTGAACCGGACATAAAATCACTTCAGCTTAATCTGCGCCACATCGGCTGTGACTTGGCGAAAGCCACGGACATCGTCGCCGCGGCGGAAGCGGTGACGGCGTGGGTGAACGCGGACCCGGTGGGCGGGGCAGTCCTGCTGATAAACAACAGCGGGTTCGGGGCTTACGGCCGGTTTCCGGAGCCGGATCTTTCTCACCAGCTCGAACTGGTTGATGTCAATGTGCGTGCGGTGCTGGACCTCACGGGCCGGTTGCTGCCCCTCCTCAAGGCACGCGGCGGAGCGGTCGTTACCGTGGCCTCGACCGCGGCCTTCCAGCCCACGGCGTATCTGGCGGCCTACGGGGCCTCGAAGAGCTTTGTGCAGCACTGGAGTCTGGCCTTGAACGAAGAACTACGCGGCACCGGCGTGCGCACGCTGGTGGTTTGTCCGGGACCGACTTCCACCCAGTTTTTCCGCCGGGCCGGATTGCAGCAGGGGAGTGTCCCTGATGCTTTTGGCATGACGGCCGATGAGGTCGTGCTGCTGGCGCTGCGGGCGCTGGCCAAAGGCCGGGCTCAGGTGGTGACGGGCTGGAAAAACCGGCTCAGCACGGCCTTGGTTTCGAAACTGCCCAAACCCTTTGCGGCGTGGCTGGCGGCCAAGGTTTTGGCGCGCTTCCGCCTGAAGCAGGTGCGGCGGTGAACACGCCCGGCGCAGACGGACGGTTTGATCCGCGGCGGGCCTGTGCGTGGCCGCCGCGGCCACAACGCACCGACACCGTGCGGCTGATCCGCCCCGAGGAGTTGCAGTCCTGGATTGTGCATGAAGACGAACGGCTGCTGGTCGTGAACAAACCGGGTGATGTCGTGTGTCATCCATCTAAGGCGGGCCCTTGGTCGAGCTTGGTCGGTGCGGCGCGGGAATACACCGCGCTGCCGACGATGCATCTCGTCTTCCGGCTGGACCGCGAGACGAGCGGCGTGGTGGTGCTGGCCAAGGATGCAGCCATGGCCGGCCGGCTGCAGACCGCGATGATGGATCGGCGCGCCGGCAAGGTTTACACCGCCATCCTTGTCGGGGAGTTGCGCGCTCCGGTGCGGGTAGACCAGCCGCTCGGCGATGACGTTGCCAGTCCGGTCTTCATCAAGTCGGCCGTGACGGCCGGAGGCAAACCGGCGGTCACCCGCTTCGAGCCGCTGGGGGTGGCAGGCGGTTTCACCTTGGCGCGGGTGATCACCGAGACCGGGCGCAAACATCAGATCCGCGTCCATGCACAGTGGCTGGGTCATCCGCTGGTCGGAGACAAGATTTACGGTCCCGACGACCGCCTTTACCTCGACTTCATCGACCGGGGGTGGACGCCGGCCCTTGCCGAAAAACTTCTGTTGCCGCGACAGGCGCTGCATTGCGCGGAGATTGATCTGCGGGCCGTCGGGGTGCACACGACGTTCCATGCTCCATTGGCGAACGACCTGCGGGAGTTCTGCCTCAGCCGCGGTCTGCCAGCCTGAGTGCGGCGTCGACCGCACCCTGGAGCACCCGTAGGCGTTGCGGCAGCGGCAGCATGGACGGCGATTCCAGCGTGTAGCTGAGCGTGGTGTGGTGGTTTCGCAGGTAGATGGCTTCTGGCCAGTTCTCGCGCAGCAGCGGATCGCTTACCGGCCGGATGATGCCGGGCTCGGCCGCGGGGCGTCCGTCAATCACGTCCGCTTCCTCGATGGGACAATCCTGGGCGGCGGCGGTGATCATCGCGGGAGCCAGGGTTGGGCGGCCGGTGGGATTCAGTTCATACAGATAAAAGCCGCGTGACTCCCAGTCCTCGTGCAGGCAGAGGGTCAGGTCGAAGCGTGGCTGGCGCTGCAGCCAGGCGACATGGGCCCGCGTCTCGGCTTGGCGGAGATCTTTGTAATCACGGTTGAGGTCGTGCCCGGCGGCGTTTTCCCGCGTGCCCCGGGCGTGGCCGGTGGGATTCAGCATCGGGCAGAGGAACCAGTGGGCCTGGTCGGCAAAAAATCCCGTCCGCAGCATTTCCAGGAGCGCCAGGGGCGCGGCGGGTTCGTCGCCATGCATGCCGGCGGAAAGATAAATCCGGGGCCGCGGTCCGGTGCTGCGCTTCGTGCAGGCGACCAGCGGATGGCCGTCAATCTCGCCGTAGGATTGCGTCGCAAAGCCACTCGCCCGGGCGGCTTCGAGAAAATGCCGGGTGAACTCGGTCGGGTCGAGCGGCGGTTGAATGGACATCGTTGGTCGCAGCGTGCGCAAATGGACGACGATAACAAGCCGGCTCAGGCTTTGACACGCCCCGGCGCATCGGCCTCACTGACTCTTCCGCCATGTCCAACGTCCGCGTCCGCTTCGCGCCCAGTCCCACGGGCTTTTTCCACATCGGCAGCGCCCGCACCGCGCTGTTCAACTGGCTCTATGCCCGGCACACGGGCGGCGCATTCATCCTGCGGATCGAGGACACCGACAAGGAACGCAACCGCGAAGAGTATCTGAATCTCATCTATGATTCGCTCCGGTGGCTCGGGCTGAACTGGGATGAAGGCCCGCAGGCGGGCGGGAACTTCGGCCCTTACCGGCAGAGCGAGCGCTCGCACATCTACCGCGAATACCTGGAGAAATTGAAGGCGGCGGGCCGGACCTACGAGAAGGACGGCGCGATCTGGTTCAAGCTGCTGGGCGAGCGCTACCGGGTGTTTGACGACCACCGCAAGAAGGAGGTCGAGAAGGTAAGGGTGGCGCCGACGGTGATTGACGACCGCATCCGGGGCCGCGTCGAACGGCTGGAGGACGAGGATTTCGTGATCGTGCGCTCCGACGGCAACCCGGTGTTCCACTTCGTCAATGTCGTGGACGACATCGCGATGCAGATCACGCATGTCATCCGCGGCGAGGACCACCTGTCGAACACGAGCAAGCACGTGGAGCTGTTCAAGGCCTTCGGTGCGCCGGTGCCGCAGTTTGCGCATATCCCGCTGATCTTGAAGTCCCCCGAGATGGGGCAGGGCAAGATGTCGAAACGCGACAAGGGCGCCTTGATCGAGGAATACCAGCAACGCCATTTCCTGCCCGAGGCACTCGTCAACTATATCGCCCTGCTGGGCTGGAATCCCGGCGATGACCGTGAAAAACTGCCGATGGCGGAAATCATCCGGCTGTTCGACCTGCCGGGCGTGAACCAGAGCAACGCGAAGTTTGACCCGAAGAAACTCGCACATCTGAACATGACCTACCTGCTGGAACTGCCGGCCGAAAAATTCCTCGCGCTTGCGCAGGCCTTCTTCGTCAAGCAACCCACCGGTGCGGCTGTCATGGGCGATGGGGCCTATTTCCGCGAAGTGATGCTGCTTGCCCAGCCAAAGATCAAATCGGTGGACGAACTCGCCGCCTACACGGTCTATTTTTTCACCGAGGACTATCCGGTTGATGACAAGGTGAAGGCCAAAATCATGGCCAAGGGCGACCCAAAGGCGCGGCTGGCCGAACTGATCGCGGCGATCCCGGCGATGGATTTTTCAAGCGATGCTGCCATCGAGGCCGGCATCAAGTCGCTGGCGGAAAGCAAAGGGCTTGGCTTCGGCGATTATCAGGCCGTCGCCCGCCTCGCCGTCACCGGCACCAACGCGGGCCCGAGTCTTACGGCGATCTTTCGCGTGCTGGGACGGGACAAGGTGCTGGCACGACTGCAGAAATACAGTGCTTCAGCCGCTTGAGTAACGCCCGCCCGCGTGGGGAAAGACGGTAACCGGTCTCAAGGCTCTCGGTCAGGCCGAGATTCTTGAGTTTGCGGACATTCAGTTTGAACCACGTTTTGTCCACGCCGATTTTTGCCGAGAGATCCGCCGCGCGTTCCTCCGGATTCTCGGCGATGAGGCGCAGCACCCGGACGGTCCACGGGCCGCCCCTGGCCGCGGCGTCTAGCCGCGCGAGTTTGGTCACTAATAGATCGTCGATGAGGGTGTTCACGCGCAACGCCGCGCGTGGATCGGCCCCGGCGTAACGGAAACGGATGCGATAGAGCCGGCCGTCGGCCCGCATTTCCTGCTTCAGTGCCGCCAAGTCCGCGTAGCCGGCTGCGCGGGCGGAATGAAGCAGCTGTGAGCGCGGAGTCCGTGACCGGCTGCACACTTTCGATGAGCATCAGCCCGACGGGTGTAGGGAGGCGTGTGCCGGGACGCACGCTTGGCCGTTGCCAGCGGCGGAAGGCGATTCTCACTTCTCCCCGGGCGATGCGTTCAAGAATGGTCTGCTTGAATAGCATCCTGCGGGGGTCACTTCGCCCAGGTATCCTTGAGCGTGATGGTGCGGTTGAAGACCGGCTGGCCGGGCGCGCTGTCCTTGGCGTCGGCGGTAAAATAGCCGAGGCGCTCAAATTGGAAACGGTCGGCCGGCGTCGCCGTGGCCAGCGCGGGCTCGAGTTTGGCGCGCACGACTTCGAGTGACTTCGGGTTCAGCACCTGCATGAAGTCCGGCTCGGCGCCGGGTTCGGGGACGGTGAAGAGCCGGTCGTAGAGGCGGACCTCGGCATCGACGGCGTGCGGGGCGCTGACCCAGTGGATGGTGCCCTTGACCTTGCGATCGGCGTTGGGCTCGCCCCGGCGGGTGGTGAGATCGGCGGTGCAGCGGATCTCGGTGATGGCACCGGCGGCGTCCTTCACGATCTCGTCGCACCTGATGATGCAGGCGTATTTGAGCCGCACCTCGCCGCCGGGCTTCAGGCGGAAGTATTTCGGCGGCGGCACCTCGGCGAAGTCATCGGCCTCGATGAACACCTCGCGGGTGAGGGTGATCCGACGGGTGGTGGGGTTTTCATCCTGCGGGTTGTTGGTGGCCTCGCAGGCGATTTCCTCGCCGGCGGCAAGGTTGGTGAGCACGAGCTTGAGCGGCCGGAGCACGGCGAGCCGGCGTTGGGCGGTGGTGTTCAGCTCCTCGCGGAGCGTGTGCTCGAAAAGCGCAATGTCGGTGCTGCCGTCGTAGGTGGTGATGCCGGTGCCGATGACGAAGCGGCGCAGCGCGGCCGCGGGCACGCCGCGCCGGCGCAGGCCGGCGAGCGTGGGCAGGCGGGGGTCGTCCCAGCCGCTGACGACCTTCTCCTGCACCAGGCGCAGGAGATTGCGCTTGCTGAGGAGCGTGTAGGTGGGGAGCAGCTTGGCGAATTCGTATTGGTGCGGCCGGGCCCGGGGCAGATCGAGGTTTTCCAGAATCCAGTCGTAGAGCGCGCGGTGCGGCACGAATTCGAGCGAGCACAGGCTGTGGGTGACGCCCTCCAGGTAATCGCTCAGGCAATGGGCGTAGTCATAGAGCGGGTAGAGACACCACTGCGTGCCGGTGTGGTGGTGGGCGACATGGCGGATGCGGTAGAGCAGGGGGTCGCGCAGCCAGACATTGGGCGAGGCCATGTCGATGCGCGCCCGCAGGGTGCGCGCGCCGTCGGGAAACTCCCCGGCCCGCATGCGGCGGAACAGGTCGAGATTCTCTTCGATGCCGCGGTCGCGCCAGGGGCTGTTCTTGCCGGGCTGGTCGGGCGCGCCGCGGTATTCGTCGGTCTCCTGCGGAGTGAGGTCGCACACGTAGGCCTTGCCCCGGCGGATGAGGTCTTCGGCGTATTGGTAGAGCGCCTCGAAATAGTCCGAGGCGAAAAACGGTTCCGCCTCAACCCCCGGCGCGGCAGGCGCGATGGCCCGGTCCGGCCGGCCGTTGACCGTGCCGGCGGCGGGCCCGGCCCCTCTGGGCTTGAGCCCGAGACAGTGGTCCGCCCAGCCGGCGATGAGCCAGCGCACATCAGTCGTGATGGATTCGACGTATTCGACGTCCTCCTTGACCGGGTTGGTGTCGTCGAAGCGCAGGTGACACCGGCCTTGGTTCTCGAGGGCGATGCCGAAATTGAGGCAGATGGAGCGGGCGTGGCCCAGATGCAGGTAGCCGTTGGGCTCGGGCGGAAACCGGGTGACAATCTGCGGGTAGCGGTTTTCCGCGACATGCTGCGCGACGATGTCGCGGATGAAGTCGCGGGGCTGGGAAGAGGTGTTGGCTTCGCTCATGGCTGGATCAGCTGCGTTTCTTGCGGGCGGCGGGTTTCGGGGCGGCGGGCAGGGTGCCCTCGGCCGCCATCTCGCGGAGCACGCCGGAGAGGTAGGGAATCAGCTGCTTTTTGCGGCTGACGATGCCGGGAAGGTCGAAGATCTCGTCCTGCTCCACGTGGGCGTAGGAAATGCGGCGGATGAAGTCGGGCTCGCCCTTGGCGAGGAGCAGCGAGTTCTGCGTGTTGATGTCGGTGACGAGCAGGCAGGCGAAGGCGAGGCGCTCCTCGTCACGCAGGTCCTGCAGCGCGGTGGCGATGGCCTTGGCGTGCTGCCAGAAGTTGCCGAAGCCGAGTTCCTCGACCTGGGAGACGGCGAAGCGCACGCCTTCCTCCTCGTAGATTTTGAAGTCGGAGCGCACGACCTTTTCGGGCGGGCTGGCGAGGATGACGGAACCCGAGCTGAAAATCTCCTCGGCCAGCCGGCGCGAATCCACCCCGGCGATCTTTCCCAGCCACGCAAGGATGGCTCCGTCCTTCGGCGTGGTGGTGGGGCTGTTGAGGTGCAGGGTGTCGGAGATGAGCCCGGACATCATGATGCCCGCGATGGCGGGCGAGGGTTTCAGATCCTCACGGCGGAACAGGTCGGCGATAATGGTGCAGGTGGAGCCGACGGGCTCGTTGATGAAAAGGATGGGCTGCTGCGTGTTGAGCGCGCCGAGGCGGTGGTGGTCGATGATCTCGGTGATGGTGACCTCCTCGGCACCGTTCACGGCCTGGGTGACCTCGTTGTGATCCACGAGCACGAGCCGGGTTTCGACGGGTTTCAGCAGGTCGCTCTTGGTAAGGATGCCCTGCAGCGTGCCGTCCTCGGCCGCGACGAGCAGCGCGTGCGGCGAAGCCGGGCCGAAGGTGCGGCGCACGTCGGCCACGCGGGTGTCGGCGCTGATGGTGGGGAAATCGCGGAGGATGACATCGTCGAGCGTGGATGCGGAGCGCACCAACCAGGCGGTGGTGGCGGTGTCGTGGGCGCTGATGAGGATGCCGACGCCGCGTTCCCGGGCGGCGGCGATGACATCGGGCGTGACGGCAAGGTTGCCGCTGATCACGAGCGCCCGGATGCCGAGCTCGATGGCGCGCAGCTGCACGTCCCGCCGGTCGCCGACAATGATGATGGACTGGCGGGGCGTGATGTTCTCGCGCTCCGAGATTTTCCAGAACGTGCCGATGTCCATCGCGCCGATGCGGATGAAAAGCTCCTCCTGCCGGTGCTCGTCGGTGATGTGGCAGACGGAGGCGCCGAGGGCGCGGACAATGCGGGCGAGGCTGGTGCGCACCTGCCTCACGCGCCGCGGTTCCTGGGCGCGGGGCATGAAGAAGCCGCCCATCTGGGCGAGCGAAAGGGTGCCGATGATCCGGCGTTCGGGGGTGATGACCGGGAGCACGTTGACGGCGTGGCGGTCGAGCAGTTCCAGCGCCTCGGCGCACGTGGCGCTCTCGGGAATGGCGATGACATTGCTCACCATCAGGTCGCGCACGCGCGGACTCACGTCGCTGAGGTAGACGGGCAGGGGCAGGTTGAAGCGCTGGAGAATGGTGTCGATGCGCGCATTGGAGTTGCCGCACCGGGCGGCCACGTAACCGGTCTCGCCCTTCTGCTCCTTGAAGGCGGCATAGGCGATGGCCGAGCAGATGGCGTCGGCATCCGGGTTTTTATGCCCGATGATGTAGGTGGTGGCGGCGGAAGTCGCGAAAGGGACTGGCGTCATGACAAGCCGGCCACTTTGCACACCCGGGCGTCCCGGGGAAAGCGGGAAAACGAAAAACCTTCCGGCTCAAAGTCCCTGCTGCGCGGGTGTGCCGGTGGCGGTGCCGGTGCCGGCGCCGGCGGTGCCCCAGACGCGGGCCGGATTCAAGGCATTGAAGGGAATGGCCTGCAGGATGTTGTCGGTCGGTTGCCCGGAACGGTTGGAGACGAATTTTCCCGTGGCCGTGCCGGGGTGAAACTGGACGTTGCCGCCGAGGTAGGCCACGTAACCGCCGTTATCCCGGTAAACGCCATTTTCCGGATCCCACGTGCCGTCGGGCCGGAGACCGCGGGTGAAGAGCACCGGGGTGGTCGCGGGGTCGCCCATCTTCAGGCCGCCGACAAACTCGACGCTCAGCGAACGGTTGGTGGTGAAACTTGGGTCCAGCTGGGTGCGGGCGGCGGGATTGATGATCGCCACGGGATAGGTGCCGGAAAAAAGCGGGTCGTTTTTCGCGAAGTAAAACGTGGGATCGGTCAGCATACCCTGCCGCGCGAGGATGCCCGGCCACAGGAAGGGAGCCTCGGGTGCGGTCAGGACCGTGGGCGGGATGGCCGTGGGATCGGGCAGCCGGTCGTTGTTGTCCCCGGCGTAGATCATCGCCGCCTTGAGGATTTCGCGGAGGTTGTTGGCATCCACCGCCCGCTGGGCCTTCTCCCGCATGGTGCCGACGGTGGGGATGATGATGGCGGCGAGGATGCCGATGATCGCGATCACGGTCAGCAGCTCGATCAGCGTGAAGCCCCGGCGGGGCCGGCGGAGTAGGGTGGACATGGGGAGCCGGGTTTGCCCGGCAGTCTTGACCAAAGGCCGGGCGTGACAACCCGATTCTGCGCCGAGGCTCGACAACCTTCGCCGCCCTGCTGTATGCCTGCGCCGAATGAAAATCTACCTCGATGGGAAATTTGTGGATGAAGCCGATGCCAAGGTCTCCGTGTTCGACCACGGGCTGCTTTACGGCGACGGGGTCTTCGAGGGTATCCGACTTTATGGCGGAAATGTGTTCCGGCTGGAGGAGCATCTGGAGCGCCTGGAGTATTCCGCCAAGGCCATCATGCTGGATTTGCCGCTCACCCGCCGCGAGCTGAGCGATGCGACCTGCGAGACCTGCCGCTTGAACGGGCTCACCGACGGTTACATCCGTCTGGTTGTGACCCGCGGCGTCGGCGACCTTGGACTCGCTCCCTGGCTTTGCGCGAAGCCCTCGGTTTTCATCATCGCGAGCAAGATTTCCCTCTACCCGCAGGAGCATTACGACAACGGCCTGGCCATCGTCACCGTGCCGACGCGCCGCATCAACCCCGCCGCGCTGCCGCCCACCATCAAGTCGCTCAACTACCTCAACAACATCCTCGGCAAGATCGAGGCCCGGCAGTTTGGCGCGCTGGAGGCGATCATGCTCAACGATCAGGGTTACGTGGCCGAGTGCACGGCCGACAACATCTTCACCGTCCACAAGGGCGAGATCGTCACGCCCGCGGCTTCGCAGGGCGCCCTCAAGGGCATCACCCGCGGGACCATCTTCGACATCGCGCATGAGCTGGGCATCACCATCCGCGAGGCCGACATGACCCGCTACGATGTCTGGGTGGCCGATGAATGCTTCCTCACCGGTTCCGGGGCCGAAGTGATTCCCGTCACCAAGCTCGACGGGCGCGTGATTGGCACCGGCAAGCCCGGTCCCGTCACCCAAAAGGTGCTGGCCGCGTTCCGCCGCCGCGTGCTCGTCGAGGGCACCCGCATTTGAAGCGCCGGCATTCGGGCCGCGCCACCCTGACCCGCAGGCCGGGCGCGGTTGCGCTGTCCTGTCCCGTTCCGGACGGAATGCGCCGCGCACTTGCCAGCGGGGCGCAGGCTGGCATTCTACCTGCATAGCATCTCCATCCATGGCCAACCCGCTCAAATGTGATCTCTGCCCGAAGCCGGCGACCGTGCACCTGACCCAGATCGTCAACAACAAGGTGCACAAGGTGGACCTGTGCGAGGAGTGCGCGCAGGCCAAGGGCGTGACCGACCCCAGCGGCTTCTCGCTGGCCGACCTGCTGCTCAAGGCCTCGCTCAATCCCGAGCCCGTGGCGGCCGGCGTGCGCTGCGAGCAGTGCGGTTTCACCCAGGCCGATTTCAAGAAGCATGGGCGTTTCGGCTGTCCGCATTGCTACGAGACCTTCCGGGGTGTTGTGGAACCCATGCTCGAGGGCATGCACAAGGGCTCCGCCCACACGGGCAAGGTGCCCCGCCGGGCCATCGAGCGCCGCTCCCTCTACGAGCGGCTCACCAAGCTCGAACTCGACCTTACCGAAGCCATCAAATCCGAACGTTACGAGGACGCCGCCCGCTGCCGCGATGAAATCAACCAAGTCAAACAAGCCTTCGGGCAGACGCCGTCGCGTTGAACCCATGACCATCGCCTCGCTCATCGACACCCCGTCGGAGCTGACCGATGCCACCAGCAGCAAGACCGCCATCGTGCTGATGACGCGCATCCGTCTGGCCCGCAATCTTGCCGGCACGGCTTTCCCGGGTTGGGCCAAGACCGCGCAGCGTGAGGAGGTCTTCGAGACCTGCCGGGCCGCGGTTGCCGCCACCGCGCCGATGAAGCGTTCGCTGAACCTGCCCGTCGCCGAGCTCAGCGAGCTGGAGCGGCAGATCCTGGTCGAGCGGCACCTCATCAGCCGCGAGCTCAGCGGCGCCAAGGCCGGCGCCGGCTTCGTGATCAGCAAGGACCAGGCTTTTTCCGTCATGATCAACGAGGAGGACCACCTGCGGCTCCAGGTCCTGCGGGCCGGCTTTCAGCTCAAGAAGGCGTGGTCCGCCATCAACGAGCTCGACAGCGCCCTGGAGGAGCATCTCGACTACGCCTTCTCCCCGGCGCTGGGCTATCTCACCGCCTGCCCGACCAACCTTGG
>JAHCLN010000079.1 GCA_026125215.1 Opitutaceae bacterium
CGCCATCGAGTCGGGGCTGCTTTTTGCCGCCGTGTATTTCTACCATGGCGGCAGCAACTACGGCGACTACCTCGCCGCCATGGCCTGTGGCCTGCAAAACGCCCTCGCCACGACCTACAGCGGCGCCGTTATCCGCACGACCCATGTCACCGGCATTGTGACCGACCTGGGCATCGCCGCGGGCAGCTTCATCCGGCGCGAACCGGTGGAAACCCGCCGCCTCGGGCTCATGCTGGTCCTGCTCGCCGGTTTTCTCGCCGGCGGCGTCCTCGGCGGTTTCGGCTACATGCGCTGGGGCTTCGACACGCTCCTCCTGCCCGCCGCTCTCACCGGCTTGACCGGTCTCGGCTACGTGGCCTACCGCCACCTGCGGCACGTGCCGGTCATTCCCGCCAGGTAAACGCGTGGCAGAGCGCCACGCCCGCCGCGTCGGCCTCGTCGCTCGCCAGCATCCGGCCGTGGCCGAGCAGCGACATCACGGTGCGGGCCATCTGCTCCTTGCTCGCGCGGCCCGCGCCCACCACGGCCAGCTTCACCCGCAGCGGCGCATACTCGAAGACCGGCAGGTCGCGCAGCGCCGCCGCGGAAATGGCCGCGCCGCGTGCCGCACCGAGGATCTGTGCCGTCTGGAAATTCTGCACGTAGATGGTCTGTTCCAGCGCCACATGCCTCACCGGCATATCTCCCAGGAATTCCGCCACGGCGCGGTGAATCTCCCCCAGCGCGTGCGCCAGGCTGAGCTTCGGCGCGACTTTCACGGTGCGGCAGCGCAGCAGCAGCGGCATCCGCCCGGGCGTAAACTCGACCAGGGCCAGCCCTGTCCCGCGCAGCGAGGGGTCAATGCCCAGCACCCGGCCGGAGAAGGACGGCCGCCCCGCCGCGGGCGCCGGCAGGGCCGCCGCCGGCACGCTTTTGCCCGCCAGCTTGGCCGCCCACATCTGCCTGACATTCATCCGTGGCATGCGCGCATGTCACCGCGGGTGCGGCGCAGAATCCAGCCAATCTTTCCGGTCCGGTTCAAAACAACAGCTTCAGCCCGGCGGTGCCCGCCAGCCCGAGCGCGATGTTTTCGAAAAGCCGTTGGTCGATCTTCCGCAGGATCACCTTCCCGAGCAGCGCCCCCGCCAGCACCGCCGGCGCCAGCCAGAGGTTGAACGTGAAACTCGCCGCGTTCACCAGCCCGAGGTCCATCATGAACGGCACCTTGAACAGGTTCATCACCATGAAATACACCGCGCCCGTGCCCATGTATTCCATCTTCGGCAGCCGCATCGCGAGCAGGTAGATCGCCATCAGCGGCCCCGCCGCGTTCGCCACCAAAGTGGTGTAGCCCGCGAGGATGCCGACGGTCGGCGCAAACCAAGCCCCGTGCTCCGCCAGTTCCCCGCCCTTGCGCCGCCACAGGTGCAGGCCGAGCAGCCCGAGCACGATGAAGCCGATCATGAGCGAGGCCTGCCGGTCGTCGATCCGGCCCATCGCCAAATAACCCGCAACCACGCCCGCCGCCGTCCACGGAAACAGTTTCCACAGCAGCTTCCATTGCGCATGCCGGCGGTAGGCCAGCACCGCCACCACGTCGGCAAAAACCAGCATCGGCAGCACCACGCCGCTCGCCGCCTTGGCCGGCATGAGGTTGGCAAAGATCACCACCGCCAGCATGCCGAGACCGCCGATGCCGGTCTTGGCCAGCCCGATCGCGAGCGCCCCCACCACCGCCAAGGCCCATTGCCATGCTTCGAAGCTCATGCGGCCGCCTCCGGTGTGAATGTTCCGCCCGCGACCCGGAAAAGCTGCCACGAGCCCAGGTCCGCGTCGGGCGCCGCCGTGCCTGTGGCCAAAATCTGCATCTCCGAATCAATGGCCGCCCAAAAACGGCGGCGCCGCTCCGGATCGAGCTCGCCCAGCACATCGTCCGCCAGCAGCACCGGCCGCACGCCGCTGCGTTCGTGAAACCACGCCGCCTGCGCCAGCCGCAGCGCCAGCACGAGCGAGCGCTGTTGTCCTTCCGAGCCAAAATCCTTCGCCCCGGATCCCTGCACGGCCAGCTCAAGGTCGTCGCGGTGCGGGCCCGTCAGCGTCGTGCGAAATTGCAGATCGCGGGCGCGGCCTTCCTCCCAGCGCGCGCGCAACGCCTCGGCCGACGCGGTGGCGAAATTCGGCCGGTAGCCCAGCGCCACCGGTTCCGCCCGGTCGCAGATGCGTGCATAAAACGCCGCCGCCCGCTCGCCCAGCGCGGCCAGCGCGGCCCCGCGTCGCCCGATGAGCTCGGCCCCGGCCGGGGCCAGCGCGTGCTCGAAGGCCGCCAGCTCGTCCGCCTTCGCCCCGACCTTCAGCAGGCTGTTCCGCTCGGCCAGCGCACGATGATAGGTCTGCAACGCCCGCAGATAATCCCCGTCCACCGCCGCCAAAGTCAGGTCCAGCCAACGGCGACGGACCGCCGGCGCGCCGCGCACGAGTTGGAGATCCTGCGACGTGAAGACCACCGTCGGAAATTTGCCGAGGTAGTCCCCGACCCGGGAAATCTTTTCCCCGTCGCACCACAGCTCGCGGCCGTCGCGGCGCACTTTCACCACCAGCCGCGTTTCCCCGCGCTGTTCGTGCTCCGCCACGCACGCGATCGCCGCCTCCGCCTGCCCCTGGGCGAGCAGCACCTTCGGGTCCGTCGTGCGGAAGGAGCGCAGCGCGGTGATGAAGCCCGCCGCCTCCAGCAGGTTCGTCTTTCCCTGTCCGTTGGCCCCGTGGAAAAACTGCTGCCGCCCGGCCAGCTCCAGTTCCGCCCACGGGATGTTGCGGAAGTGCTGGAGGGTGAGCGATCGCAGGCGCATGGGTTTGAGTAGCGGGCAGCGGATAGTGGGTAGCGAGTAGAAAACGACCGGCACCGGGCCGCAAAATGCTCGCTACCCGCTGCCCGCTGCGCACTACTATCCGCCCCATGACTTTTGAAGTCTCCCTCGCCGAATCGGTCCGCACCCTGCAGGCGCTCGCCGGCATCCGGCCCGCCATCGACGCCGCGGGCCAGCTGATCCTCGACACGCTGCGCCACGACAAAAAGCTGCTCATCTGCGGCAACGGCGGCAGCGCCGCCGAGGCCGGACATTTTTCCACCGAACTCGTCGGCCGCTACCAGAAAAACCGGGCCGCGCTGCCCGCGCTCGCACTCTCCGCCGACGGTTCGCTGCTCACCTGCATCGGCAACGACTACGGCTACGAGCACGTGTTCTCGCGCCAGATCGCCGCGCTCGCGCATCCCGGCGACCTCGTGGTCGTGCTCACCTCCAGCGGCAATTCCGCCAACATTCTCTCCGCCCTGCATGAGGCCAACAACCAGGGCCTGAAGAGCATCGCCTTCCTCGGCCGCGGCGGCGGCAAAGCCAAGGGCCTCGCGACCGTGGATCTTGTCGTCCCCAGCGAAAGCGGCGCCGCCTGCCAGGAAGCCCACCTCTTTCTCATCCACCACTTCTGCGAACTGATCGACGCGGAATTCGCGTGAGGCGATCCCTGCCTTTTGGTTCTTGCGGAAGCCCGCCGCCTGCCTTCCCTTGCCGCTTCCATGAGCAACACCACCGCCGAAAACGCCATCCTCAAGACCACCTACGGTGACATGACCATCGCCTTCTGGTCCGACGTCGCCCCGAAGACGGTCGAGAATTTCAAGAAACTCGCCCGCGAAGGTTTTTACAACGGCACCGCCTTCCACCGCATCATCAAGGGCTTCATGATCCAGGGCGGCTGCCCCAACACGAAGGCCGGCGAGAGCGGCATGCCCGGCACCGGCGGTCCCGGCTACAAGATCAAGGCCGAGTTCAATCCCAAGTCGCACGTGCGCGGCGTCATCTCCATGGCCCGCTCGGCGCACCCCGACAGCGCCGGCTCGCAGTTCTTCATCTGCCACGGTGACGCCAAGTTCCTCGACCGCCAATACACCGCCTTCGGCGAACTCGTCGCCGGCGACGACGTCCTCGAGCGCATCGCCACGGTCCCGACCCAGCACGGCGGCGGCGGCGAAAAGAGCACGCCCATCGACCGCGTCGAACTGACGAGCGTGACGATCGTGCCCGCGGCCTGAGCCCGCCACCGTCTGCTTTAACAGCAAAGGCCCGATCCTTGGATCGGGCCTTTTGATTTTCACCGGTCTGAGTCTCAGCTGTAGCCCAGCGCTTTCGCCACCGCGTCGTAGGTGATTTTGCCGTTGCGGGTGTTCACGCCCTTGGCGAGGCCCTTGTGCTCGGCCAGCGCGCGTTCGATGCCCTTCTCCACGATCACCGAGATGAAAAGTTCCGTCGCCTGCGTGAGGCCCATCGTCGAGGTGCGGCCCACCAGCGCCGGCATGTTGGGCACCGCGTAGTGGATGATGCCGTGCTCCTGGTAGGTCGGTTTTTCGTGCGAGGTCGGGCGGATGGTCTCGATGCAGCCGCCCTGGTCGATGGCGATGTCCACGATCACGCTGCCGGGGCGCATGCGTTGCACCATCGCGCGCGACACCACGATGGGCGCCTTGGCCGCGGGGATGAGCACCGCGCCGATCAGCAGGTCGGCGTCGGCGACCTCGGCCTCGATGTTGGCGGGGTTCGACATGAGTGTGACCACCCGGCCGCGGTATTCGGCGTCGAGCGCTTCCAGCTTGCGCATGTCGAGATCGAGCACGGTCACCCGCGCGCCCATGCCCACGGCCATCTGCACGGCATGCGCGCCGGAGTTGCCCGCGCCGATCACGACCACGTGGCCGGGCATCGTGCCCGGGATGCCCCCGAGCAACACGCCGGAGCCGCCGAGCTGCGACTGCAGCCGGTAGGCGCCGATCTGGATGGAGAGCCGGCCGGCGATCTGCGACATCGGTTTGAGCAGGGGGAACGAGCCGTCGGCCGCCTCCACCGTCTCGTAGGCGATGCCGAGGATGCGTTTCTTCAAGAGCACCTTGGCCAGCTCGGGACCGGCGGCGAGGTGCAGGTAGGTGAAGATGGCCTGTCCTTCCCGCATCAGGCCGTATTCGGCGGGCAGCGGCTCCTTGACCTTGAGGATGAGGTCGGCCGCGGCCCAGACCTTCCTGGCCGAGGGCAGGATCGTCGCGCCGGCGGCGCGATACTCCGCATCTGTGAAACCGGCGCTCAGGCCGGCGGATTTCTCGATGGCCACCTTGGCGCCGAGCGACACGCAGCGGCGGCAGAGGCTGGGCGTCATGGAGACGCGCGTTTCACCGATTTTGATTTCCTTGGGGACTCCGATAAGCATGCGGTTATGACACAACAACCGGGGCTCCCGACGCAACGCTGGAGAAGCCGGGGTCAAGAAATGACATGTGTTCGGTGATTCTGGCAGGTGCAGGCGGTGGTTGACCCAACCGGCGGGCCGGAAACCATCGCCTTCACCCATGCCCAAGCCCCTCACCCTCGTCGTCGCGTGCAGCGAAAACCGCGTCATCGGCCGGGCCGGCCGGCTGCCCTGGCATATTCCCGAGGACCTGGCGTTCTTCCACGCCGTTACCGCCGGGCAGACCGTCGTGCTGGGCCGCATCTGCTACGAGACCTGGCCGCGGGTCTCCCTCGACGGTCGCACTCCCGTCGTCATCACCCGCAACCGCGCCCTGGCCCGGCCCGATGTTCGCATTGCGGGCGATGTCCCTGAGGCACTGGCGATTGCGCAAACCCTCTCCGGCGAAATCATGATCTGCGGCGGCCAGCGTATCTATGAGGAAACGCTCCCGCTCGCCTCGCGGCTGCTGCTCACCCTCGTCCATGCCGAGGTGCCGGGCGACACGTATTTCCCTGAATGGCGGCACCTCGACTGGCGCGAAACCGAACGGCGCGAAAGCCACGACGCCCACTTCCGCTACACCTTCCTCACCTTGGAACGATAGCTAGGCTGCTCCCGCCGACCTTCCGGCAAAGGCGGGCCTGCCCGCCGCAGCTTCAGCGAAGGCGGGTTTGACCGGGACCCTTCCCGCTGGTTGGCTGTCCGCTTTCCCTGATGGCCGACTTCCTCAACGAGACCCCCTCCACCGACTCCAAGCGCTGCGAGCGCGCCTTCCTCGTGGGCATCCAGACCCCCGAAATGGCGTCCGGCGAAGCGGACGAGCTGCTGGGCGAGCTGCACGAACTGGTTGAAAATCTCCGCATCGGCGTCGTCGGCCGCGAGCTCGTGAACCTCCGCCGGCCCACTCCCGCCACCCTTCTCGGCAGCGGCAAGACCGAGGAAATCATCGCCGCGGCCAAGGCGGTCGACGCCGACCTCATCGTGTTCGACGACCGGCTCTCCCCCGCCCAGCAGCGCAATTGGGAAAAACTTTCCGAGATCGCCGTCATCGACCGCGAGGAGGTCATTCTCGACATCTTCGCCGACCGCGCACAGACGCGCGAGGCCGTGCTGCAGGTCGCCCTCGCGCGCATGGAGTATTCGCTGCCGCGGCTCACCCGCGCGTGGACCCACCTCTCCCGCCAGCGCGGCAAGGGCAAGATGGGCGGCGAGGGCGAAACCCAGCTCGAGCAGGACCGCCGCCTCGTCAACGACCGCATCACCCGCCTCAAGCGCGAACTCGCCGAGGTGCAGAAACAGCGCGGCGTCCAGCGCCACAAGCGCCAGCGCGTGCCCGTGCCCACCGCCTCCATCGTCGGCTACACCAACGCCGGCAAGTCCTCCCTGCTCAACAAGCTCACCGGCGCGCACGTCCTCGCCGAGGACAAGCTCTTCGCCACGCTCGATCCCACCACGCGCCAGCTTCTTCTGCGCGGCAACCAGAAGCTCCTCGTCACCGACACCGTCGGCTTCATCCGCCGCCTGCCGCACGGCCTCGTCGAGGCCTTCAAGGCCACGCTGGAGGAAACCATCGTCGCCGATTTCCTGATCCACGTCCTCGACGTCACCAACCCCGGCTTCGAGCAGCACCACGCCACCACCCTCGGCGTGCTCCACGAACTCGGCGCCGACGGCAAGACGATCGTCACGGTTTTCAACAAGATCGACGCCGCCACGGCCGGCGACCTCGCCCGCGCCCGCCAGCTCGCGCCCGACGCCCTTTTCGTCAGCGCCCATACCGGCGCCGGGCTCGACCTGCTGGAAACCCGGCTCGTGGAACTCATCGCCGACGCCTTCCAAAGCTCCGAACTGCTCGTGCCGCACGACCGCTACGATGTCGTCGCCCGCCTGCATACCCTGGGCGAGATCCAGGAACAGGAGCATCGCGACGACGGTATCTACCTGCGCGGCCGTTTCCCGCCGGCACAGTCCGGCTACTTCGCGCCGTTCAAGCTCGCCCACACCGGCAAAAAATAAGCCGGCGGATTGTCCTCGGCCCGGCTCCGTGTCTCCGCGCCTAAATCCTCACTCCGCGTCGTAGATTTGCACGCGCGACCAGAGCGGCTTGCCCGTGTTCACAAACGCAACGTGCAGCGGATGCACCTGGTAGGCGTTGTGGGCCTCGAGGTTTTCGAACACGCAGGTGATGCCGTAGTCGAAGCTCTTGTCCACCACCGGCCGGTCGGCCACAGCCGCGGGCCGGCCGAGGTGAAACTCCTTCACACTCGGCACATCCTTGAGCGCCCTGAGCGCCGCGAGAAATTCCGCGCGCTGCGCGGCGGTGAGTTCGGGTTTCAGCCAGAAATAGACGGAGTGGATGAGCATGGGACCCGCAGGCTCGCGTGTCCCGACTCCGGGGGCAAGCCCCGCGCTGCGTCATGCCGCGCAGTTTTCGCTGGCCGCTCCCCGCCTCAGGGCTTCGCCTCGGGCACCGCGGGCTTGGTTTCCATGTCACCGCTGGCGAGATTGCCCATCGCCGCGGGGATGAAGCGGTGGCTCTGCCGGCGCACGAGCGGATCCATCAGCGCGGCGCAGGGCGTGCCGAAGCGCGGCTTCGCGTAGGGCAGGTGCGTGTCGCCGCGGGCGAGGATGTGCGAGCCGTTGCTCTGCAGCGTCTCCGGATTGTATTTCGAGTGCTGCGCGTCGTTCTCCTCCCAGCCGGCGCCCCACTGCGTGAACGAGCGGGCGTTGCAGTAGTGGCTCACGAAGGAGCGGCGGAAGCGGTCGGTTGTCACGTTGCGCTTGCTGCGGTGCAGCACGTGGCCGCCGAAGAAAACCACGTCGCCCGGCTTCGCCGGCACCAGCACCTGGGAATAACGGTTGGCCACCGGGCTGAGGTCGTTGCGGCTGTCGTCGGTGTCGCTCACGCCGCCCACGCCGGGCACGCCCGGCAGGTGACGGTCGCCGTAGGTGCCGATATCCGGCCCCTTCGGCGGATACACCGGCTCGACCTGGCTGCCCTGCGCCATCCACATCGCGCCGTTGAACTCGTCCACGTCGTCGATCGCAATCCACGCACCGCACAGCGTGTCGGGATGGGTGGGGATGTAATACGTGTCCTGGTGCCAGCCCTGGCCGTCGGAACCCGGCGGCTTCAGGAAAAGCATCGTCTGGAGCGCAAGGATGTCCGGCCCGATCAGCGTCTCCAGCACGTCGAGGACGCGCGGATGCAGCAGGTAGCGCTCGTGCAGCGGCAGGATGCGGTGGAGCATGTGGATGCGTGCGACGTGCTGCGCCTTCTCCAGCGGCGAAAGGTGCGCGGGCGGCACCGGCAGCCGCTCCTTTTCCGGTGTGTTGGGGTCCTGCTGCGGCAACCGCCCCGCCATCAGGTCCTCCGTGTGCGCCCGCAGCTCCGCGATGTCCTCCGGCGGCACCAGCCCCGGGATCGTCACAAACCCGTCGCGCCGGAACCGACGGAACTCCTCGATCGAAACCTGGTAAGGCGCATAAGATTTGGCGGGGGCCGGCGTGGCGGGGGTCATTCGGCCGACACTCTAAGACCGGGTCTGCCAACGGAATCAAGCGCCCGGGCATCCGCCGGAAGAGTTTCCGGCCTTGACCGGGCCGACCGGGGCCGCAACGTGCTCCCTCCGCACTTTCCTTGCCTGGTGGTGTAATGGTAGCACAGGCGACTTTGACTCGCCTAGTCATGGTTCGAATCCATGCCGGGCAGCCAGTTCAGTTGAAACCACGAACTTTTTTCAGGCCGCGTCAAAAACGGGGTTAAGTGCCTGAAATCTCATGATTACGGCAAGTGGGTGTATTGACGCCATTTGGTGGAAGTTCTTCATTTCATCCACGGCGGGGTCGGATTTTCATCGAAGCACCCCATTTTTAGACAGTCCGCGTCAAAGGAATTTAAATGAACCCGCGCGCCAACCATAGCAGACGAAGTGCTCATGCCAGCTTCGCGCCTAATTATGGATAATCGTCACTGGACGGCTTCTCGGCTACGAACCCTCTGTTCTTTCAAGAGATAACCTCGCCTACGTCTGACTGAACATCCCAACGCCTTGCCCGCCTCGTGGCGCTTTTCCTGTTAACCATCCGAAACCCCACCGCCGCTTTAATCGGTGATGATCCCGGTCCAACTCCGGTAGGAATGCGACTGCCCAAGCTATGTCGTGGGAGTAATTGCAGTTAGTGTCTATCGTTACAGGATAAACTGTCAGGAGCAAGCCGGGTAACTCGTGAGCGGTTCGATTGCGGCGCAAACCGCAACTTGAACATATGCAAAGGTGCACCTTGCTCCCATGAATTGCTAAACCTGCCTCCCAACCAGCTCCGCGATGGTGCCCATCGGCAGAAAAACCCGGTTCGGATCGCTCCCCAATTGGGCAAACCCGAACTTCCGATAGAACGTCAAAGCGGCCTCATCCTTCGCGTCTGCGACCACCGCGAGCGAAGCGATTTCAACCGATTTCTGATACGCACGGATGAGCGCATCCATCAAAAGCAGCGATCCCATGCCCGGGAAGCGCTCGTCGCGCGCCAGCCGTCCAAGCAGGGTCGCGGGCAACCGCGGATACCGGGGCAGCTTCCTTTGCATGGCTTCCGGAAGCTCCGTCACGTCCACGGCGAAGGCCGAAAGCGTATAATAGCCCATGATGGTCGCCGGGGCGGCGGCATCCACCATGACAAACGCGGCGGCCACATGGCGCTCGGCGTCCTTCCGGGCAATCTGCTGCAGATAGGTATTGAGCGGCGCACTGGCGCAACGAAACGCAGCCCGGTCGTGCTGCTTGGTCAGCGGCTCAAAACGATAGGCCATCAGGCGCTGGCCTCACGATAACGCTTTAAAGCACCCCGCAACGCCGCAGTCGGGGCGGCGGGCGCAAGCAAGGCCTTCACGAAATGGGTCGATTCCTCCGCGGAAAGTTTGGCCTGTTGATGCTCCTCGATGACCCTGCGGGCACTGGCTTGGAGGGCAAAAAGAACAAAGCTCGTAACCGTGGGATGTCCGGTCACGGCGGCGGCCTGCTCCAGGGTTTTCTTGAAATCGCGGGGAATCCTCGCTTCAAGGCGGGCGGTGGAGGGAGCACGGGAACGAGGTTTTGCAGCTAAAGTGGCCATGTCCACACGATCCGGCAATTTGCCGGGTCATGCAACCATAAACCGGTTTGCCCCAGGAACGTCCCGAGACAACCAAAGCACGCTGGGAATCCGGGAACCGACACATGAAGTTCTACGCCCGGTCAGGTTTTGCTCATTGCCTATACCCGTTCACCGTTACTCGGGGCTGTAGCGCTCCACGACGCCATCCCGGAGCTGCGCACACCGTCGTGCTGCAGGCGTGCTGCCAAGCCTGCTTTCTTGGGTGATTTTGTCGCTAAGCCCAGACTTCAAGATCGGACCAATGAGGCGAATGAGGCAAAACGATGCTGCAAGAAGGGCCTGATTCGCTGCCTCGCCGAGGCCATCCTTGACCCATCCAAGTGCTTACCGGGGAAATCACCTCTGTGAATCGCATGATTCGCTCCAAAGTTCGAGTTTCCATCGCACCCGGGCAGCCAAATTGCACGCCCCGCGTGTCTATGCAAGCCAGCGGATTTTGAGGATGCGGTAGCCGGTGCCGACCGGGGGCAGGACGAGGGTGTCGCCTTCGGTGGCATACGGCAGCGTTCCCTCCTGACCGAGCAGGCGGATTTCCGCGACGGGGCGGACGGCTTGGATGCGCACAGGCTGGTTCCATGCCGCGAACAGGTGCAGGTAGGCGGCGTCGGGCGTCTGTGTCACCGGCACGTTGGCCAGGCCCTCGGGGCCGCCGCGCGAGCCGTGGATCGCCTCGCCATGCACCCACATCCACGCGGCGAGCCGGGCGAGCGCGGCCTCGGTGCCTTCCGGCAGTTTCCCGTCGGGCCGCGGGCCGAGGTTGAGCAGGTAGTTGCCGTCCCAGGAGCGGATTTTTCCCAGCTCCTCCAGCTCCGCCGCCACGTCGCCGGCAAAGGGACCGGAGTAACCCCAGTGCCCATACCAGCCGCGGCAAAATTCCCACCACCCGGCCGGACGCGCCTGCAGCCGCGTCCACTCATGCGTGGTGAAGTCGCCAAATTGCACCGAGGCTTCGTCGCTGCCGTCCGGCGAGCGCACGCGGCCCCAGCGGTCGTTGACGACGATCTGCGGCTGCAGCGAGCGGATCCAGCGATACACGGCCTTCGTCGGCAACGTCACGCCCGGCCAGCCGAGCCCGTCGAACCACAGTTCGTCGATCGGGCCGTAACCGGTGAGCAGCTCGTGCAGCTGCGCGATGGTGAAGATGAAAAACTCCCGCGCGTGTTCCGCGTTTGCCGCCGCGTCGATGATCGGGCCGCGCCGGCGGAGCTGCGTATGGTCGAAGTTCACGTCCTCCAGCGGAAAGCCCGGGTAGTGCCAGTCGCGCGGCGAGAAATACAGGCCGACCTTCAGCCCGTGCGCCCGCAGGCCCTCGACGTAGGGCCGCAGCAGGTCGCGGCCGACGTATTGCCGGGTGGAGAAATTTCCCCAGCGCGAGGGCCACAGCGCAAAGCCGTCGTGATGCTTCGCCGTCAGCACCACGTAGCGAAAACCCGCCGCATGAACCTGCGCGGCCCATTCACCCGGCGCCCACGCCGAGGGATCGAAGCGGTCCACCAGCCGGAAGTAACCCATGCCGTGAAAGCGGCGGTCCTCCGTGCCGTAGGGGTAACCGCGGATGGCCGCCCACGAGGGCTGCAGCGCCTCGACGCTGTGAAAACCCCAGTGCAAAAAAAGCCCGAAGCCCGCTGTCCGCCACCACGCGGCACCCGGATGGGGATTGGGCGTCACAACGTCGTTCACCGCCTCGTCGGGCGTGGTCAGCAGGCCGAGCGCGAGTTCACGCAGGGCCGGGTCTGTCACCCGGTAGGCCGCCCGCGCCGCGGGCGTGTCCAGGATTTCGCTGGGGTTTTCGAAGTCTGCGCCGGCCGGGGAATTCATCGCGGATGACGCAAAACCGGATGTCGCCGCAAATCAACCCGCCCGTGCGGTGCGCGATTTGTAAAAAATCACGGCGGATGGTGCACGCGGTTTGCCGTTGACCCACCAAACGCAGGGACATCCTCCTACCCCGCCCCATGAAGATTTCGCGCATCGAAACCCGGGTCTGCCATGCGCGGATGCGGAATTGGATTTTCGTCAAGGTCGTCACGGACCAGCCCGGTCTCGTCGGCTGGGGCGAGGCGACCCTCGAGTGGCACACGCGCGGCGTCGTCGGCGCGATCGAGGATCTCGCCCAGCTCCTGGTCGGTGAGGACCCGCGCCGCATCGAGCACCTCTGGCAGACGATGTATCGCCAGCATTTCTGGCACGGCAACGACGTCGTGCGCGGCACCGCGATGGCCGGCATCGACCTCGCGCTGTGGGACATCCTCGGCAAGACGCTCGGCGTGCCCTGCCACCAGCTCTGGGGCGGCCGCGTGCGCGACTACGTGCGGCTCTACTGCCACCTCGGCGGCGGCCGCATGGAGGATTTCTACGAGACGCCGGTCAACGAGGCGAAGCGCTTCGGCGAACTCGCACAGAAGGCGGTCGCCGACGGTTTCACCGCCTTCAAGTCCATGCCCGTGCCCGAGCAAATGATGATCGAAGGGCTGCGACCGGTGAAGTTCGCCGAGTCCTGCGTGGCCGCGATGCGCGAGGCGGTGGGCGACAGCATCGACATCATGGTGGACTGCCACGCGCGGCCCTCGCCGCGGATGGGCCTGATCTTCGCCAAGGCGCTCGAGCCCTACGGCCTGTATTTCTTCGAGGAGCCGTGCTGGCCCGAGCACATCGAGGGCATCGCGGAGGTGCAGCGGGCGGTGAAGACGCCCATCGCCACCGGCGAGCGCATGGTCTCGCAGTTCGCCTTCAAGCGCCTGCTCGAGCTGCAGGCCGCGAGCATCATCCAGCCCGACATCACGCACTGCGGCGGCCTCAGCGAGGCACGCCGTATCGCCGCGATGGCCCAGGCCTACGGCGTGGCGGTGGCGCCGCACAACCCGCAGGGGCCTGTGAGCACCGCCGCCTCCATCGAGTTCGGCTTCGCCACCCCCAACTACCTCATCTGCGAGGCCGTGCATCAGGATGTGCCCTGGCGCGACGAGATCGTGAACTGGGGTTTCACCGTCGAAAAGAAGGGCCGCATTGTCCGTCCGAGCTCCCGCCCCGGGCTCGGCGTCGAGATCAACGAGGCCGCCATCGCGGCGCATCCCTTCGAGCAGGAAATCCCGCGCCGCAGCTACGCGCCCGACGGCTCCGTCGTCGATTGGTAAACCCGGCCATGCCCGCCGAACTGCGCGACACCCCGGCCCCGGCGCTGCTGCTGCCCGACCTCAAGGGCCGCGTCGCCCTGGTCACCGGCGCCTCATCGGCCGCCGCCACCGTGGATGCGTTGCTCGCCAACGGCGCGACCGTCTTCGGCCTCGCGCTGGACGCCCCGCGCGTGGGCCACGCCGCCTTTCACGCCCTGCCCTGCGATCTCCGCGATCCCGCCGCCATTGACCGCGCCTTCGCCGCGCTGCGCGTCAAGACCGACCGGCTCGACCACGTGGTCAACATCGCCGGCATCGACCCGAAGATTCCGCTCGCCGCGAGCGATGCCGCGGCCTGGGACGAGGTCGCGCATCTCAACCTCCGCGCCTATCACCTCGTCATCCGCGCGGCCCTCGACCTGCTGCGCGCCGGCGCCGGCCGCGCCATCGTCAACGTCTCCTCCATCAACTACCGGCTCGGCCTGCCCGGCCGCGCCCTCTACGCCGCCACCAAGGCCGGCATTCTCGGCCTGACCACGGGGCTCGCCCGCGAGCTCGGCCAGGAAAACATCCGCATCAATACGGTCTCGCCCGGCTGGATCTTCACCGAGCGTCAGGTCGCGGAATATTTCTCCGGGCCGGACACCGCAAAGCACCTCCACCATCTCGCCGGCGTGCAGGCCCTGCCGCTCCGGCTCCAACCGCAGGATGTGGCCAACCACATCCTGTTCTACCTCAGCGAGGCCAGCCGCGCCTCCACCGGCCACAACTGCGTGGTGGACGGCGGCTGGCTGCTCGAATAACCCCCGCCCGCCATGCCCTCCCTTCCCGCCGCCCGCCTGCTCGCCTCCACCCGCAACCAGCTCGGCGAAAACCCGCTCTGGGATGCCGCGCGCCGCACGCTGTTCTGGACCGACATCACCGCCGGCGAAATCCACGCGTGGGACGAAGCCGCCGGCACCGCGCGCAAGCTCTACTCCGGCCCGATGGTCGGCGGGTTCACACTCGAGGCCGACGGCGCACTCCTGCTTTTCCGCGTCAGCGACCTCGCGCGCCTCGACCCCGTGAGCGGCGAGTGCCGCTCCCTGCGCCCTTTCAAAGACGGCGGCACCCAGCGCTTCAACGACGTGATGGCCGACCCCGCCGGCCGCGTCTATGCCGGCACCATCGGCCGCGACGCGCACAGCGGCGGGCTCTTCCGCTTCGACCCCGACGGCTCGGTGCACCCGCTCTTTCGCGGCACGGGCTGTTCCAACGGCATGGGCATTTCCCCGGACGGAAAAACCTTCTACTGGACCTGCTCCACCACCAACCGGATCTTCGCCTTCAACTACGACGCCGCCACCGGCGCGCTCGCCAACCGCCGGGAGTTTCACGTCGCCGACAAGGAGGAGGAAGGCACCTGCGACGGGATGTGCGTGGACGCCGAGGGCCACATTTGGTCCGCGCGCTGGGACGGTCACCGCCTCCGCCGGCATGCGCCGGACGGCCGCGTCGTCGCGGAAATCTCCGTGCCCGCCTCGCGCGTGACCTCGTGCTGCTTCGGCGGGCCGGAGTTCAAAACGCTCTTCATCACTTCCGCCCGCGGCGAGACCGACCCCGGCTACTGTGAGGCCGGCAGCGTGTTCCGCGCCGAGGTCGCCGTGCCCGGCCTGCCCCGCCACGTCTCGCGGCTGACCGCCGGGGCCTGAACCAACCGGACAAAATCCGCGCTGCGCCGGCCAAAACCTGCGCTGTCAATCGCACCGATTTCCGCCATACTCCTGCCGTCATGAAAACCATCCTTACCCCGGTCGATTTCTCCGCCGTGAGCAACGGCGTGGTCAAAGCCGCCGCCGCCCTCGCCCAAGCCCTGAAGGGCCGCCTCGTGCTCCTGCACATTGTCCAGCCCCCGGTCATCACCAGCGAATACGGCGCCGTGATGGCCAATATCCAGGAGATCGTCGCCATCAGCGAAAAGACCGCCGGCCGGCAGCTCGCCAAGCTGGAGCGCCGGCTGAAGGCCGGCGGCACGCGCACCAGCACCGTGCTGCTCACCGGCGGACCCGTCGCCCACATTCTGGAGCAGGCCGGCAAACTGCGCGCCGACTACATCGTGATGGGCTCGCACGGACACTCGGCGCTCTTCGAGCTTATCGCCGGCAGCACCACCACCGGCGTCATGAAGAAGGCCCCCTGCCCCGTGGTCGTCGTGCCGCCGGCCCGCAAGAAGAAGTAAGGCCCCGGCCCGGCCCCATGGCCGCCGACGCGGCGCGGTTTGCCCGCGCCGCTTTTT
>JAHCLN010000008.1 GCA_026125215.1 Opitutaceae bacterium
GCCGCGGTCAGCTCGGAGAGCGGACCCTACCGGCGCTTCCGCGCCCCCGGGCGGCGGTCACGGTTTGATTTAGTCGGCTCAATTTGGCGGCGCGCGCCTGAAACTCAATCGAAGGCCTGCTGCGGGTTGGTTTCCAGGAATTCGGCGATGGCGGCGGCAAAGATCTCGCCGAACTCGGCGCGCTTTTTTTCGCCCATGCCGAAGATGCCCTCCATGTCGGCGAGCTGAGCCGGATATTCGCGGGCCATGGCGCGGAGCGTGGCGTCGCCGAAGATGACGTAGGCGGGGACTTTGCGCTCGTCGGCGAGCTGCTTGCGCAGGGTGCGCAGGCGCTCGAAGAGAATCTCGTCGCAGGCGATGTCGCCTTCGCGGCGGACGACGCGCCTGGCGCGGGGCAGGTCCATGGGCTTCGTCAGCGTGACGGGCGCGCGGGAGCGGAGGAGTTCCAGGCCGGCCTCGCTCAGCTCGAGCGTGGCGTATTCTCCCGGGGCGACGGCGACGTAGCCGAGCCGCATCAGTTCGCGGCCGACGGCGGCCCACTGCGGTCGGGACAGGTCGCGGCCGATGCCGTAGGTGGTGAGCCGGTCGTGGCCCCAGCGGCGGATTTTGTCGGTATCGGCGCCCGTGAGCACCTCGATGATGTGGTTCATGCCGACGGTGAAGCGGGAGGCCTGGCGGATGCGATAGACACAGGAGAGGAACTTCTGCGCGTGCAGGGTGCCGTCGTAGGTCTCGCGGGGTTCGAGGCAGTTGTCGCACGCGCCGCAGTTGTCGAGGGGGAAGGATTCGCCGAAGTAGGCGAGGAGCTCCGCGCGCCGGCAGCCGGCGCTCTCGGCGTAGTGCAGGATCTGGCGGAGCTGGGTGCGGGCGACCTGCTGCTCGTGCAGGTTGGTGATCTCGTCGATGAAGTGGGTCTGCTTGGCGACATCGCCGGGGCTGTAGAGCAGGAGGCAGTCGCCGGGGAGGCCGTCGCGCCCGGCGCGGCCGGTCTCCTGGTAGTAGCCCTCGATGTTTTTCGGCAGGTCGTGGTGGATGATCCAGCGGACGTTGGGTTTGTTGATGCCCATGCCGAAGGCGATGGTGGCGCAGATGATGCGGGTGTCGTCGCGCAGGAACTGCTCCTGGTGGTGCGAGCGCTCCGTGGCGGTGAGGCCGGCGTGGTAGGGCCGCGCGGAGAACCCGCGGCCGGCGAGCGACTCGGCCACGCGTTCGGCGGCGGCGCGGCTGGCGCAGTAGATGATGCCGCTCTCGGGTTCGCGTTTGCGCACGAAGTCGATGATCTGCTTCAGCGGCTGGTCCTTCGGGATGACGCGGTAGGTGAGGTTGGGCCGGTTGAAGCTGGCGACGAAGGTGGCGGGCTCACGCAGCTTGAGGTGTTTGATGATGTCGGCGCGCACGCGCTCGGTCGCGGTGGCGGTGAGGGCCATGAGCGGCACGTCGGGCAGGACGGCGCGGAGCTTGGCGAGTTGGCGGAATTCGGGGCGGAAATCGTGGCCCCATTCGGAGACGCAGTGGGCCTCGTCGATGGCGAGGCACGACACGTTCCAGGCTTTCAGGTTTTCCTGCCAGCCCTCGAGCATGAGGCGCTCCGGTGCGGCGTAGAGGAGTTTGTATTCGCCCTGATGCAGGCCGCGCAGGCGGGCGCGGGCTTCGGTTGCGCCGAGGGTGGAGTTGAGAAACGTCGCGGCCACGCCGCTGGCGGTGAGCTGGTCCACCTGGTCCTTCATCAGCGCGATGAGCGGCGACACGACGACGGTGAGCCCGGGGCGCACGAGGGCGGGGAGCTGGAAGCACAGGGACTTGCCGCCGCCGGTGGGCAGGAGGGCGAACACATCCTGCCCGGCGAGCGTCGCCTCGCAAATCTCGCGCTGGAGCGGGCGGAAGGCGGCGTAACCGAAGGTGGACTTGAGCGTTTTGAGCAGGGCGGACACGGCGGAGCGTGTCACGCAAACACACGGCGTGGTCAGCGCAACCCGAGAAAGCCCGCCAGATCGCGCACGGCGCCGGCGGTGACATGGCCGCGGCGGACGGAGCGCGAAACCACCGTGAGCCGGCGCTTGGGCCGGTCGGCCTTGGGCTCCACGTGGCCGACCAGCTCATCACCGGAGAGAACGGGCAGTGCGTAATAGCCGCGCACGCGCTTGGCCGCGGGCGTGTAAACCTCCCAGGTATAATCAAAATCCCAGACGGCCTGCGTGACGCGGCGGTCATAGATCAGCGGATCAAGCGGCGCAATCAGGCGCGGTGATGAATTTTCGATTTTCGAATCTCGATTTTCGATTGATTCGAACAACGGGGCATCCGCGCGCAGGCAGTGGAGCAAGGGACCGTCTGCAATCCGCACCGGCTGCACAAGGTCCTCCACGAGGGCCAGCTCGGCGCGCTTGAGCAGCGCGAGCCGGCGCTGGCGCAGTTTCAGGAGTGCTTCCCAACGGGCGGTTTCCCGCGGCCTGGGGGCGGGTAGCGTGAGGATTTTTTCCGGGAGCACACGGTCCGGCAGATCGTAGTAGCGGCGGCTGCCCTGGCGGCGGGCGATCAGGAGCCGGCCGTGGAAAAACAGTTTCTGCATCGTCGCCTTGGCGAGGGTGGCGGAGCCCCAGATCTGGCGCGACCGGCCGACCCCGGCGAAGGCATCCGAGGCGAGCGGGCCGCGGGCGGCGATGGCTTCAAGGATGCGCGGGACGAGGGCGTTTTCCTCCTTGGTCAGCCGGCCGCTCCACGCGCTGGTGATACGGATGCGGGCGCGCATCGCGGCCTGCAGGTGCGGCCAGGCGTCGGGCGTGAACACGACCAGGTTGCCCGTTGCGGGCTGATGGTGCTCGAACGCGCGGCGTTCGTGGGCGGGGAGTGGCGCAGCTTCGCCGTGGACATGGCGCATCAGGTCACCTTCGCGGTAGCCGGCGACGCGGTTGCGAAGGATGAGGTCGTGCATGCGACCGCAGACGTTGATGGGATCGATCTGCACGAAACCGTGGTGGGCGAGGGCGGCGGCGACATCGGGCGCCGGGGCATCCAGCAACAACGCCCGCCGCATGAAGCGACGGGCGTCGGCGGGTGAAACCTTGAGCGGGGCGGCCGGCACGCCCGCGATTGAGCCGCGGCGGCCGGAAAAAACAAGCCGCACCCGGTAAAAGTAACCTAATAGGTTACTTTGTCGGTCAGGCGAAGGCGATGGCGGGCTGGCCGTAGGTGGCACGGGCCCCGATGAAGTAGTCGGAGGTCGGCGTCTCAGGGGTGAACTCGGGGCAGGCTTCCGCGATGAGTTCGCGGAGGTTTTCGCGGGCGCGGGCGATGCGGCTTTTCACGGTGCCGACATTGATGCGCAGCGTGCGGGCGATCTCGTCGTAGGAGAGATTGAGGACGTTGCGCATGGTGAGGATCTCGCGCTGGCGGCGGTCGAGCCGTTCCATGCAGGCGGTGACGAGGCCGGCGAATTCGCCGTGGGCGGCTTCCTGCGCGGGGTCCTGCGTGGTCGCGGCGACGAGATCGGCAAAGGTGGCGTCGTTGTCCTCGCCGAGCGCGTGGTCGAGGGAGAGCGAGTCCTGCCGGCGGCGGCGGAAGAAATACCAGTAGCGGTTGCGCGCGAGGTTGACGGCGATGCGGTAGAGCCAGGTGGCGAGGGAGGAGTCGCCGCGGAATTTCGCCAGGCCGCGGTGGGCGCGGATGAAAGTGTCCTGCACGATTTCCTCCGTGTCGGCGTGGTTGTGGAGCAGGTTGAGCACGGTGGCGAAAATCTTCGCCTGATAGCGCTCCATGATGGTGAGGAAGGCGGTGTCGTCGCCGGCGTTGAAGCGTTGGACGAGCGCGGCATCAATGGCCGCCTCGGCAGCGCTGTCGGTGGACTTGGTCGTGTGCTGGGATCGGTTCAGGGCGATATTCATAGGCACGTTGGGTTGAAGAGAACGCCTCCCTCTACCTTGATGCGTGCCAACCGGGGTTTTTGGTTTTGTAAAACCATGAAGAACAAAGCTTAGAAAAATCAGGCAGCGGTTGGCCGCGGCAACCGGCGCGCAGGAATCATGCATTTTGCGCGACCGCCTGAGGCCTGAGGGTGCATTTTGCATGACACGTTGCGTAAGTGCATGAAGGGCAATTCGACTCGCCAAGCCGGGTGATTGGCGCACGGTTGCCGGCACATGTCGGCGTCCTCGACCAAACCCCCTGTCTGGGAGCAGCGCTGGCACCCGCTTCGGGAGGAGTGGGTGCTCTACACCGCGCATCGCGGCGGGCGGCCGTGGATCGGCGACACGCACCGGCCGGCGGAGACCGTGCCGCCGTCCTTCGATCCGACCTGTGCGCTTTGTCCCGGCAACAAACGCGTGAAAGGGGAAAACCCGCGCTACACGGGCGTCTATTGGTTCACCAACGATCTGCCGTGTTTTGCCAACGAAGCCCCGGCCGCGCCGGCGGGCGATGATTTTTACCGCACCCGGCCGGCGCAGGGCACGGCCGAGGTGGTGTGCTACAGCCCGGACCATGCGAAAACCTTCGTGGACCTGACCGACGCCGAGTGCGCGGCGGTGGTGGACCTGTGGACGGAGCGTTACCGCGAGCTCGGTGCGCGGCCTGAGGTGCACCATGTGCTCATCTTCGAGAACAAAGGCTCGCTCGTCGGCACGTCCAACCCGCACCCGCACTGCCAGATCTACGCCGGCAATCTCATTTACGGCTTCACGGCCCGCGAGGTGGAGAGTGCGCGGAAGCATTTTGAAAAAACCGGCCGGCACCTCGGGCAGGACATCCTCGCGCGCGAACTCGCCGGGCCGCGCGTAATCGCGCAGAACGAGGGCTGGGTCGCCTGCGTGCCGTGGTTCGCGCGCTACGCGTATGAAGTTTACATCCTCCCGCGGCGGGCGGTGCCTTCGCTCGCCGCGCTCACGGCGCCGGAGCGCGCGCAGCTCGGCCGCATGATCCGCGAGGTCGCCACCCGCTACGACAACCTCTGGCGGATGCCGATGCCCTACGTGATGGCGCTCCACCAGGCGCCGACCGACGGGCAGGACTACGCGTGTTTCCCGTTTCACGTCGAGTTTCACCCGCCGCTGCGCAAACCCGACACCCTGAAATACCTCGCGGGTCCCGAGATCGGCGGCGGCTCGATGACCAACGAGTCGGACCCCGACGAGAAGGCCGCGGAGTTGCGCGCGGTCCCGGCGGTGCATTACAAGACAGGAAACCTTTCCCGCGGATGACGCCGATGCCCGCGGATATTCCAGGCTTGTATCCGTGTCTATCCGTGAAATCCGTGGTTAAAAATTCATGACCTCTGCCCAGCTCGAACAAGCCCGGAAGCTCCTCTGCGCGCTGCAGGACCACATCCGCGACACACTGGTCACGGCGCGGGCGAAGAGCGCCGCGTCCTTCGCAAAAATCGCGGCGGTGACCGCGGCCGACACCATCTACCAGGTGGACAAGATCACCGAGGAGGCGATTTTCCACTGGTTCGAGCGGCACTGGCCGGCGCAGTGGCCCGTGCAGCTGGTCATGGAAGGCGTGGAGGACGGCGACGAGGTGACCTTCCCGCGCGGCACGCCGGTGGCGAAAACGATGTTCAAGTGCATCCTCGATCCCATCGACGGCACGCGGAACCTGATGTATGACAAGCGCAGCGCCTGGGCGCTGGCGGCGCTCGCCCCGCAGCGCGGCGCGAAGAACACGCTCGCCGACATCACGGTCGCGGCGATGACCGAGCTTTCGACGAGCAAGATGTGGCGCAGCGACCAACTGAGTGCGGTGCGTGGCGCCGGCGTGCAGGCGCGGGCCTTCGACCTGCGCACACGTCGCTGGGCGGCGCTGAAGGTGCGGCCTTCGCAGGCGACGGATTTCAAGCATGGGTTTGCCTCGATCGCGCGGTTTTTCCCGGAAGGGAAGGCGCTCATGGCCGCCGTGGAGGAAGAGCTGTGGGATGAACTTTACGGGCTGGGCTCGAGCAGTTCCCCGCTGGTCTTCGACGACCAATACATCGCCACCGGCGGGCAGCTCTACGAGCTCATCATCGGCCATGACCGCATGCTGGGCGACCTGCGTCCGTTGGCTCACGCGAAACTCGGGCTGCAATCCTCGCTCGTCTGCCATCCCTACGACATCTGCACCGCGCTCATTCTTCAGGAGGCGGGCGGTGTGGTGGAGACCCCGGACGGCAAACCGCTGCGCGCCCCGCTCGACACGACCTCGGCCATCGCGTGGATGGGCTACGCCAACCCGAAGCTGGCGAAGACGGTTCGTCCGGTGCTGAAGCGGCTCCTGAAAAAATATTTCTAATCGGAATCTTGCCCGCGGATACCACGGATGAACACGGATATTAAGTTCCTCAAACCGGTGGCGAATGTCTGCGTTAAATCCGGCTTGATCCGCGATATCCGCGGTAAAATTCCGGGGCTTGGGGGATTGCTGACATGAAAACCGTGACCGGCGAAGCTCCCGGGCGGCTGGATTTTCTGGGCGGGGTGGCCGATTATAGCGGCGCGCTCGTGCTGGAGATGCCGCTCAGCCTGACGACCCGGGTGACGATCAGCGCAACCCCGGCTCCCGAACTGGTCTTCACGAGCGCCGGCGAGGGGTATTGTTCGCTGCCGCCGGGTGCGGCGCCGGCGGAGGCGCCGAAATGGGTGCGTTATCCCTACGGCTGTTTTCTGCTGTTTTGCGCGGCGCAACGCTGGCGGCCGAAATCCGGCCTGGTGTTCCACATCGAGTCGGACGTGCCGGCCTCGATGGGCGTGAGCAGCAGCGCGGCCTTGGAAGTGGCCACGTTGCGGGCCTTGGAAAAGTTTTCCGGGAAAAAATTCAAGGGGACCGCACTGGCGCGGCTCGCGCAGCGCGCCGAGAACGAGATCGTCGGCGCGCCCTGCGGGCTGATGGACCAGCTGGCCTCGGCCAACGGCGTGCGCGGCGCGCTGCTGCCGATCCTGTGCCGGCCCGATACCTTGCTGGCGCCGGTGAAACTACCCGCGGGCGTGATCGCCGTGGGCTGGCCGAGCGGCGTGAAGCATGCGGTGACGGATTCGCCCTACGCGACGGCGCGCGCCGGGGCCTTCATGGGCAAAAAGCTCATCGAGCTCGGCACGGGCCGGAAGCTGGCGCACGCGACGGAGCTGGCGCCCTCCGAGGTGCGCAGCCTGCCGGAAGCGGTGCTGCCCGCGGCCATCACCGGCCGCGACTTTATCGCCCGCTGCGGCGGCGTGGACGACGCGCTGTCCAAGGTGGAACCCGCCCGGAGCTACGCGGTGCGGGCGGCCGTGTCGTTTCCCGTCGAGGAAAACTTCCGGAGCGAGACGGCGGTCGCGTTGCTGCGCGGCCTCAACGCCCGCAACCACGAGGAATCGCTCCGGGCGCTGGGCGAACTGCTCTGCCAGTCGCACGCCGGCTATTCCTCCATCGGACTCGGCTGTCCGGAGACGGACGCCATGGTCGGCGCCGTGCGCGCGGCCGGCCCGGCGCGGGGCTTTTACGGCGCCCGCGTGAGCGGCGGCGGCAGCGGCGGCACGGTCGTGGTGCTGCTCAAGGCGACGGCCCTGCCGGCGCTGAAAAAGATCGCCCGCCGGCTCGGGCGCCCGGTGGTCGTCATCCGCTGAACATGGACGCGACCGCCTACGCGCAGGAAATTGGACGCACCCGGCCGGACTGTGTCGTTTACCGGCCGCGCGCAGAACTGGGTCCGGATGCGGAGAACCAGCAGATCATCGGGCTCGTGACCCCGGGCGGGCACTGGCTGATGACGTGGACCCAGGCCACGCATGAGAACCATCCCGATCAGCGCGTGGTGGTGAGCCGCAGCGAGGACCGCGGAAAAACTTGGAGCGCGCCGCAGCCGATTGACGGTGCGACGCCCGCGCAGCAGGCCGGCCCGGAGCGGGGCAAATACCAGGCGAGCTGGCCGTTCTTCATCGCCGTGCCGGCGACCGGGCGGATCTATCTTTTCTACAACAAAAACATCGGCGTCACCGATGCGCGCGACGACACGACCGGCGTGCTGCGTTTCCGTTATTCCGACGACGACGGGCGCACCTGGTCCGAGCCATACGACCACCTGCGCATCCGGCGCGGGAAGATCGACCATCCCGACCCGGCGATGCCGGTGAACTTTGTCACCTGCTTCCAAAGTTTCACCGCGGCGGACGGCGTGCCGATGGCCAGCCTCACGCGCTGGGGCTCGGGCAGCCCGCACCTGCTCAACGTGAACAGCGAGGTGTGGTTTCTCCGCTTCGAGAACATCCTCACCGAGCGCGACCCGGCGAAGCTCGTGATGACGACCTGGCCGGAAGGCGGCACCGGCCTGCAGGTGCCGCATCCGTTGCGCATGAGCCAGAGCCTCGCGCAGGAGGCGATGACGGTGTCGTTGCCGGACGGCCGGCTGTTCACCGTCATGCGCACGCTGCAGGGCTGCCTGTTCTGGAGCCAGTCGCGGGATCACGGCCGCAGCTGGGCCTCACACTGGACCGACTACGACGAAACGTCGCCGTTGCCGGTGTTTCCCCTGCGCTACAGTGACGACGGCCCGCTGGTGCATTCGCCCATCGTCTGCTGTCCGATCTTCGCCTACGCCCCGGGCAAATACTGCCTCATCTACTATAACAACGACGGCTACATCCCCGGTGCGCGGCATCCCACCGATTATCAGGTCAACCGCCGCGACGTGTGGATCGTGTGCGGCCGGTATGTGGACGGGCCCGGCCAGCCGGTCGTGTTTGGCGAGCCGAAGCGGTTCGCCACGGCGGACGCGGTGAAGCTCGGCCACTACGGCCGGATCGAACCGGTGTGCTACCCGAGTTATTTCCGCGACGACGACGACCACTGGCTCTGGTATTCGGACCGGAAGCATTTCGTGCTCGGCAAGAAGCTGAACCCCCATCTGGAGTAGCCCTGTGAACCTCATCGGCGTGGACATCGGCGGGACCAAGTGCGCGCTCAGCGTGCCGGACGGCGCGGAGCGGGTGCGCGAGGTCGTGCGTTTCGCCACCACCGACGTGCACGGCACGCGGGAGCGGATTTTTGCGGAGATCGCGAAGCTCGCGCCGAAACCGGACACCGTCTTCGGTGTGTCCTGCGGCGGCCCGCTGGATGCGAAGCGCGGCCTGATCCTGTCGCCGCCGAACCTGCCGGGCTGGGACCGGATCGCGATCTGCGACGAGCTCACGCAGCGTTTCGGCGGGCGGGCGTTTTTGATGAACGATGCCAACGCCTGCGCGCTGGCCGAGTGGCAGTTTGGCGCGGGCCGCGGCTGCCGGAGCATGATCTTCCTCACGATGGGCACGGGGATGGGTGCGGGCCTGATCCTCGACGGGCGGCTCTACGAAGGCGTGACCGGCAACGCCGGCGAGGTCGGCCATGTGCGGCTGGCGCCCGACGGCCCCGTCGGCTACCACAAGGCCGGCTCCTTCGAGGGTTTCTGCTCGGGCGGCGGCATCGCGCAACTGGCGCGGCGGCGCACGGCGGAATTTGCCGGGGCCAGCGCGCTGCAACGACTGGCCCCCGAGCAGCTCACGGCGCGGGCCGTGGGTGAGGCGGCGGCCGCCGGCGATGCGCTGGCGCTGGCCGTCTGGCACGAAGTGGGGGAGCGGCTGGGCGAGGCGCTCGCCGTCCTCATCGACATCCTCAACCCGGAGCGGATCGTCATCGGCAGCATCTACCAGCGCTGCGAACGGTTCATCGCCCCGGCCATGCAGGGCGCGATCGCCCGCGAGGCGCTGCCGGACAGCGTGCGCGACTGCCGGGTGCTGCCGGCGGTGCTGGGCGACGGGATCGGCAGCTACGCCGCGGTGGCGATCGCGCGGTATCACGCCGGCCAAGTTTCATGAGCACAACTTCCCTGCCCGCCGGCCGCCGTCGCGGCCTGTTGTTCGACGAGAGCGATCTGCCGCGCATCCGGGCCAACACCGCCGATCCGCGCTTTGCCGGCTTCTGGCGCGAACAGCTCGCGGCCGACCTGGCGGCGGACACGAAGTTTCTCCGGGAGGAGCTGCGGTTGACCAACCACGTCGTGCACCTCCTGCGCGCGCAGCGGATCCTGGAGCGGGCGTCGTTCATTTACCTCGTCAACCGGGAGCCCGCCCAGCTTGCGCTGGCGAAACTCGCGCTGCGGCGGATGCTCGACTACCCGGAGTGGGACAGCTTCACCGAGGGCGGCACGCAGGTGCTCGGGATGCAGCGGGCCACCGAGGGCAGCGCCGCACTGCTCCTCGCTCTGGACTGTCTGGGCGATGCGCTCACGCCCGCCGAGGTCGCGGAGGTCGAGCAGGCCGTGCTCACCAAGGGCGTGCCGGCGTGCCACGCTGCCGTTTACGGGCTGAAATACCCCGACCGCGTGCGCGGCTGGGAGTGGAACCCGCGCAGCGAGGTGGACGAGTTCCGGCACATCAGCCTCAAGCGCTGGCCGCTCATCCTCAACGCGACCAACCTCAAGATCATCCCCACCGCCTGCCTGGGCATCGCGGCCTGCCATTTCCGCGGGCGCGTCGCGGCGGCCGAGGGCTGGCTCGAGCTGGCCCGCTCCAGCGCGAAGTCCTTTGCCACGATGTATGGCAGCGACGGCGCCTACGACGAGGGCGTGAGTTACTGGGGCTACACCACGCTCTACCTCGCGCTGTTCGCCGAGGTGCTGTGGCGCACGCAGGGCATCGATGACCGGCAGCTCATCAACTATCCGGGCTCGGTGAGGTATGCGCTGGGCCAGACGATGCCGACAAAACCCAGCGGCCGGAAGGTGGCCGACTTTCAGCACGTGAAGGGCTTCATGATGGCCACGGTGAAACCGGAATACGACATCGTGAATCTCGGCGACGCCAACGGCGCGGTGGAAGTGTCGGTCGCGGCCTGGGTGGCGCGCACGCATGACGACCCGGTGGCTCAGTTCGTGGCCCGCGACATCGGCGAGGTGAAGCACTTCCCCGCGCTCGTCTGGTATGACGCCGCGCGGCCGGCGTCGCCACCGGAACCGGCCTTGCTCGATCAACGGCTGAGCAACGACATCGTCATCTCCCGCACCGGCTGGGGCGCGGCGGACAATGTGCTGGCGCTGCGCAGCGGCGGTCCGGGCAATCATGAGCATGCGGACCGCAACAGCGTTATTTTCAAGGCCTATGGCGAACGGCTGCTGCACGATCCCTTCCGCGCCGCCTACATGGTGCAGAACCCGCGCTGGATCCTCCGGCTGACCGAGGCGCACAGCGCCGTGCTCGTCGGCGGCCAGGGACACCAATACCACGACGGCAGCGAGGGCACCAACGCCTCGTGGGCTTTTGCGCGCGTGATTGATTACCGCACCGGTCCGGGCTGGATGACCGTGACGAGCGACGCGACCGAGGCCTACCAGTTGGTGAATCCCGCGGTGGTCTGCGTGCACCGCACCTTGGTTTACCTGAAGCCGGATGTCGTGGTGTTTCTCGACCGGGTGGCGCTGAAAGAGGCGGCCTCGGTGGAGGTGCGCTTCCAGGCCAACCACGAGGATTTTGCGGCGGAGCTGGCGGCGGACGGAAACGAATTCACCATCCGGCGGCCCTTTGCCTCGCTGCACGGTTGGGTGGCGGCTGCGGGAGTTTTCACCGTCCGTCCCGACCGGCTGCCCTTGGAGGAAAAGGACGGCGTGTATCCCTTCATCGAGGTCGCATCGGGGCCAGCCCGGGATCACGAAATTCTCACGGTCTGCACCGCAGCCCCGGTCGCACGGGAGCACGGGGCAATTACCATGACGCCGACGGCAAATGGTTGGCATGTTGTCGGCGTTCATGCCGGGCAGAAAGTCCATGCGGATATAAACAGAATTTAACTGCGATTGCCTTCATCTTGCCGGCCAGCACTTGCAGATATGCACCCGTCCTGCCCGGATGATTCGACAACTGGCAGGTAGACAGACATTCCAAAACCATGGCCACCTTGAAAATCCCCGCCAGTTACTACCAGCAGTTCGATGCCGACTACCGCCGGGCCGTGCCCGCCGAGGGCTACGGCGGCTGGAAAAAAGCGCGCATCGGGCTCGCCCCGCGGCACACCGCGCTGGTGGTCATGCATGCGTGGGAGTGCGGGACGATGGAGCAGTGGCCCGGCTGGCGGCGCTGCGTGGAATATCATCCGCGGGCGCTGAAGATTTTGGCGGAAGTTTTTCCGCCGCTGCTCGGCGCGGTGCGGGCCTCGCCCCTGCCCGTGTTTCACGTGGTCGGCGGGCGCGACTACTACTCCCACCTGCCGGGCTACAAAAGCACGGTGAAGCTCGCCGGGCCTTCGCCGAAGCCCAAGCCCGTGGTGAAGGATGCGGTTTGCCGGCGGCTGGACAAATTTCGTGCGAACAACGTCTTTGTCGGCCGGCGAAACTGGCCCGATGTGCGGAAGGGTTTCAAGCGACTCGACTTTGCGCCCGCGGCGCGCCCGCTGGCCGGCGAGCCGGTCGCCGAGGACGGCCATCAGCTCGCGGCACTCTGCCACGCCCACGGGATCAACCACCTCGTCTATGTCGGGTTCGCGATCAACTGGTGTCTGCTCATGTCGCCCGGCGGCATGGTGGACATGACGCGTTACGGTGTCATGTGCTCGACGATCCGCGAGGCGGTCACGGCGGTGGAGAACAGGGAGACGGCGCGCGAAGAGCGCGAGAAACAGCAGGCGCTCTGGCGCGTGGCGATCAACTCGGGCTTCGTGTTTGGCGCGAAGGATTTCATCAGGGCCATGAAATCGCTGGCGCCCAAGGCCTGATGTTTGGCCGCAGTGAGGGAAAGGGAGAACCATGGTCCCGCTTTTGACTCTCCCTGCCGCAAGCCTTCGGTGGCCGATGCACCCGGGCGTCACGGTCCGCCCGGTTCAACTTGTCGTCCGCCTCTGCCGGGGCGGCTTCGCGGCATGAACAAGCGCGACATCTTCGAGCGCATCCTCCTCAAGCTTTCCGCGGAGCTGGCGGCCATCACCCGGGCGGCCCGCGCGACGCATGCCGAGGCAACCGACGAGGAGAACAAGGCCGAGGACAAATACGACACCCGCGGCTTGGAAGCCTCCTATCTGGCGCACGGCCAGTCCAAGGCCGCCGAGGAGGCCGCACAGGCCGTTGCCCAGTTTTCCGCCCTGCCGGTCCGCGACTTTGCCCCGGGCGAACCCATCAGCCTGGGGGCCTTGGTGCGACTCGAGGGCCGAGGCATCAGCCATTACTTCATCGGTCCCCGGGCCGGCGGCACCGAAATCGAATCCGACGGTGGCCCGGTGCTCGTCATCACGCCGCAATCGCCGCTCGGCCGTCAGCTCATGGGCCGCCGGCAAGGCGACACGCTCCAGCTCGAATTCGGCGGCAAGCGCAGCGAATTCCGCGTAGCCTCCGTGACCTGAGCCGGAGTTCACACCCGGCCCGGGGGGGGGTTGACCGCGCCCGCCAAATCAAGCCCCGTCCCGCCGGCTGCCGTTTAATCTGAACCGCCCCAAACCGCGCTACGATTGCGCGGCTTCGGTGAGCAGCGTGGCGTCGGTGGCTCGGTCGCCCTCGTTTTGCGGGAGCGGCGGCACGAAGACGTAGCCGGGCTCGGCCCGCTGTCTTTTCAGGATGGCCTGGATGTCCTTCCACGTGGCCCAGAGGCCGTGCGTGGCGGGAGGCAGGTCGTGTTTGATGGCCGCGCGCAGCCGGGGCAGGTTGTAGAACGGCACGGCCGGGAACATGTGGTGTTCCACGTGATACTGCATGTTCCAGTAAAAAAAGGCCGGCAGCCAACCGCAGGTGTAGGTGCGGGTGTTGAGCCGGAAGTCGGGCACGTCGGAGGAAAGGCCGACATGCTGCGGGGCGCCGCAGAGCATGACCAGCCAGCCGCCGTAGAAGGTGCCGAGGTTGACGATGACGATGAGGAACCAGTGGCCGGTGAGCACGAACAGCGCGGCGAGGGCGAGGTGGCCGAAGAAGACCACGCGGGCCCAGCCGATCAGCTCGCGGCGCGTTTTGGCGTCCGTCTCCGGCACGACGCGGCGCAGCCATTCGGACCGGAAGAAACCGTCGTGGCCGAGGTTGCCGCGGGAGGCGGCGGCCATGAAGCGGATGTTTTTCCAGATCCAGGTGGGGCTGAAGGTGAGGGTGGTCAGCACAAACTTGAAACCGTGCCAGTCGAGCCCGAGCGGTTGCACGATCTCGCCGTCGTGGTCGCGGTGCACGGTCACCTGGTGGTGCCGGATGTGGCTGGCCCGGTAGCCGGTGTAGTCGAACCAGCCGAGAAAGGCGTAGATTTTCAGGAAAAAGGTGTTCCAAAACTGGGTCGCGAAGGGGGTCTTGTGGCAGAGCTCGTGGCAGGCGATGCCGCCGAGGAAGCTGCCGTTGGTGCCGTGGGCCAGGAGCGCGAGCAGGAGCAGCGGCAGCATCCACGGCCAGTTGGCGGCGGTAAGGTGGAGGAATGCGAGGTAGGCGAGCGTGCCCGTGAGCGCGTAAAGCCCGAGCTGGGGGATGACCTGGAGGAAGGCCCGCGCGTCGCTCTTGCGCATGAGTTCGCTCATGAGGGCCTTGTCCACTTTGCAGCGATACCAGTTGATCTTGATCGATTCGGTCATGGGGCGGGGAGGAGCTTCAGGTCAGAATCTGAACAATTGCACAAGTTGCCGCCGGATTGCATCGAGGATCGCGGGTCGCAGACGGCCGGCTTCACGGACCATCAGGCTTTCATGGGCGGTGAAGAGTTTGCCGGGTCGGACGTAGCTGACCCGGGCCAGGGAACCGCTGCTAAAATCGCCGCCGGTCACTTTGACGGCCCGTGGGTCGGAGTATGGGTTGCTCGTTATCTGGCAAAGAATCCAATCTCCTAGGCTGGCATCGGCGAGCACCAGTGCCGGTCGCAGCTTGGTCTGACTGAGATCGGAGAAAGGAAAAGGAACGAGCACTACCGTCCCGGCTGCAAGTGAGCCCATGCGGCGTCCTCCTCCGTTCGCAGCCAGTCTTTGGCCAGACTGGCCTGACTGAGCTTCGCGCTGGAATGATCGGCCGCCGGGCTGCCTGAGTCGACCAACACGGTAAGCACGGCTTTGGCCGGCCTCTTCAAACGCAGCCGCCGCTTGAGCCGGACCGAGCCGTCGGGCTGGACGGTGGCTTCGATGCTTTGCAGGGTGGGCGGCATGCGCAGAGAGTTATCCGGAGGCTGCGCCAAGGCAAGCGCGGGCTGTCTTGGCTTCAAATCAGCATCCCGGCAATGGCGGCGGCCATGAAGCAGGCGAGGCTGCCGCCGAGCAGGGCCTTGAGGCCGAGGGTGGCGAGGTTGGTGCGCTGGCCGGAGGCGATGGCGCCGATGCCGCCGATCTGGATGCCGATGCTCACGATGTTGGCGAAGCCGGCGAGGGCGTAGGTCATGATGATCAGCGTGCGCGGGTCGGTGTAGGCGCCGCTGTTCTTCAGCTCGCTCATCTGGATGAAGGCCACGAACTCGTTGAGCACCGTGCGCGTGCCGAGCAGCGCGCCCGACTGGAGGAGCTGGCCGTGGTCGATGCCCATCAGCCAGGCGACGGGCGCGAACAGCAGGCCGAGGATGAATTCGAGCGAGAACTTCCCGAACACGCCGTCCGTGGCCGAGGCAACCCACGCGTTGAGCCCGAACAGTTCGCCGACCCACTCGCCGAGCCCGTAGTTGACCATCGCGACCAGCGCGGTGAACACGATGAGCATGCCGCCCACGTTGACCGCGAGCTTGATGCCGTCGGTCGTGCCGAGGCAGATGGCGTCGAGCAGGTTGGCGCCGATCTTGTCGCGGCTGACTTCCATGGCGGTGTTGATGGGCTCGGTCTGGGGCAGGAGGATTTTGGCGATGACGAGCGCCGCAGGCGCGGAGATGACGCACTTGGTGATGAGGTGCGTGGCGAAGAGGACCTGCTGCTGCGGATCGTCACCGCCGAGGAAGGCGATGAAGGCGATGAGCACCGCGCCCGCGACCGTGGCCATGCCGCCGACCATGACGGCGAGGATCTCGGAGCGCGTCATGGCGTTGAGGTAGGGCTTGATGAGCAGCGGTGCCTCGGTCTGCCCGAGGAAGATGTTGGCCGAGGCGCTCAGGCTTTCGGCGCCGGAGAGCTTCATGGTGCGGGTCATGACCCAGGCGAACAGCCAGACGACCTTTTGGAGGATGCCCAGGTAGTAGAGCATCGAGGTCAGCGCGGAGAAGAAGATGATGGAGGGCAGGATGCCGATGGCGAAGACCACGCCGTGCTTGGTCTCGTCGATGAGCGAGCCGAAGAGAAACCCCGTGCCGGCCTTGGTGAAGGCGAGCAGCTCGACGAAGAACCGGCCCACGCCCTCGATGGCCCAGCGGACCGGCCCGACGTGGAGCACGAGGGCCGCGAACACGAATTGCAGCAGCAGTCCCATGCCGACCAGCCGCCAGTCGATGGCCCGGCGGTTGGCGCTGCAGGCGACGGCGATGCCCAGGAAAACCGCGAGCCCGAGCAGGCCGCGGAGTGTTTGGATGACGAGGTCCATGGAAGGGTGGGGCGAAGGCGGAGATTGGGCGGATTTTTTCCGGGAGCGAGTAACTATTTTGCGACCCGGGCGTCTGGGCATGTATCTCGTGGATTTGCCGCTCTACCAATGTCTCATGATCGCCGGCGGCCTGGCGGGAGTGCTGGTGCTGGGCGTCCTCATTGTGATCGGCCTGGTGGTGTGGCTGGGCGGCGGCGCCGGCCGGCGCGGCGAAAAACGCCGTTGAGGTTTGCCCGGAGCTTCCGGGCGGCCCACGCTGGAAAGCATGACGATCGAGGAAAGACTGGCCGCTCATTTGGGTAAAAATCCGCGCACCGGCGGGGCGCTCTTTATTGCGCCGAACGCCACGGTTATCGGTGATGTGGAACTGGGTCCGGAAAGCAGCGTGTTCTACGGGGCCGTGCTGCGCGGCGATATCCACGAGATCCGCGTGGGGGCGGGCACAAACATCCAGGACAACGCGATCGTGCACCTGGCCGATGACTACGGTGCCTATATCGGCGCGTGGTGCACCATCGGGCATGCGGCGATCATCCATGCCTGCACGATCGGGGACGAATGCCTCATCGGCATGGGGGCGACGGTGCTGGACGGCGCGAAGATCGGCGCCCGCAGCATCGTGGGGGCCAATTCCCTGGTGCCGCAGCGGTTCGAATGTCCGCCGGGCTCGATGGTCTACGGTTCCCCGGCCAAGGTCGTGCGGCCGTTGACCGCGGCAGAGCAGGCCGGGCTGCGGCCGTGGGCGGAAAAATACGTGGCCACCGCCCGCGCCCACGCGGCCCGGCTGAAGGGGCAATAACCGACCAGCCTTGGGCAAGGATTGCGCAGCGGAAACCGTCCGCAGCCTTTAGGCTGACCGGCACCCCCATGAAACTGAATGTCGGAAAAATCGATACCATCGTTCGCGTGTTGCTCGGAATCGGCCTGCTCGGTGCAGGCTACCACTATGAAAGCGCCTGGGGCCTGGTCGGGCTCCTGCCGCTATTGACCGCCGCCCTCGGTTTCTGCCCGGCCTACACGCTGTTCGGGTTCAGCACCTGTGCACGGCAGCCGGCGGACAAACCGCCGGCCGGGCGCGATCAGGACCGGTAGATCAGCGGATTGAGCGGCGTGGCGATCGGCTCGTCGATTTTGGCGTCCGGCATCCAGGTGTCCCAGTCGTTTTGCTGGTTTTTGTTTTTCGGCGCGGCGAGGCGCATGTCCTCGTCCATGTAGATGATGGTCATGACGGCGCGGGGCCGGTCGGAGACGTTGCGGCCGGCGCGGTGGAAGGTCCAACCGTAGTGGAAACTGACTTCGCCGAGCTCATAAGGAGTTTCATGCAGCGGGTAGTTGTGCTCCCGCATGGAGCGGCTGATCTCCTTCTCGCTTTCGTCGCTGATGCCGAGTTCACGGCCGGCCTCGAATTTGTGGCTGCCGACAGCGAAGGCCAGCGGCCCGAGCTCCAGCGGCGTGGCCTGCAGCGGGATCCAGGCGGTGACGGTGTTGGCATTGCTCAGCGGCCAGTAATACTGGTCGGCGTGCCAGGGGGTGATGCCGCCGCCCGGCTCCTTGTAGAGGGCCTGGTCGTGATACATGCGCACGCCCCTCACGCCCAGGAGTTCGGCGGCCATCCGGGCGAGCTTTCGGCCGAAACAAAACTCCTTCACGGTGTCGTTCTTCGTCCAGAGGTTCATCACCTGCAGGAAGGCCTTGCTGTAGGTGTTGCGTTGCTCGAGCGGCAGGTGCATGGTGTTCAGCCGGCGCACCTCGGCGGTGATGACCCGGCCGTAGTGCTCCAAGGTCGTGGGATCCAGCACTGCTTCAGCTTGATGAAGCCGTCGCGGCGGAATTGCGCGATCTGGTCCGCGGTGATGGTGGGGGTGTCGAGGTCGGGCAGGGTGGCGGGCATGATGGCTCCGCAGGATGCCAGAACTGCGGCCGGCGGGTTACGCGCGGCTGGACCAAAATAATATTTACCAATAAAGGTGACCGAATCATGCGCGCTTTGCTTGAAAAAGTAGCACCCGCCCAAGAGTCTTTCGCCTGCCGACCTACCGGCTGCCCCGCTTTGATTCCCCGTGGCATTTCATCCCGAGTGCGAGCTGACGTTGATTGAATCGGAGCCACGGTCTGCGCCGGTCGGCGACAGCATCGAGCACTGGAGCCCGGGGACCTGGTGTTGCTGGGCCGCAACCTGCCGCATTACTGGAGCAATCCGCCCGAATGGCGCGGCCCGGCGGGCTCGCTGGTGATCCAGTTTCCCGAGGAACTGCTGGGTCCGGACTGGCTGGCGACTCCGGAATTCGGTGCCGTGCGGCGGTTGCTGCGGCGGTGGGCCGGAGCGGGGGTTGCGCTTTGCGGGCCGTCCGGCCCGGCGGGCGGCAGAACGGATGCGGGCGCTGGCCGGACTGGCGCCGTTGCCGCGCCTGCTGGCCCTGCTGGAGCTGTTGCATGAGCTGGCCGCGGCGCCGGCCCGGCCCCTGGCCAGCGCCGGCTTCGCCCCGGTGCTGCACACCGCCGATGCCGGACGGCTCGGCCGGTGCCGACGACATGTGAACGCTGCCGCTCGCGGCCGGCGTGCAGCAGCGCGAGGCGGCCCGGCGGGCGGGGTTGAGCCCGGCGGCGTTCAGCCGGTATTTCCGCAAAAAAATGGGCCGCACCTTCGAGGCCTTTGTCAACGAGGTGCGCGTGGGACGCATCTGCCGGGCGCTGATCGAGGAACCCGAGCACACCGTGGCGCAGATCGCCTACGCCGCGGGTTACAACAACCTGGCGAATTTCAACCGGCAGTTCCGGCGCCGCACGGCTCCTGAAGCTCACGCCGACCGCCGGGTCGTGTAGATGACCGGGGTCATCCGGCCGTTCATGATGCCGCCCACCTCGACGTCGGACGCAAAGGCGGCGCGGTCGCCTTCGCGCGCTTTGGTGTCGGGCGCGATGAGGCGCATGTCCTCGTCCATGTAGATGATGGTCATGACGGCGCGGGGCCGGTCGGAGACGTTGCGGCCGGCGCGGTGGAAGGTCCAACCGTAGTGGAAACTGACCTCGCCGAGATCGAACGGCGTGTCGTCGAGCGGGTAGTTGTGCTCCTGCATGGAACGGCCGATTTCCTTTTCGCTCTCGTCGCTGATGCCCAGCTCGCGGCCGGCCTCGAATCTGTGGCTGCCTTTGGCGAAGGCGAGCGGCCCCATCTCCATGGGCGTGGCCTGGAGCGGAATCCACGCGGTGACGGTGTTGGCGCTGCTGAGCGGCCAGTAGTATTGGTCGGCATGCCAAGGCGTGACGCCGCCGCCGGGTTCCTTGTAGAGGGCTTGGTCGTGATACATGCGCACACCGGTCACGCCGAGCAGTTCCGTGGCCATGCGCGCCAGGCGCTGGCTCCAGCAGAGTTCCTTCACCTGGTCGTTTTTCGTCCAGATGTTGCCGACTTGGAGAAAGGCCTTGTTGTAGGTGTCGCGCTGCTCGATCGGCAGATGCATCGTGTTCAGCCGGTAAACTTCCGAGGTGATGATGGGCCCGTAGTGGGCGATGGCCTCGGCCGAGAGGACGTCCTTGAGCTTGATGTAACCGTCGCGGCGAAACTGCGCGATCTGGTCCGCGGTGAGCGGGTAGGGCGTGTCGAGATCGGGGGCGGCGGTGCGGGCAACCATGGCGGCAAGCTAGGAGCCGGCGATGGCGGCGCAAGTGCAACGATTTGCCGGGGCACCGGGTTTTACAGGTTTTTAGCGCGCCGGGAGCTTGATCGGTTCGGCGCCCGGAAGATGCTGGCCGCCATCAACATGCCTGCCCGCCGTATCCTGATCGTCGACGATGAACAGTCCGTTTGTGAAGTCACCAAGCTGCTTGTCGAGATGGGCGGTCACACGGCGGTCTGCGTGACCGACGCCCCGGCGGCGCTGCGGGAGATGGCTGCGCAGCCGTGCGATGCGATCATCATCGACATGCTCATGCCCGAGATGGACGGCGTGGAACTGATCAACGAGGTGCGGCGGCTGCGGGCGCCGCCGCGGATCATCGCGATGTCGGGCGGCGGGCACATCCCGAAGGAGAGCTACCTGCAGATCGCGCACATGGCCGGCGCGCATGCGCTTTTGCCGAAGCCCTTCAACCGCGAGCAGGTGGAGCGGGTGATCGCCGAGGCCTTTGGCGAAAGCGCCGCCAAGTCCTGAATCCCGTTCAGCGGGCGAACAGCACGCAGACCGGCATCGGCACCGCGGCTTCGCCGGGCACGGGGGTGAGGCTGCCGGTGGCGGGGTCCACGCGGAATACGCGCAGGTTGTCGGAGTTTTGGTTGGCGGCGACGAGCCAAGCCCCGTCGGGTGAGAGCGCGAAGTTGCGCGGGTTCTTTCCGCCGGTGGGCATGTGCCCGCGCGGGGTGAGCTTCCCGGTGGCGGCATCGAAGGCGAAGATCGCGATGCTGTCGTGCCCGCGGTTGGAGCCATACACGAAGCGGCCGTTCGGATGCACGCGCACCTCGGCCGTGGTGCTTTCGCCGGTCCAGCCGGCGGGCAGGGTGGATTGCCGGTCCGCGGGTGTGAGCGCGCCGGAGACCGCATCGTAACGGTAGCTGACGAGCGTGCTGTCGAGTTCGTTGATGACCAAAACATGCCGGCCGTCGGCGCTGAACGCGGCGTGGCGCGGCCCCGCGCCCGGCGCGGTGGCGACGAACGGGATCGCGGCCGGGGTGAGCTGCGCCGTCGCGGGATCCAGCGCGTAGGTGAAGACGCGGTCGAGCCCGAGGTCGCACACGATCACGAAACGGTTGTCCGGCGAGAGCGTCACCGAATGCACGTGCGGGGCTTCCTGCCGGGTGGGATGGACGCTGCGGCCGGCGTGCTGGATCACGGTGGCCGGGGTGCCGAGGGTGCCGTCCGCGCGGATCGGCAGGGCGGCGACGATGCCCGAGTGGTAGTGGGCGAGCACGAGCGTGCGCTCGGTGCGGTCCACCACAAGGTGGCAGGGCGCCTTGCCGCCGGCGTCCTGGGATTGCAGCGGAGCGAGGCCCCCGGTGCCGGGGTCGATGGCGAACGGCACGGCCATCGTGCTGGATTCGCTCACGGCGTAGAGATGGCTGCCGTCGGGCGAGAGCGCGAGGAACGAAGGATTGGCGGTGCGGGCAACCGGCACGGGTTGCCCGAGGGCCCCGGTGCGGGCGTCGAGCCGCACGGCGTAGATGCCCTCGCTGGTCGAGCGGGTGTAGGTGCCGAGGTAGATCAGGTGTTCGCTGGCGGAGGCGGTCAGGCTCATGAGTAAAAGCAGGATCAGGCGCATCGCGGCTCAGGCACCCGCGAGGGCGGCCTTGTAGTGGCGGCGGCACATGGGCACGTAGCGTTCGTTGCCGCCGATCTCGACCTGCGCGCCTTCGCGGATCGCCTTGCCGTCCGCCCCGGTGCGCAGGTTCATCGTGGCTTTGCGGCCGCAGTGGCAGATGGTCTTCAACTCGATCAGGTCGTCGGCCAGCGCGAGCAGGGCAGCACTGCCGGGAAAGAGATTCCCCTGAAAATCCGTCCGCAGGCCGTAGCAGAGCACCGGGATGTCGAGTTCGTCGGCGATGTCAGTGGCTTGGCTGACCTGGGCGGGGGTGAGGAACTGGGCTTCGTCCACCAGCACGCAGGCGACCGGGCTGAGGCTGTGTTCGCGGCGGGTGCGGTTGAAGAGGTTGTCGGTGGCGGAGAGCACCTCGGCCTCCGCTTCCAGGCCGATGCGCGAACGGATGCGGCCGAGTCCGGCCCGGGTGTCGACGGCGGGGGCGAAGACGAGCGTGCGCATGCCCCGTTCCTGGTAGTTGTAGCTCGACTGGAGGAGCACCGTCGATTTGCCGGCGTTCATCGCGGAGTAGTAAAAATAGACCTTGGCCATGCGGAGGTTGACCGTGGCGGCCGGTCCCGTGCGGCTCAACGGTTTTTCCGCCGGGCGGAAAAAACCTTTCCGTCCGCTGCGCCGGCGCCAAGCTGCCCGCTTTCGCATGACCACCCCGGCGACCCCTGTTGCGGCCCTGAAACTCCAACTCTCCGCCCCGATCCAGGTTTGGGACGAGGCGGTGCCGCTCGGCAACGGCCTGCAGGGAGCGCTGCTCTGGGGCGGGGAGGGCACCCTGCGGTTCTCGCTCGATCGCGGCGACCTCTGGGACGAGCGTCCCGCGCCGGGCAACCCGCTGGCGGGCTTCACCTACGCACGGATGGCGCGGATGGTCGCCGCGCAGGACAACGAGGGCATCGCGAAGATCGTGGACGGCGCCTATGGCTGCGACCACCCGACCAAGATTCCCGCCGGCCGGCTCGAACTCGATTTGGCGCCAGGTTCAAAAGTGACAGCATTCGAACTCGAACTCGGCACCGCCACCGCGCACGCGCAACTGGCCGGTGGCGGTGCGGTGGAGGCTTTTTTCAGCGCCACCGATCCGGTGGCACTCCTGCGCGTGCCGGGGCCGGTCGCCGCGCTGCGGCTGCTCGCGCCGGAGTCGGTGAAAAAACTCGGCTACGCCGATCCGGAGCGCGGGGCATCGGCCGATGCGCGTTGGTTTGTGCAAGCGACGGCCGACGGCGCGAGTCACTGTCTCTACGTGCAGATGCTCGCGACGGCTGGCGGCACGCTGCTGGCGGTCACCGTGACGGCCTCCGGAGCCGACGGGACGGACGTGGTGGGCGTGGCGCGCCAGCGCACGGCCGCAGCGCTCGCCGCCGGCTATGCCGCCCTGCACGCCAAGCACACGGCGTGGTGGCGTGAGTTTTGGGCGAAGTCCGCGGTGCGGGTGCCGGATGCGCAGGTGATGCTGCACTATCATCTCGTGCAGTATTTCCACGGCGCGGCTTCACGTCGCGGCGCCCCGCCGATGCCGTTGCAGGGCGTATGGACGGCGGATGCGGGCGAACTGCCGCCCTGGAAAGGCGACTACCATCACGACCTCAACACGCAGATGACCTACATGGCCTATCAGGCCGCGGGGCATTTTGACGAGGGCCTGTCGTTCCTGGAGTTCATGCACGAGCGCCTGCCGGCCTTCCGGAAATTTGCGCGGGATTTTTTGGAAACACCCGGCGCGGCGGTGCCGGCGGTGATGTCCTTCGCGGGTCAGCCGCTCGGCGGCTGGGCGCAATACAGCCTCTCGCCCGTGCACGGCGCGTGGGTGGGGCACCTCTACTACCTGCACTGGCGGCATACGCGCGACGCGGCGTTCCTCCGCGACCTCGCCTATCCGTGGTGTGCGGAGATCGGCGAGGCCCTGCGCGCGCTGCTCCGGCCCGGCCCGGACGGTGTGCTGGTGATGCCGCTCTCGGCCTCGCCGGAGGCCTGGAACCGCGACCAGCGCTCGTGGGTGAAGCCCAATTCCAACTACGACCTGATGTGCCTGCGCATGCTTTTCCTCGGCAACGCGGAGATGGCCGATGGGCTGGGCGATACCGGGGCCGCGAAGGACTGGCGCCAACTGGCCGACGGGCTGGGCCCGTATCACGTCAATGCGCAGCAGCAGCTCAAGATCTCGTCCAACGAAGACCTCACCTTCAGCCACCGGCACCTGGCCACGGTCATGGCAATCTATCCGTTCAACCTCCTCAACATCGAGGGCACGGCGGCCGAGCGGGAGATCATCCTCGCCTCGGTGCACGACCTCGACCGGCTCGGCGTGGTGGAATGGTGCGGCTACAGCTACACCTGGATGGCGGCGATGCGCGCCCGCATCGGCGAGCCGGAGCCGGCGCTGTGGTATCTGAAGGCCTACCTGCGCGCCTTCATCCTGCGGAACGGCTTCCATGCCAACGGCGACCAGACGAAGACCGGCTTCTCCTCGATGGACTACCGGCCCTTCACGCTCGAGGGCAACTTTCTCGCCGCGGCGGCGGTGCAGGAGATGCTGCTGCAAAGCTGGGCTGCCCGGCCCGGCACGGGCGGGTGGGGCGCGATCCGGATTTTTCCCGCGATGCCCTGGGCCTGGCACGAGGCCGGGTTCACCGATCTCGTGGCCGAGGGCGGACACAAAGTCTCAGCCAGGCGCGAGCACAACGCCACGACTTGGTTCCGCATCGTGGCGGGTGCGGCCGGCGAACTGCGCATCCGTGACAACTTCGGTGGCCGCATCCCGCAATGGTCCGGCGCGACGCCGAGGAAAGACGGAGACGATTACGTCTTCACCGTCCGGGCCGGCGAAGTTATCGAGGCGAGCCTGGCAAAGCCCGCCGCCCTGCCGCCGCGACCGCCGGCACCGCCGGCACCGCCGGCTCCGGCGGATCACTGGGACGGCGACGTGCCGCTGGCGCCGAAGCATCCGGGTTACCGGATGATGCCCTGATCCGTTTATGCACCGTCTCCGCACCCTGCTGCTTCTTGTCGCCATGGCCGCAAACCTCTTCGCCGGACAGCAGGACGGCATCACCCAGTCGGAGTGGCACGGCTACGAACGGCTCGACTTCGTCGTCTCCGGCCAGCCGGCGATCCTGATCATCCCGAAGGAGGCGGCGCCGGGCAAACCGTGGCTCTGGCGCGCCGAATGGTTTGGCGACCGGCACGGCCCGCAGGTGGCGCTCGCGCTGCTTAAGCGCGGCTGGCACTACGCCTACATCAACGCGAGCGACCGTTACGGCTCGCCGGAGGCGATGCGGATCTTCGATGCATTCTACCGGCGGCTGACCGCGGAGCACGGCCTTGCGCCCAAAGTGGTGCTGGAGGGTTTCAGCCGCGGCGGGCTGTATGCCTTCAATTTTGCCGCCGACCATCCCGACCGGGTGGCGGCACTCTACCTCGATGCGCCGGCGCTGGATTTGAAGAGCTGGCCCGGCTACCGGTCGGCCCGCTGGCCGGAGGTCGCGGCCCGCTACGGGCTTACGCTGGCGGAAATGGAAACCGCCAGGGTGAGCCCGCTGGACCGGATCAAGCCCGTGGCCGAGGCCGGCATTCCCATCATCGGCGTGAGCGGCGATGCGGACAACATCGTGCGGTTGGAGGAAAATCTCGGCGTGCTGGCCGCGCGCTACCGCGAGGCCGGCGGCCTGATCGAGGTCATCCTCAAGCCGGGCGCGGGCCACTCCCCGCACAGCCTCGAGGATCCGGCGCCGGTCGTGGACTTCATCCTGCGCCACGCGCGGCGTTAGCGCGGGCGGATCAAAGCTGGGTGCCGTCGAGGAAAGGTTCGCCGCTGGCGCCGCGCCGGACGTTTTCCGCGGTCACGCGGGCGATCTCGCCCAGCGCCTCATGGGTGAGAAAAGCCTGGTGCGAGGTGATGAGGACGTTGGGAAACGTGAGCAGGCGCGAGAGCGCGTCGTCCTCCAGCACCACGCCGGAGAGATCCTCGAAGAAAACGCCTTCCTCTTCCTCGTAAACATCGAGTGCGACGCCGCCGAGCCGCCGGGACTTCAGCGCGGCGATGAGCGCGACGGTGTCGATGAGTTTGCCGCGGCTGGTGTTCACGAGACAGGCGCCGGGCTTCATCCGCGCGAGGGTGGTCGCGTTGATGAGATGGTGGGTCTCGGGCGTGAGCGGCGTGTGGAGCGAGACGATGTCGGCGGCGGCCAGCACCTCGTCGCGCGGCGCATAGGTGATGCCCTGGGCGGCGGCCCACGTGGGATCCGGCGCGACATCGGCGGCCAGCACGCGGGCGCCGAAGCCGCGGAAAATCTGCGCGGTGAGCCGGCCGATCTTGCCGGTGCCGATGATGCCCACGGTCTTGCCGTGGATATCGAAGCCGACGAGTCCGGCGAGGGAGAAGTTGTGCTCCCGCACGCGGTTGTAGGCGCGGTGGATCTTGCGGTTGAGGGTGAGCAGCAGCGCCACGGTGTGCTCGGCCACGGCGTGCGGCGAATACGCCGGCACGCGGGTGACGGCGAGCCCCAGGGCCTTGGCGGCGGTCAGATCAATGTGATTGAAGCCCGCGCTGCGCAGGGCGACATGGCGGACCCCGGCCCCGGCGAGGATCTTCAGGCAGGGCGCGTCCAGCCGGTCGTTGACGAAGGCGACCACCGCGACGGCGCCCGCGGCGGTGGCGGCCGTGTCCGCGGTGAGACGAAACTCCTGGAAACGCCAGGCGAGGTCTTTGCCCCCGGCGGCAGGGAAGTATTCGCGGTCGTAAGGCTTGGCGTCGTAGAGGGCGGCGGTGATCATGGGGACAGCCTGCCATAAGCACGGGCTACAGTCAGCGCAGGAATTGGCCAAGGCTGCGCGAAAACAGGCCGGGATCAGCGCAGCCGGGCGCACGCTTTGTGCCGCGGGCACGAGACGAGGTGGTCGTTCACCATGCCCGTGGCCTGCATGAAAGCGTAGATGATGGTCGAGCCCACGAATTTGAAGCCGCGCGCGAGCAGGTCCTTGCTGAGGGCGTCGCTTTCCGGTGTGCGCGCCGGCATGTCCTTGGGCGTGCGGCGGCGGTTGACGATCGGACGGCCGCCGACGAAGGCCCAGAGGTAGCGGTCGAAGGAGCCAAACTCCCTTTGCACGGCGAGGAAGGCGCGGGCGTTGCCGATGGTGGCGGCGATCTTGAGCCGGTTGCGGACGATGCCGGGATCGGCAAGCAGGGCGGCGACCTTGCGGTCGTCGTAGCGGGCGATCTTCTTCGCGTCGAAGTGGTCGAAGGCGCGCCGGTAGTTTTCGCGCTTGTTGAGGATGGTGGTCCAGCTCAGCCCGGCCTGCGCGCCCTCGAGGATGAGGAGCTCGAAGAGCGCGCGGTCGTCGTGCAGCGGCACGCCCCACTCGGTGTCGTGGTAGGCGGTGTTCGGTTCGTGCTCGGCCCAGGGGCAGCGGGTGGATTTCTTCATGCGGCAGTCATCATAACCGACCGGACTGACAGCATCCTGTCAGGAGCGAAATCAACCTGCCGCCGCCAGCAGGGCGTTGAGATCCAGCGGCCGGGTGTGCATGGCGAGCTGGCCGTCGGGCGTGCGGGGCCATTCGGCTTCGGGCCGGTCACGGTAAAGTTCGACGCCGTTTTCGTCCGGGTCGCGCAGGTAGAGCGCCTCGCTCACGCCGTGGTCGCTGGCCCCGTCGAGCGCTACGTCCGCGGCCTGCAGCCGGCGGAGCGCATCCGCGAGGGCGGCCCGGGTGGGGTAGAGGATGGCCGTGTGGTAGAGCCCGGTGTGGCCGGGCGGGGGCGGGGTGGCGCCGAGGCTTTCCCAGGTGTTGAGTCCGATATGGTGGTGGTAGCCGCCGGCGGAGACGAAGGCCGCCTGCGTGCCGTATTTCTGCATCAGCTGAAAACCGAGCACGCCGCAGTAGAAAGCGAGGGCGCGCTCGAGGTCGGCGACCTTGAGGTGCACATGGCCGATGCGGGTGCCGGGGTGAATGGGCTGCGAGTTGGACATGCCGCAGGTTGGCAGAAACCCCGGCAAACGCAAAGCCGGGATGCATCCGGCGGCTCGACACCTGCGGTCCGCCGGCCATCGTGGTGCCCGCGCCTCCACCATGAAACACTTCAATCTCAACTTCCTGCCCCAAAGCACCGATCTCGCCCTGCTCATTCTGCGGGTGTGGCTGGGGCTCTCGATGCTCCTGCTCCACGGCTGGGGCAAGCTGGTGAACCTCATCAACGGCACCTCGAAGTTCCCCGACCTGCTGGGACTCGGCCAGACGCCCACGCTGATCCTGGTGGTTTTTGCCGAGGTGGTGTGCGCGGCGCTGCTGGTGGCGGGCATTTATACGCGGTTCTGCGCGCTGCTGCTGGCGATCACGATGGGCGTGGCCTATTTCATCGCGCACGGCGCCAAGCTCAGCGGTCCGGGCAACGGTGAACTGGCGTTTATCTTTCTCGCCGGGTTTGTCACGCTGGTCGTGGCCGGCGGCGGCCGGTTCGGCTTCGACCGGAAGCTGGGCGCCAAGGGCTGATCCGGCCTGCGCATGAACCGCACGGACCGTCTGGTCGCGATGGTGATGCATCTGCAGGGGCGGCGCGTAGTGCGCGCCGCCGAGCTGGCCGCGCATTTCGAGGTTACCGAGCGCACCATCTACCGCGACATCGCCGCACTCAGCGAGGCCGGGGTGCCGATCGCCGGCGAGGCGGGCGTGGGCTACAGCCTGATGAAGGGCTACCAGTTGCCGCCGGTGATGTTCACCGCCGAGGAGGCCTCTGCGCTTTTTGTGGGCGGCGAGTTGGTGAAGCAGTTCACCGACGCCTCGCTGCACGGACCGATGGCCTCGGCCTTGGAAAAACTGCGTGCCGTGCTGCCGCGCGACCGGCAGGACCACGTCGAACGGCTGGTGAGCCGCACGCTGGTGCTCGGCCGGCCGGGGCGCGCCGCACCCGAAACCGCGGCGCAGCGCTGGCTCGCGACCGTCCAGCAGGGCGTGGTGCTGCGGCGGGTGCTGCGTCTGGTCTACCACGGGCGCGAGCGGGAGGAGGAGACGCAGCGCGACGTGGAGCCGCACGGCATCGTCTTTTACGGCGGCGCCTGGTATCTGGTCGCGTGGTGCCGGCTCCGGCAGGACTACCGGCACTTCCGCATCGACCGCATCCGCCGGCTGGAACTGCTGCCGACGGGCTTTGCCCCGCGGGAGAACTTCTCGCTCGAACGCCACATGCAGGAGAGCGATGCCCGCGGGCAGAGCATCGCGGTGCGCGTCTGGTTTTGCCGGCGCTCGCAGGAGCGGGCGCAGCGCGAGAGCTATGCCACGCTCAGCCCCGGCACCGTGCGCGACGGCGGCACGGAGTTTACGCTCTACACCTACTCGCTCGACTGGATGGCGCAGTGGCTGCTCTCGTTTGGCGACGGCGCCGAGGCGCTGGCCCCGGCGAAGCTGCGGCAAAAGGTCCGGGCGCTGGCGCGACGGGTGGTGGAGAAGCACGCCTGACTGCACGGTCTGGCATCCGGCCTGCTTCGGAAATCCTCCTGACATAGGGTTGTCAGGCCGTCCGGTATGATGACGGCACCTCATCCCATCCCGTCATGCAAATCACCGAAATCGCCTTCACCGGCTACCCCGTCACCGATGTGGCCCGCGCCCGGGCCTTTTACGAGGGCGTGCTTAAACTCAAGACCGGCGCCACCTTCGAGCACGAGGGCAAGTCGTGGATCGAATACGACATCGGCCCCGGCACGCTCGCCATCTCCAACATGTCGGGGGAGCAGTGGAAACCGTCATCCGATGGCCCGGCCGTCGCGCTGGAGGTGGCCGAATTCGACACCGCGATTGCCGCGCTGCGTGCGGCCGGGGTGAAGTTCCTCATCGAGCCGATGGACAGCGGCGTGTGCCGGATGGCGATTGTCGCCGATCCCGACGGCAACTCGCTGGCCATCCACAAGCGCAATCCGCCCAAAGCCTGAGGACCGCCGTGATGTCACCGGAAGAATTTCCCGTCTTTCCCGCGCCCCTTCACACCGGGCTGGTCACGCCGCGGCTGTTTGCGACGTGGGACTTTTACACCGAGCACCTCGGATTTCGCACGGTGCATGAGAGCCGCGGCTGCGTGCAGTTGTTTCACCCCTGCGGGGCGCGGCTCACGCTCCTGCAGGAAGAGGCGGGTATCGCGCCGGCCGAGCTGGTGAGCGCGACCGACGGCCGCGGCATCTGGCTGACGCTGGAGGTGGCGGATGCCGGTGCCGAGCGGCGGCGGCTGCACGCAGTGGGGTTGAGCCCGGAAGACCTGCCGGAGAACGGCCCGTGGCCGGCGGCGGCATTTACCGTGAGCGATCCCAACGGCGTGCTGGTCATCATCACCCCGCGGTCCCGGCCACCGTCCGCCCGTCTTCTCCCCGCCATGGCCACGGCCGTGGGATGAGGGTTCAGGCGGGCGACAGGGTAGGTCAGCGCACGGGTGCGTTTGGCCGCGGGTGCTTGCCATGCGGGGTGGCGGCGGTTCACGTTGGACCGCTTATGGCGCTGCTCAGCCTGCTCGACATCAATCTCAGCTTCGGTGGTCCCGCGGTCCTGGAGAACCTGAACTTTCAGGTGGATCCGGGCGAGCGCGTCTGCCTGCTCGGGCGCAACGGCGCAGGCAAGACCACCCTGATGCGTGTGATCGCGGGAGAGATGGAGCCCGATTCCGGCGATGTTTTCCGGCCCAACGGGGCGGTCTATACCCGGTTGACGCAGGAGATTCCCGAAGGTCTTACCGGTTCGGTCCACGATCTGGTCTATGCCGGGCTGCGGCCCAACGACGACCATCACGAGGAGGATTGGGAACGCGATGTGCGGGTGGAGGATCTCATCGCCCACGTCGGACTCAAGCCGGACGCCCGCTTTGAGGAGCTTTCCGGCGGTCTGAAGCGACGTGCGTTGCTGGCCCGCGCCCTGGCCGGCCAGCCCGACCTGTTGCTGCTCGACGAACCGACCAACCACCTCGATCTCGATTCCATCCTGTGGCTGGAAAACTTCCTGCTCGAGGAAAAGGTCTCGCTGTTTTTCGTCACCCACGACCGTGCTTTCCTGCGCAAGCTCGCCACGCGCATCGTCGAGCTCGACCGCGGGCGGCTGGCGAGCTGGGCCTGCGACTACGACACCTACCTCGTGCGCAAGGAGGAGGTTATGCTGGCCGAGGAAGTGCAGCAGGCGGCCTTTGACAGGAAGCTCGCACAGGAGGAGGCGTGGTCGCGCCGCAAGCCCGGCGCGCAGCGCAAACGCTCCGGCGCCCGGCTCGACGCCCTCAAAAAAATGCGGGCCGAGCGCGCCGAGCGGCGCACGCGGCAGGGCAGCGTGGCCATGCAACTGGCCGAGGCCGGGCGCACCGGCATGAAGGTCATCGAGGCCGAGAACCTCACCTTTGCGTGGCCGGGCCAGCCGCCGCTGGTGCGGGATTTTTCCACCGTGCTCACGCGCGGCGACAAGCTCGGGCTCATCGGGCCCAACGGCGCGGGCAAGACCACGTTCATCAAGCTCCTGCTCGGCCAGCTCGCGCCGACCGGCGGCACGCTCAGGCACGGCACCAACCTCGAGGTGCTCTACTTCGACCAGTTGCGCGCGCAGATCGACGGCGACAAGACCGTGGCCGACAACATCGCCGACGGCAACGAGACCGTGACCATCAACGGCCGCACGCGCCACGTTATCAGCTACCTGCAGGATTTTCTCTTCGAGCCGGCCCGCGCCCGCACGCCGGCCCGCGTGCTCTCCGGCGGCGAACGCAACCGGCTCCTGCTTGCGCGGCTTTTCACCAAACCGGCCAACGTGCTCGTGCTCGACGAGCCGACCAACGACCTCGACGCCGAGACGCTTGACCTGCTGGAGGACCTGCTCGTCGAATACCAGGGCACGCTGCTCGTCGTGAGCCACGACCGCGATTTCCTGGACAACGTCGTCACCGGCACGCTCGTTTTTGAAGGCGACGGCCGCATCGGTGAATACATCGGCGGCTATTCGGACTGGATGGCCGAAAAGGCCAAGCGGGCCGCGGCGGAAGCCGCGGCTCCGGCGCGGACTGAAGCCAAAGCGAGCGCCGCGGCCGCCGTCCCGTCTCCGGCCAAAGCCCGGAAGCTTACCAACAAGGAGCAGCGCGAACTGGAGACCTTGCCCGCGACCATCGAGGCGCTGGAAAAGGAGCAGGCGGAACTCACCGCGAAGCTGGCCGACCCGGTGTTTTACAAGCAGGAGTCGGCTCGCTTCGCCGAGGTAAAGGCGCGGCTCGAAACCATCGAACGCGAACACGCAACGGCCTTCGCCCGCTGGGAGGAGCTGGAGTCGGCCGGTCGCGCAAAGTGAGCGGATTTCCGGCGGGTCATCGCCGGCCTGAATCCGGGTCCCGGGGTTGCTGGCGCGCAATCGTGCGGCGGTCCGCTGCGGACAGGCAGGCCGGATGCACGCATTGCACCAGAAAGTCGTGCTGGCTGGCGTCGTTGTGCGGTGCGGGCCGGGCCGGCGGTGCGGGTGGCGGGACCGCTCGCGCCAGCGGCCGGGCGAGCCAGGCATCAAGCCGGGGCGTGTGGAGCCGGCCGGGGAAAGCGCCGGTCGGCGTGGATTCGAGCATGTCTTGGTGGGGCATGGGTGGCGTTGGTTTGAAACGCCCGCCCGTGGCCTGCACCGTGGGACAACAAAAAGCCCCTCCGGTGTGGCACCGGAGGGGCGAAAGTTGAAAACGATCAGCTTCCCCGCGGTGCGCCGGTAACGGCGGAAATGACGACGACGGAAACGACCGCGGCGGAAAGGCTGCGGGCGGAAACGAGGATCGTGGACGCGGAAGCGATCATGTAGCGGGTCGGTGAAGCCAGAAGCTCCGGCCGTTGTCGAGTGCGAAGCAGAGGTGGGTAAATCTTGCGTCACCCGGTCAGGCACTCAAGCTGAGTCACCGTGAGTGCTGAAGTGAGTCCGCCGTTGTCCGTGCTGTATCAGATAGATGCCGAGGACCGGATTTGTCATGTGAACGAGACTTGGGAAGACTTTGCCCAGGAAAACGCAGGCCAGGCCCTGATCTGCGCCCGAGTGTTGGGTCAATCCCTGTGGGACCAAATCTGCGATGCCACGACGAGGGAGCTTTACCGCCAGATGGTGAAACGTGCGCGCGAGGGCCACACGGTGAGGTTTCACTACCGGTGCGATGCCCCGGACCGGCGCCGGCTGTTTCGCATGACGATCACGCCGGTTGGTGCGGGCGTGGTCGAGTTTGTGTCGCAGCTGCGCCGCGAGGAGGTGCGGCCCAAGGTGATGCTGTTGGACCGGCTGGAGCAGAACCGCAGCGAGGAGCTGGTGCGCATCTGCAGCTGGTGCGAAAAGGCGGCGTTGCCCGACGGCCGCTGGGTGCCGGTGGAAGAGGGGGTGGAAGCGATGAAGCTCATGCAGCGGGAGCGGCTCCCCGGACTCACCCACGGAATTTGCGAACACTGCAAGGTGCGCATGCTGCGGCAGATCGAACGCACCGTCGCAGGGCGCAAGGCGGTCTGACCCGCGCGCCCGGATCGGTTTAATAAAAATCCCGACCGCGGTCCGCTCGGAGAGCGGCCCCTGCCGGCGCTTCCGCGCCGCAGTGTGACGGCCGCTTATTTATCAAACCGCTCTGTCTTGGCGTTGCCCAAAAAAGCCCCGGCAGGTGAGGCCGGGGCGCGCGGTGAAAATCGGGGGCGTGTTGCTCAGCCTTTGGCGGGCACGGGCAGTTTGAACTCGCGCAGGATGGCGTCGATTTTCTCGGTCTTCTCGGCGAGCGGCGAGGCCGGGTGCAGGCCGGTGTGGCGCACGGTGCCGTCGGGCGCGATGATCGCCACGTAGGGAATGCCCTGGATGCCGTAGTCCTCGTTGAACACCGGCTGCTCGCTGAACACGACGGTCCAGGTGATGTCCTTGGCCTTCATGTAGTCCTTCATGAGTGCCATTTCGCGCTCGGGGTCGCACTTGGTGTTGATGGGCTTGGCCTCAAGGCCCATCACGGCGCCCTGAAGGCTGGTGACGCCGACCACGGCGACGGGTGAACCGGCGTAGTGCGCGGTGAGCTCGCGCACCTGCGGGAAGGAACTCACGCAGGGCCCGCACCACGTGGCCCAGAAGTCGAGGACGACGACCTGACCGCGCAGGTCGGAGAGATTCGCGAGGCCTTCCTTGCTGGACCAGATGAAATCGAGTTCCGGAGCCGCGGCCCCCACGAGGGCGGCGGCGGCGGCTTCGGCCGCGGCGGCACGGTCGAGGCCGGCGATGATCTTTTCGGCGTTTTGGGCGGCTTCGGTGCCCGGGAAATCGGCCTGCACCTGCGCGAGGATCGTGCGGGCGGCGGGCTCATCGTTGATCACCTGCGCGAAGAGCGAGGCCTTGACGAGCAGCGCCTCGGCAGCGGCTCCGGCATCGTTGTCGCGATACTTGGCGACGATGGCATCGAAGGCGGCGATCTCGGGCGCGAGGTCGGCGGCGCTGTCCTGACCGGCCCGGGCCTTGGTGATCACCTGGGAGATCACGGCCTGCAGTTCGGCCACGACCGGCGGCTGGGCGTCCTGCGCGGTGGCGCGGACGAGAATGAGAAAGCCGAGCGCGAGGCCGGCGAGGAGGGAACGGATTTTCATGGGAAAAATGAAGTAAAGCCGGAAGCGGCCCCGGCGAAAAGACCGAAATTGATTCAAGCCGGTGGCGGCCGGCGGCGGAAGCGCAGGACCAGCGCCAGAGTGACGGTGACAAACAGCAGGCCGGCGGCGCTGGAAATGACGAGGGCCCAGCCGCGGCCGTTGAGGAGCAGCTGCACCACCGCGTAATAAACGGCAAAAACCGCGGCGAGGGTCCACAGCGCCCAGGCCTTCGTCGAGATGGCCCCGCTGTCGCGACTTTCGCGCAGCTTCGTCCATTGCGGCAGGTAGGCGAGCAGCGACATGACGGGGATCGTGATCTGCAGGAAATTGGCCAGTTGGACGAGGGGTTCCGGGACCATGGAGGACGGTAAATGGCGACGCAGGCGGCATCATCCGCCAGCGGCCCGAGGGGAAGGCAAGCGGGAAGGGGCCGCCCACCGCACTCATTAGGAGGACTGAAATCCGCGCCCGGTTCAGCACACCCGGCCGCGTTTGCCGGCCCGGGTGTTGGCGATGGGGTTGGCCCCGATCCAGCGCTCGTCAATCGGCTGGCTGGCGCGCTGGTAGCGGGTGTCGGAGGAGAGCCGCAGGCGGTCGGTCTGATTGTCGAGGCCGCCGTGCACCAGCGTCATACCGAAGGTGATGAAATCGCCGGCCTTCCATTCCGGTGCGGTCAGCCAGCGACCGCCGAGTTTCTCGCGCAGCGTCGCGGGATTCTTGCTGAGAAAACCGGGATGGCTCCAGCCGCCTTGGGCGACGACTTTCTCGACCTGCTTCGGCCGGTTTTCGCAATAGGCGTCCACGTCCACCTCGAGGTAGGCCCTGATGCGGTCGGATTTTTTGTGCGAGCCCTCGAGCAGCATGACGCCGCCCATCTCGGGCGGGGTGTCGCCGTAGGGAATCCAGCAGGTGAGCAGCTGGTGCGTGCCGCGGCCCATATACACGAGGTCGCAGTGCGGCGTGGAGCCCTGGCCGCGGCTCAGGGCGCGAAACCAGGTGTAGTCGAAATGACGCACCGGCTCGCCGAAGAGGTTGGCGTAAAAGCCCAGCAGCTCCGGGCCGTAAACCACGCGCTCGATGGCGGCGTTGTTTTTGGCGAGATCCCCGCGGTAGTTGGTCACCTTGCCCGGCCGGGCGACACCCGCGATTGCAGGATGGGCGGGATCGAGCCAGCCGTCGGCCGCGAGGCGGTCGCAGACGGAGGCGCGGGCATCCATGATGAGTGCGGGGTCGAAGAATCCCGGGACATAAAGATAACCGTCTTCTGCCAGCCGGCGACGCAGCTCGACGGCATCGTCGAGGCAGTCGGCGGAGCTGTGCACGAAGCCGAAGGCGTCGTCGGACATATCCAGTTCGTGACCGCAGGAAGAGAGGGTGACGGTGAGGGGCATGGGGAGCGGAAGGCAGAAAGAGGAAGTATGAAGGAAGAAGGTGAGAACTGGCTTCGTTCTCTTTCTCGTAATCGTTCTCGTTCGTCAGGGGTTGGGAATGATACAAACGAGAACGATTAAGAGAACGAGGAACGAGAACGATGAGATTGAGCTGAAGATAGCAGACTGGGCCTTGACAAAGAATGGTTGTTCTGGGGCTTGGCATGTGCTTTCTGGAAATCATCAAGCGCGATGCCAAAACCATGGGAAACCCGAGCGTTGGATGTGGCCAATGCACCGACACCACTGGGATCGGTGACCTTGGCGGGTCAGTCGCGGGGCAACCGGGGGATTGCCCGGACCGGCATGCGTGTTCTGGGAAGTTATGCGCTTGTCTATATGCTGGCGGGAAAATGCGAATTCGGCGACGGCCGCGGGTATCGCCGCACACTGGGGGCGGGTGAGGCCTTCCTGCTCTTTCCGGACGTGCCGCACTTCTACGACCCGGGCGCGGGCGAGCCGTGGGACGACATCTGGCTGGTGTTCAACGGACCGGCCTTCGACGGCTGGCGGCAGGCCGGGTTGCTCGATCCGGCGAACCCGGTCTGGCAGGCAAAGCCGGTGGATTATTGGCGGCAGCGGATCGCCGGCGTTTTGACCGGCGGCCGGGGCGCGCCGGCGGCGCTGGTCGAGGTGACGCGCCTGCTCGCCCTGCTGGCGGAGATGCGGGCCGAGCATGCGGGCGGGCTTTCAGCCGACCGGCGCGAACCTTGGCTGGAGGCTGCGGCGGGCCGGCTGGAGGCGATGGCGTCGCCACCGGATTGGGAGAAATTCTCCCGGGAGTTTGGCCTGACGCATGAGCAGTTTCGCAAAAAATTCAGCGCCGCGATGGGCGTGCCGCCCGCGCACTACCGGTTGGCGCGGCGGATTGACCGGGCGGCGGCGCGCCTGCGCGCGGACGACTCACCGCTGAAGCAAATCGCGGCGGAGCTGGGCTTCTGCGACGAATTCCACTTTTCCAAGCTCTTCAAGCGCCGCACCGGACTGTCGCCTTCGGCGTATCGGGCGCAGCTGCGGGGTGCGGGCGGCTGAGACTCAGCGGCGGTTGCGGCGGGCGAGGATGGCCACGCAGGCGAGGCCCGTGAAGAGCAGGAGCCAAGTCGAGGGTTCGGGGATGGCGACCCACTGCACGGTGTTGGCCAGCAGGACGGAATAATTGGGATCGGCGAGCTGTTGCGGGCCCAGCACGGTCGAGAACTGCAGCACGCGCCCGTTGCCAACTCCCCAGCCGACCACGCCGGCGCCGCCGGCCGCGCCCGTGCTGGTGTAGAAAACGGTGGCTCCGGGTTTCGCCGTGAAATACGTCTCCACCCCCAGAAAACTGTCGCCGGGGAAACTGAAGGAACTGGGCAGGCCGGCGTTGATGGTCGCATCGGCGGTGGCCTGCGTGTAGGTGACCGGGCTGCCGTAGGTGTAGCTGCTGGTGGCGACGACCGGCAAAATGTCGGCGAGTTCGGCGAACGTGCCGGTGCCGGTCTTCCACACTGTCCACTCGCTGGTGATGAGCCCGCCGCCGGCTTCCACGAAATCAATCAACGCCGCCTGGCTGGCGAGCGGCATGTCGCCGGTCCAGTTGAAGTTCGGCAGCAGAACCACGGCCTCGATGCCGGCCAGCTCGCCGGCGCCAAATTCCACGTAGGGGCTGCGGATCGTGACGCTGAAGCCCGCGCTCGTCAGGGTATTCTCGGTCAGGGTGTTGAGCGTCGTGTCGCCGGTTGCGAGCAGCAGGACGGCCTGCGCCTGCAGCCCGGCCGGCAGGGCCAGCAGGAGGCAAAGCAAAACATGGGGCCACCGCGCCATGCCGTTGAGCAAAGCGTGGTCCGGCCGCGGGCTCAAGCGCGAACGCCCGGCTTGTCCGGGCAAAAAAAGTCCCGCGCCGGTGAGGGCGCGGGACCGGAATGAGGGAACCGAGGCAGAGGGCGGTTAAGGATAAACCGCCCCTGCCTTATTTCTTGCGGTCGGCGACCGCGGCCTGCGCGGCGGCGAGGCGGGCGACGGGCACGCGGTAGGGCGAGCACGACACGTAGGCCAGGCCGATCTTGTGGCAGAACTTCACGGAGTCGGGGTCGCCGCCGTGCTCGCCGCAGATGCCGAGCTTGATGTCGGGACGGGTCTTGCGGCCCTTCTCGATGGCGATCTGCATGAGCTGGCCGACGCCGGTCTGGTCCACCGAGGCGAACGGGTTCTTCTTCATGATCTCGGCCTCCTGGTAGGCGCCGAGGAAGGAACCGGAGTCGTCGCGCGACATGCCGAGCGTGGTCTGGGTGAGGTCGTTGGTGCCGAAGCTGAAGAACTCGGCGGTCTGCGCGATCTCGTCGGCGGTGAGGGCACCGCGCGGGATCTCGATCATGGTGCCGACCTGGTAGGCGATCTTCACCTTCTTCTCGGCCTGCACGGCCTTGGCGACCTCGTGGACAATCTCCACCTGCAGATCGAGCTCCTTCTTGAAGCCGACGAGCGGGATCATGATCTCGGGCTTGGCCTTGAAGCCGGCCTTCGTCGCATCGGCGGCGGCCTCGAGGACGGCGCGGGCCTGCATGCGGGTGATCTCGGGATACTTGATGCCGAGGCGGCAGCCGCGGAAGCCGAGCATCGGGTTGAACTCGTGGAGCTCGTGCACGCGGTGCATGATTTTCTCGACCGGGATGTTGAGCTTCCGGGCGAGGTCCATCTGCTGCTCCTTCGAGTTCGGGAGGAACTCGTGCAGCGGGGGATCGAGGAAGCGGATGGTGGCCGGGAAGCCCTTCAGCGCCTTGAAGATGCCGAAGAAGTCGGCGCGCTGGTAGGGCAGCAGCTTGGCGAGGGCGGCCTCGCGGGCCTCGATCGTGTCGGCGAGGATCATCTCGCGCATGGCGTCGATGCGGTCGCCTTCGAAGAACATGTGCTCCGTGCGGGTGAGGCCGATGCCCTTGGCGCCGAACGCGATCGCCTGGGCGGTCTGCTCGGGCGTGTCGGCGTTGGTGCGGACGGACAGCTTGGTGGCCTTTTCGCACCACTTCATGAGCTGGACGTAGCTTTTGAACTTCTCGGTGGCCTGCGCGGCCTTGTCGCCGTTGAGCAGGCCGGCGATGATCTCGGAGGGTGCGGTCGCGATCTGACCCGCGTAAACGAGGCCGGAGGTGCCGTCGATCGAGAGGAAGTCGCCTTCCTTGAAGACCTGGCCGTCGATGGTGGCGGTCTTCTTGTCGTAGTCGATGACGACGCCGGCGGCGCCGCACACGCAGACCTTGCCCATCTGGCGGGCGACGAGGGCGGCGTGCGAGGAGACACCACCGCGGGCGGTGAGGATGCCCTCGGCGGCGATCATGCCGCGGAGATCTTCCGGCGAAGTCTCGACGCGGACGAGGAGGACCTTCTCACCTTTCTCGGCGGCCTGCACGGCGCGGTCGGCGTTGAAGTAGACCTTGCCGGTGGCGGCACCGGGGCCGGCCGGGAGGCCGGTGGCGATGACCTTGGCCTTCTTGACCTCGGCGAGGTCGAAGATCGGCGCGAGGAGCTGCTCGAGCTGGTCGGCCGGATTGCGCAGGATGGCCGTCTGCCAGTCGATGAGTTTCTCCTTCACCATGTCGATGGAGAACTTGAGCGCGGCGGCGGCGGTGCGCTTGCCGTTGCGCGTCTGGAGCATGAACAGCTTGCCTTCCTGGATCGTGAACTCGATGTCCTGCACGTCCTTGAAATGCTTTTCCAGGGTCTTACGGACCTTGAGGAGCTCGGCGTAGGACTTGGGCATCTGGTCCTTCAGCTTGAGGACGGGCTCGGGCGTGCGGACGCCGGCGACGACGTCCTCGCCCTGGGCGTTGATGAGGAACTCGCCGTAGAACTCGTTGGTGCCGTTGGCGGGATTGCGGGTGAACGCGACGCCGGAGCCGGAGGTGTCGCCGGTGTTGCCGAACACCATGGCCTGCACGTTGACGGCGGTGCCCCACTCGGAAGGGATGTTGTATTTGCGGCGGTAAACGATGGCGCGGTCGTTCATCCAGGAGCCGAACACGGCGCCGGCGGCGCCGCGGAGCTGGTCCCAGGGATCGTTGGGGAACACGCGGCCGGTGCGCTCCTTCACGAGCGCCTTGAAGCGCTGGACGAGCTCCTGCTGGTCGGCGGCGGTGAGCTTCGAGTCCTCGATGTCGGCGTGATACTTCTCGTGCTTGTAGCCTTCGATGACGGTTTCGAACGGCTCGTGGTCTTCGCCTTCCTTCTTCTGCACGCCGAGCACGACGTCGCCATACATCTGGATGAAGCGGCGGTAGCAGTCCCACGCGAAGCGCTCGTTCTGGGTGGCCTTGACGAGGGCGAGGACGGTCTGGTCGTTGAGGCCGAGGTTGAGGATGGTGTCCATCATGCCCGGCATGGAGTCGCGGGCGCCGGAGCGCACGGCGACGAGAAGCGGCATGCCCTCGGTAGCGCCGAACTTCGTGCCCATGATCTTCTCCATGTTGGCGACGCCGGCTTCCATCTGGGCCTGGAGCGAGGCGGGATAGGTCTTCTTGTTGGCGTAGTAGTAGGTGCAGACCTCGGTCGTGATGGTGAAGCCGGGGGGCACGGGCAGGCCGATGCGGGTCATCTCGGCGAGATTGGCGCCCTTGCCGCCGAGGAGGTTTTTCATGCCGCCGTTGCCGTCGGCTTTGCCGGCGCCCCACGTGTAAACGTATTTCGGGCCCTTGGCGGCGGATTGCTTGGCGGCGGGCTTTTTGCCCGCGGATTTCTTAGCGGTGGTTTTCTTGGCCATGTGAGTAGGAGAAATGAACGGAAGGAGCGCGCATCGGAGCGGGCGCGGACGGGGGTGTCAACGGCGGAGGCGGTTTAGGACGGGGAGAGGCCGAAAAACCCCGCCGGGCAAACCCGGGGTTGCGCCGCCCGCGCCGGTCGTTAAGCCAGCGGCATGTCTTTGCATCACATCCGAACCTGGGCGGCCGTGCTGGCGTTGGCCACGGGGCTGCGGCTGGGCGCGCAAACCGCGCCCGATTTTGCCGCGGCGGCGGCCGGCGACGCGCAGGCCCAATACGAGGTGGCCGCGGCCTATTTTCAGGGCCTCGCCGGTGTCGAGCGCGATCTCGCCAAGTCGCTGGAGTGGCTGGAGAAAGCCGTTGCCCAGGGACACATCGAGGCTTCCTACCGGCTGGGGGAGATTTACTTCCACGGCTACGGCGGCGTGCCGCGGGACCTCGCCAAGGCCGCCGAGGCCTTCCGCCGGCCGGCCGTGGCCGACTTCGAGGAGGCCAAGGTTTATCTGGGTTACCTGTCCTTCACCGGACAGGGCCTGCCGCAGGACCGGGAACGGGGCGTGGCGCTGCTGCGCGAGGCGGCGGCCCGCGGGCAGGAGGCCGCCTGGAAACTTTTGTGGGAAGCCTATGCCGAGGGCGGACTCCAGCCGTTGCACGATGCCGAGCTGGAAAGGATGATCGAGGCCGGGGCCGCCGCCGGCGATGCGCGGGCGCTGGAGGCGCTTGGGCTGCGGCTCATGCTCGGACCCGAGGACAAACGCGACCTGCCGCGCGCGCGTCTCATCCTCGCGCAAATCGCCGAGCAGGGCTCGGTGTTTGCGGCCACGGCCCTGGCCGACGACATCGGCGCCCGGCTGGAGAATCCGGATGCCGGTCTCTCCGACCGGGAGCGCCGCGACCTGGACGTGCAGTTCAAGCGCATGGTGCATCTTTTTGCGGTCCACGGCGGCCCGCAGGGGCGCGACGCCTTCATCCGGGTCATCACCCGGCTGACCCCGCTCGCCCAGCATGCACCCCGCGAGGCCGACGGCAGCATCGTGGTGAACGACGACCTCGTGTCAGCGCTGGCCTGGGGCCGCATCCACCGCGGCGATCCCGACCCCGAGCCCGATGTCCTGCGCTGGTTGCGCGAAGGCGAGGCCTGGATCGCCGACTATGCCCGCATCCGCGAGCGGGTGGCTTCGCGCGAACGCAGCATCCGCGCCGAGCTGGAGCGCGCGGGCCGGGGTGCAACGGCCGGCTGAACCTTCCGCCGTGAACGACCACGAGGAGTTTGAGGCGGAGCCGGCGGCGGACCCACGCGAAAAGCCGATGGGGTTCTTCGACCACCTCGAGGACCTGCGCTGGACGCTGATCAAGTGCGCGCTCGTCTTCGCGGGCTTCGTGGCGCTGATCGCCTTCAACCTGCGGCGCTTCGCGCACCTGCTGGTGCGGCCGCTGGAGCAGGTGCAGGCGGACTACCCCTCCCTGCACACCGAGCTCATCACCAACAGCCCGATGGGCGTCTTCTCGGTGATCATCAGCATCTGCCTGCTCGGCGGCTTCCTGCTGGCGCTGCCGTTCTGCCTGTTTTTCGTCGGGCAGTTCATCGCTCCGGCGCTCACGCGGCGCGAGCTGCGGCTGCTGCTGCCCGCGGCGGGGGCCGCGCTGGTGCTCTTTCTCCTCGGCGCCTCCTTCGGCTACTTCCTGATCGTGCCGAGCACGCTGCGGATTTCCTTCGAGCTCAACGAACTGCTCGGCTACAACGTCCTGTGGACGGCCGACAAATACTACAGCCTGCTGCTGTGGCTGGTGCTCGGCCTCGGCGGTGCCTTCGAGTTCCCGCTGCTCATCGTGCTGGCGAACATCATGGGACTGGTGGCCGCGGCCACGCTCCGCAAATACCGGCGGCATGCCATGGTGGTCATGTTCATCATCGCCGCGATCATCACGCCGACGCCCGACATGTTCAACCAGACGCTGATCGCACTGCCGCTGATCGCACTCTACGAACTTTCGATCCTCGTGGCGGCGCGGCTGGAGCGCCGCCGGGCGGCCGCGGCGTGAGCGGGGTCAAATCAAGTATTCGATGACGGCGGTCTCCTCGACCGCAGGCCAGCCTGGATCCACTGCGGCCGCCGACACCTCGCCGAGCATGGTCTGGGCCACATGCAGTGCCTGACTGCGCAATTCTGGCACCGCGATGCTTTCCCACAACGTGCCGCGTAGTAGCGGGCCGATGGCAAAAAGGAACGGCGAACGGCGGCCGTCACGCCCGACGGCAGCGAAGTCAGGTTCGACCCGGATACCCATGTCCATCGAGTCCGGTGTGACTGCGCCGCTGTGCAGGAGATTCTGCAGCAGAGTGGAGCGCGTGGCCGAGAACCGGGTGTGAGGGCCGGTGCAATTGATGGCGAATGCTGCTTCGAGGCAGGATGTTGCCCCGTCGGGGCCTCGTAGTTCGACGCCGATCTTCGTCCCGCGGGACTTCACGCTTGCGATGCCAGCACGGGTGACCTTCAGCCGGCCCGACGCGAGGGCTGCAGTCACCTGTCGGTGGATCGACGGGGCGATGCGATGCCGGATGGCATTCCATCGCGCGGCATGGCGGGCGATGAACTCGAGTCGCTCAGCGTCGGTGAAAGCCTGCCAGATGTGCTGGGTGTGCGGGCGCAGTTTGTCCACGATCATGGCGGGATTGGCGTCCTCGCGGCGCAATCGGGCGCAATGTTCCTCCAGCAGGCGCACGAGGCTTTCCAACCCAAGGCAGGCGAGATCGACGCCCGCCGGCGGGAAGTGCGGATCGTCGGTGCCCTTGAAATGAGGTTGCGGCAGCAAGCCGTGGCGCGAGACCGCATGGATGCCGCCGCGCCAGCCGAGTGCCAGCAGTGTGATGATGGCGTCAACCGTGGTGAGCCCGGTGCCGAGCAGCACGATGTCGCCGTCAGCTGGAAGCCGCGTTTCCCAGTCGCTCCATGGGTCGCCGCACCATGCGGGATGTGAGTCGATGGCGTCGCTACCGGGCAGACCGGCAGGCGATTCGTTGCCTGTGGCAAGAAGCACTTTGTCAGCTTCGAGGGTTTTTCCACCGGCCACCACCAGTTGTGCGCGGTGGCCGGTCGTCTTGAAGTTAACGGCCTCGGCCTCGATCGTCTCCATCCTCACGCGCGAGCGAGTGTCCAGTGGCTGGGCGTAATGCAGCGCAAGGCTGCGTAGATAGTCGCCGTAGACGCGGCGCGGCATGAAGGTCTCGCGCAGCCTGACGTCGGGCACACCGGCGTATTCGGCGCGCGTGCGGAGCCATTCGACAAAGTGGTTCGGGTGGTCGGGCAGTGCCGACATGTTGCGCGCGGCCACGTTGAGCAGGTGCTCCGGCCGGCCGGTGCCGTAGGCGACGCCGCGGCCCGTCGAACGGCCGTGGTTGACGAGGGTCACGTGCAGCGGCGCCACGGCAAGACGGGCGAGATTGACGGCGGTGAGCGTGCCGCTGAAGCCGCCGCCCACGATGACAATATGCGGCGAAGAGGAAGTGGTCCCGCCACCACGCAGTGTTTCCATGCGCACGGGGCAGTTCAAATACCTTCGCCGAGGCCAAACACAGCCACGGCCGGCCGCCATTCCTCGGCGCCGCCGGTGATGGAGAATTGTTGCATGGCCCGGAGCGGAGGAGAATAGATGTGCAGGGTCACGAGATCTTGGCCCGGTGCCTGCAGGTTGGAGACTTGGTGCGTGTCTTCGTCCTCGGATACGCAGATGTCGCCTGTGTGCTTTTCGCTGGTGGAGACCGCGACGACCTGGCCGCAGGTCGAATGCTCGAATACCGTCTCATTGCAGACACCGGCGAGGACCTTGAGTCCGCAGGTGGATCTGGCGTGGTTATGGATGGGGCTGCGCTGGCCGCTGCGCCAGCAGATGACCAGAATCTCATACCACGGGCCGGACGCCACTAAGTTGCGCTGGTAATTCTCGGGACCGAAGCGCACGAAGTCGCGCAGGTCACTGATGGTGATGGTGCTCGTGGCGAGCAATTCGCGCAGGCATTCAATCGAGGCCCGGGCCTCGAGTCGGTCGAGGTATTTGAGCAGCGGCTGTAGTTTGGACGGCGTGGCAGGGACGGCCATGGCGTTGCGGAGTTCGACGGGAGGATGTCGGCCGGCTCCGCCGGAGGCAAAGGTAATTCACCCCTGGAAAGCAATTTTGCCGACCCGCCCTCCATAGCTCATGGAGCGCCGCCGGGCGGCCGCGGCCGGCTGAGCTTTACTTCTTGGCCGCGAGCTGGGCCTTGAGCACCACGCGGAACATCTGGATCGCCAGCCAGAACACGCCGCTCATGCAGGCGGAGGTCAGCCCGGCCCAGAGCCAGATCATCTTCGGATCGCTCGACGGCACGTGGGGCTTGAGCACCCCGAACATGAAGACGAAAAACCCGACGACGAGAACGGCGTCGACGGCGAGACTGACGGGTGTGACAAGCTTGGTTTCTGACTGGGCCATGACCGGAAAAGAGACGCAGACCGGCGGGTTTGTCCACGGAAAATTCCGGGCAGGATCAGGGAGATTGGCGTGAAACCAGAAGAGGAGGAGGAGAGCCCGATCCTTGCCGCGGACGACAGCTGAGCGGCCGGTGCGACGGGCCTCACAGCGTCTTCGGGATGGCGGCGGTGAGGTTTTCCGGATCGCCGGCGGTGACGAGGAGGTTGTCCTCGATGCGCACGCCGCCCAGCCCGAGCAGCGATTCGGCCAGCGGCCAGTTCACGCAGTCGCGGAAGCGCTCGCGGCGCGCAGGATCGTTGAGCAGGGCGGGGATGAAATAGAGCCCGGGCTCGACCGTCACCACGTAGCCTTCGGCCAGCGGGAGATCCATGCGGAGATTGCGCAGGCTGGGCCGGGGGTCCTTGGTCCGGCCGGGCAGGGTGCCGCTCGCATCGCGGACCCCGAGGCCGACCATGTGCCCGAGGCCGTGGGGGAAAAACAGCGTGTGCGCCTCCTGCGCAACCAGCGATTCCGGGTCGCCGCGCATGATGTCCATGTCCACCAATCCCGCGACGAGGTCCACGGCGCAGGCGAGGTGGTTGTCGCGCCACTCGATCCCGGGCCGGCAGCGGCCGCACGCGCGCACCTGGGCGTCGAGGACGATCTGGTAGAGCTCGCGTTGAAACGACGAGGGCTCGCCGGCCACGAAGGTGCGGGTGACGTCGATCACGTAGCGGTCCACCTCGGCCCCGGCGTCCACGAGCACGAAGTCCCCGGCGGCGACCGAACGCATGCCCGGCGGAAAATGCAGGACGCCGGAATTGGCCCCCGTCGCGACGATGGAGTGGTAGCCCGTGCGGGTGGCGCCGTGGCGGAAAAACCCGGTTTCCAGCTCGACCTGCAGGGCACGTTCGGTGAGGCCCGGCCGCAGCACGGTGCGCAGGCTCTCGTAACCCGCCGCGGTGGCGGCGGCGGCCCGCCGCAGCAGGGCGACCTCGGCGGCGTCCTTCGGCCGGCGCGCATGGAGAAAGTGGGCGCGGATTTGCTGCGAGCGCACGGTGTCGGCCTCGACCCCGGGCACGGGGGCGCCGAGCTGCGCCACCGGCCGGCCGCGGCGTTGCTCCAGCCATGCGGTGAAGCCCGCGAGCGGTTCGCCCGGCGGCTGTTCCCGGCCTTCCCAGATGCGCTCGGCCTCCGTGACCTCGGGCACAAACGAGTGCCAGAGGCCCTCCGTCGGATCATAGGCCACGATGCCGTGCGGACACTCCAGCCCTGTGAGGTAGTAATAATCGCTGTGCGCGCGGTAGGAGTAGATCTGGTCGGTGTTCTCCGGCAGCGGCACCGGGGCGCCGGCGCCGACGACCAGCAGGGCTCCGTCGAGGGGCAGGGCGGCGGCGAGCCGTTGGTGGCGGGCGGAAAAAGGGT
>JAHCLN010000080.1 GCA_026125215.1 Opitutaceae bacterium
TTTGGACAGCGTCTGGCTTTGCACGGAGCACGTGCCGAACGATTGGATCGGCCTGGAGAATCAAATCCGCGCCGCCCGGATATACGGCATCGACACCCTGGTGAGGGTTGGGCGGGGCAGTTACAGCGACTATATCCGGCCGCTCGAGGCCGGCGCCACCGGCATCATCGTGCCCCACGTGGCCGATGCCAATGAAGCCCGCCAAATCGTCGAGTGGCTGCGGTTCCACCCGGTCGGCAAACGTGCTTTGGACGGCGGCAACGTGGACGGCATGTTTTGCCAGCTGCCGATCGGCGATTACGTGGAAAATTCCAACACCGAGCGTCTGGTGATCCTGCAAATTGAATCTCCGGAAGCCCTGGAGCAGGCCGAAGCCATTGCGGCGGTTCCCGGTTTCGACGGTTTGCTCTTCGGGCCGGGCGATTTCAGCCACCGGATCGGGAAGCTCGCCCAGTTGGACGATCCTGCTGTGGTGGCCGCCCGCAAGCGCGTCGCGGCGGTCGCGCGGGCCAACGGCAAATTTGCCATGACGGCTGGCCTGATTGCCCCCTTCGCCGATCTGGTCGGCGAAGGCTACAATCTCATCGGCGTGGGCGCCGATGTTGTGTGTCTGGCCAATGCCATCAAGCAGCGCCTCAAGCTCGTCCAAGGTCAAATGGATGAACTGCCTGCCGCGCTAAAGCCCCCCGGCCGCTCTCCCTATGCCTGATTCATTCTCGCTGCGGAACAAAGTGGTCATCCAGTTTGGCGGCACCGGCCTGCTGGGGCGTGCCTTGGTCACGGCCTTGGCCGAGGCCGGCGCCAACCTGATCGTGGCATCGCGCAACCGGAACTCGCTCACGACGCTGGCCGACGGCGAGAGACGTGCCGGCCGCGAAGTGCAGGTCGATGAGGTGGACATCAAATCCGAGTCGTCGCTGTTCGCCCTGCGCGACCGGGTGCTCGCTGCCCAAGGCCGGATTGACGGCATCGTGTTCAATGCCGTCAGCCGCACCATGCGTGGCTACAACGATCAGCTCGAAAATTGGGCGGCCTCCATGGCCACGAACGCCACGGGCTTTTTCGCCACGGCGCGCACCTTTGGGGATGCGATGGCTGCGGCGGGCGGTGGCAGCATCGTCAATATCGGCTCGATGATGGGCATGATTGGCATGAACCCGTGGCTGTATGAAGGCACCGGAAACAACCCCTCGCCCGACTACTTTTTCCACAAGGGCGGCATGGTAAATCTCACGCGCTACATGGCCTCCCACTACGGCCCCCGCCGAGTCAGGGTGAACACCGTCTCGCCCGGCGGCATCTACAATCCGGAAAAGCCACAGGCGGCGGAGTTCATATCCCGTTATGGGAAAATGACCATGTTGGGCCGGATGGCCGAAGCCCGCGAGATCGGCGGGGCCGTCGTATTTTTGCTCTCGGACGCGGCTTCATATGTCACCGGGGTCAACCTGCCCGTCGATGGCGGCTACACCGCAAAGTGACCGGGCCGGGGTCGGTGCATCAGAGCCTGGCCGCTTGCCGGCTCCCCGGCTGGGGCTTGGCTGTGGAACCTTTGGCCGGGAGATTACCGAAGCCGAAGCCTTTGCGGTGATGGATTACGCCGTCGCCAACGGCATCACTCTGTTCGATACGGCGGAGGCCTACGGTGGCGGCCAGGCGCGCGCGCAGCGTCGCACCCGTTACGGTCTCGACGATGTGCGGGAGGTCTCCGACGAAATGCATTCTTCGGAGAAAATCGTCGGCCGCTGGCTGGCATCCCGGGGGCTCCGGAAACAGGTCCTGGTGGTGACCAAAGTCACCCGCAACTTTCGACCGGCTGCGGTGCGCGCGGCCCTCGAGGCCAGCCTCGCGCGGCTGCAGACCGATTACACCGATCTGTATTTTTACCACGCCTTCGATCCCACGGCCACACCCGGTGAGGCCGCCCTTGCGATGGACGGGGTTATTCGGAGCGGACTCGCCCGGGCAGGTGGGGTCAGCAACTACTCCGCCGCCCAGATCGGCGAGGCCCTTGCGGCCGCCCGCGCCCAAGGGTGCATCCCCTTTCAGGCCGTCGAACTGTGCGGCAATCTCCTGCGCTTCGATCGGGCCGCCTTTGACTTGGCGCGACGCGAAGGGCTCGCCACGCTGGCCTACAGCCCGCTGGCCGCCGGCTTTCTGACCGGAAAATACTCGTCCGACCGGGCTGCGATTCCGAAGGGCACGCGCTTCGACGTCATGCCCCAGCATGCGGACCTCTACTTTACCGGACAAAACTTCTCCATCGTGGAGCGCCTCAAAGAACTGGCCTTGGAGACAGAAATTCCCGCCACCCAGCTCGCCCTCGCCTGGGTTTGCCACCAGCCGGCAGTTTCGACCGTGCTGGTCGGCGCCCGACATACCGGGCACCTCGCCAATGCGCTGGCCGCCTCCAGAATCGAACTGCCTCCGCCAATCCTGGAACGCATGAACCGCTGGGCAACGGATGGAGCACCATGAATGGTCCGCACCCATCCTCCCCTCCGCCAACCGCCCGCGTGTGGGCTGCACTTTCCGCCCGGCAACCTTTGCTCGCGCCTGCGCCGGACGAGATCGGGTGGCAGTGGCGCGAACTCGCACAGCCTTGGACGGAGGATCGCGGCGGATTGATGCCGGACGGCGGCTGGGCCGGAATTACCTGGACTCCGGACGCCCTGCATTTCCACCTGGTCTTGTTTGGGGCGGACCAAAGCAATCTCGCCACCCGGCTGAATGAGCGCACCTGGGAGCTGGGCAATGTGGCCGAAGTCTTTCTCCAGCTCGAAGGCTCCGGCGACTACCTCGAAATCCATCTGACGCCGGAAAATCAACGCCTGCAACTGCGTTGGACATCCGATGGGCTCGCGCGCGTGCGGCAGCGCACTGCCAAGCTGGAGGACTACCTGGTGCCCGAGCCAAACTGGGTGCTCAGCAAAACCCGCCGTGAACATGAATACTGGTCAGGAGTCATCACGGTGCCGGCCGCTGCCGTTGGGCCCTCCGAACTGAAGAGCGGCCAGCTTCTGCGGGCGGCGATCTGTCGCTACCACTATCGTGGCGCCGGGGAACCCCTGCTGTCGTCGACCGCTTTGCTCCCGTCTCCCTCTTTTCACCAACCCGCCCATTGGAGCGTCGTGCAGTTGGTGAACGCGAACGAGTTCCCGGCCAAGCCGCCGCTGTCTGCCAACGGCGCCAGCGCCACCAGACCGGCGCTTCGCCCGGACTACACGCCCGCACAAGTCGCCGCATGGCTGCAGAGCTACGCCGAACAGACCCAACTCGCACGCAAGGGTGGTTTTGATGTCATTTTTTTGGGGGACTCCATCACGGCAGGCTGGCGCACGCAGGGTCTGCCTATCTGGGAGGAGTTTTTCAGCCCCCTCCGCGCGGCCTGCTTTGGTATTTCCGGCGACCGCACCCAGCAGCTGTTGTGGCGTATCTGGCACGGTGCCTTGGAAGGTCTCGCCCCAGAGGTCGCCGTGCTGTTGATTGGAACAAACAACCTCGATCCCGGGCTCGGGACCCAAAATCTCACGCCGAAAAACACTGGGCCGGAGATAGTGGCCGGTATCGTCGCAGTGGTGGAATCTCTCCGGCAGCATCTGCCGAGCACCCGGGTGCTGTTGTTGGGCCTGCTTCCACGCGGTCCGGCCGACGATCAAAAACAGCTAGAGATCATGGTCATCAATGATCGCCTGCGCTCATTCGCCGGGGAAAGCCGGGATGTCGTGTTCATCGACGCCGGCACCTGTTTGCTGCAACCCGACGGGAACATCGCTGTGACGCACATGCCCGACCGACTGCATCCCAACGCTTCGGGCTACCGGTTGCTGGCGGCAGAGATCGTCGGACCACTCAAATCGCTGCTGGAGACGTCCCGTCGGGGTTAACTCCAGCGACAACAAATCCATGGCCGAAGCATCCCCCATCAGCCGACCCGCCGGTGTCAGACTCGTCTTATGCGTGTTGATCGGACTGGTGCTCTGGATGATGCCAGCACCGGCAGGCTGGGTGACCGGCGCAGGCACTTTTAGCCCGGCATCAGCATCCGTTCCGGCCGAGGCGCTGGACTTGACCACCGGCTGGCAGGTGCTGGCCGTGTTTATCGCCGCCATCGCCGCGTTCCTTCTGCGTCCCTTGCCGATGGGAGCCGTGACTCTGCTGGCCCTCACCTTGCTGGCTGTCACGGAAACCCTGACGATCAAACAAACCATGGCCGGTTATGCCGATGAGACGGTCTGGCTCGTCGTCGCCGCCTTTTTGATTGCCGGCAGCGTAACCCGCACGGGCTTTGGTCGTCGCATCGCCCTGGGTTTGGTGGTGTGGCTGGGACGTTCACTGCTCGGCCTCGGATATGCCCTCTGCGCAGCAGAAATGATCCTGGGAACACTGATTCCTTCCAACACTGCCCGTGGCGGCGGGGTCTTGGCCCCCATCGCCAGATCGCTGGCGGAGGCGCTGAAATCGTTTCCCGACTGTCATCCAGAACGCGGCGGTGCTTTCCTCATGCTCGTGGGAGCGCATGCCAATCTCATCGCGGCCGCGATGTATCTGACCGGCATGGCGGCCAATCCGCTGGTGCGGCGGGCCGCCAACGATGTGTATGGGATTGACTTCGGCTGGGGCACCTGGGCCCTGGGCGCAATCGTTCCGGCGATTGTGTCGTTTCTGATTCTGCCCCCGTTGCTGCGCCGCCTTACCCGCACAGCAAAGTTCGATACCAATGCCGCCCGGGAGTCCGCCAAGCGTGATCTCGTGGCGCTGGGTGGGTGGCAACGGGACGAAATCATCATGGCGGTCTTGGGGGCGGGGCTGCTGATCCTCTGGACCACCTCCTTCTGGCATGGCATGGGCCCGACCTTGGTCGCATGGATTGGCGTGTGCGTTCTGCTGCTCACGGGCACGGAAACGTGGGAAGGTGTGCTGAAGAACCGCGGCGCTTGGGACGCCCTGATCTGGGTGGGCGGAATCCTCACTCTGGCCAATCAACTGCGCGAGCACGGGATCATCGGCTGGTTCGCCCACAGCATCCAATCCGCTGTCATGCCGTTTCCGGCGGTGGTGGTGCTGCTGCTCCTGGCCCTCGCCTATTTTTACTCGATGTATGCCTTTTCCATGCTGACGGCACACATCGCGGCGATGGTCGCGGCGTTTCTCGTCATCACCAAGACCGCTGAAATTCCTGCTCTGGTCGCGGTCGCCGTGATGGCGTATCTGTCCAATCTGTGTGCTTGCCTGACTCCCTACTCCTCCGGGCCGGTCATCATCTATTTTGGCAACGGCTATGTCTCGAGCCCGCGTTGGTTCGGCTACGGCTTCGTCATCTCCATTTTCCACCTCACCATTTGGTTGGGCATCGGTGCCTTGTGGTGGAAGGCGCTCGGATGGTGGTGAAGCCGGCCCGCCAAAGATTCTTCATCCCCCACACCGCTTATAGCACCATGAATACAAAACCCATCCATCGCCGTGGCTTCCTGCAAGGTGCAGCCTGCCTTGCCGGCTTGTCGTTGTTGGGCAGCCAAAGCCGGGGCTTCCAATCCGCCGCCGTGCCAACCGCCAAACCCGATGTGCTGCTCAGCATCGTCTCATTATCCGATGCCGAAAAGCTGGCACGCACCGCAATCCCGGAGGCAAGTTTTGAGTTCTTGCAGGGCGGAGTTGGCGACGAATTTACCCTTCGCTGGAATCAGGAAAAATTCCAGGAAATCCGCCTGAATCCTAGTGTTCTGACCGATTTGGGCAATTTGGATACAAGTCAGAATTTGCTCGGCTGCCCTATGCCCTGTCCCGTTCTCTTCGCGCCCACGGCATCGAGCGGTCTGTTTCACCCCGAAGGCGAACTGGCCGTGGCCCGGGGTGCATCTGCCACCAATACAACCTACGTCCTGAGCACCCTTTCCGGCACCAGTGTGGAAGAAGTGGCCGCTGCCACCCGGAGTCCCCTTTGGTTCCAAGTCTATGTGCAGTATGATTTGGCGCTCACCAAGGATTTGATCCGACGAGCGGAGGCCGCCGGTGCGAAGATCATCTGCCTGACCGTCGACAGCCCGGTGCCGGGCGTTCGAAACCGCGAAGAACGGGCGAGGTTTCAACGACCACCTCACATCGGCCTTCCCCATGTGGCCAAACGGCGCGAGCCCGGGATGTTCACCTTGGATCGGGTCATCCCCATTCGACTGGTCTGGTCGGAGGTCGAAGAATTGATCGCGTATGCCAAGGTTCCGGTCGTCCTAAAAGGCATTATGAACCCCGATGATGCGGAAAAAGCCATCGGCGTCGGTGCCGCCGGCATGATTGTATCAAACCATGGGGGGCGGAATCTCGACACTGTTCCAGCCACCATTGAAGTTCTGCCGCGAATTGCCGAGCAGGTCGCCGGCCGGGTTCCTGTCCTCATGGATGGAGGGGTGCGCCGTGGCACAGACATAGTGAAGGCTCTGGCCTACGGCGCCAAGGCGGTGCTGATCGGCCGCCCCTACATCCACGGGCTGGCCGTGGGCGGGGCCGAGGGTGTTGCCCATATCCAAAGGATACTGTTACGCGAACTCCGCATGGCCATGGCCCTCCTTGGCTGCAAGGACCTCGCCGCCATCAACCGGTCGGTGATCTGGTCCTGAAAAAACCCACCCTGCCACACCGTCATTTCATTCTCATCTCCATTTTAAATCATGAAACCCGACATCATCCACTCCCGCTCCAATCACACCGGGCCGGCCGCCCTTCCCTTCAGCCACACTGTCGCCACCGGCGGCCTGATCTTCGTGTCCGGCCAGGCTTCCACGGACGACACCGGCGCCATTGTCTCGGATAACTTCGAAGGCGAATTTCGGCGGTCCATGGAAAATCTGCGCAAGGTGCTCGAAGAGGCCGGCAGCGATCTCGGGCATGTGGTCAAGGTAACCTCCTATGTGCGCGATCCGGCGGACGTGGCGGCCTACAACCAGCTCTATCGCGAGTATTTCAAGCCGCCGTTTCCCGCGCGGACCACACTGACCAAATGTCTGGGCCGGCTGCTGTTCGAGATCGATTGCATCGCGGTGCCCAAGACCAAATGATCTCACCTGCCTCCAGACCCATGAATACTTTTTCCCTCACCGGGCAGGCCGCCCTCGTCACCGGTTCTTCCAAGGGCATCGGCCTTGCCATCGCGCAATGCATCCACACCGCGGGAGCCGAGGTCGTTTTTCACGGCACCGCTCCGCGACCGGATTGTCTGCCGGCCTCGGCAGCCTACATCGGCAAAAATCTTTTGGATCCGGCCGCGCCGGATGAACTGATCAGGGAAAGTCTGGCCGCCGCACCGGGACTCAATCTCCTGGTCTGCAATGCCGGCAGCTTCTTCGATGTTCCATTTCTCGATATGAACCTCGAGCGCTGGGACCGGACCATGCAGCTCAACGTCCGTGCGTGCTATTTTCTGGTGCAGGCTTTTGCCCGGTCGTTGACCGCCCGCCGGCAGCCCGGAGCCGTGGTCATCATTTCCTCCACCAACGGATTTCAATCCGAGGAGAACTCGACCGCCTATGACACTTCCAAAGGTGCGCTCGTCATGATGACCCGTTCGCTCGCCCAGGCACTGGCCCCGCATGGCATCCGCGTCAATGGAGTCGCGCCCGGGCTTATCCGCACGCCGTTGACCGCGCCTTGGATTGATTCCAAGGCCGATAAGCGCGCCCACTATTGCAAAAAGATATTGTTGGGGCGCATCGGTGAGCCCGAGGACTGTGCCGGCGCCACCGCCTTCCTGCTCTCTCCCGCGGCCGCCTACATCACCGGGCAGGTTCTCACCGTGGACGGCGGATTGACCGTGGGTCAGATCGGGCAGATGTAATCATGACCACAGCCTATCCAGAACAGGCAACCCCGTGCGTGCTTTTGGACCGCCGGAAATTGGAAGCCAACATTGCCTCCATGCAGGCAACTTGTCGGACGCACGGCGTCGAGCTGCGACCGCACATCAAGACGCATAAGATGGTCGAGGTTGCCCGCCGGCAGCTTGCGGCGGGAGCCGCCGGCCTCACCTGCGCCAAGCTCGGCGAGGCCGAAGCCATGCTCCCCTCCGGCGTGCGCAGCCTGTTTGTGGCCCACTCGCTCGTGGATCATGCCCAGGCACCCCGGATAGCGGCTTTGGGCGATCGGCTGGATGACTTCCGGGTTGCCGTAACCAGCGAGGTCCATGCGCCGGCTCTGACACAGGTGGCAAGGGCTGCCGGGCGCAAACTGGCTGTCATGATGGCCGTGGACACAGGTTTGGGCCGGGAAGGTTTGCGCAGCCCAGATGACGCCCAGCGCCTCGCGACCCTCATTGCGCGCAGCCCAAACCTTGAGTTGCACGGCTTCTACACCCACGAGGGGCATTTTTACGGCGCGCCTCGAGACCAACTGGCCGAGAAGTCGATCGAGCTCATCGAGCGACTGGACCGCGTGCGCAACGCCATCGATCCCGGCCTTCCCATCTGGCCGGGTTGCAGTGTCAGTGCGCGCCTCATCGCATCGCATGCTGCCGGACGGGTGCAAGCCGTCCGGCCCGGCGCCTATATGTTCGGGGATCTTGCGCTTTCGCGCAAAACCGGGGTCATGTCCGCCGGAGACGTCGCCGTGCAGGTGCTCGCCACCGTGGTGGACAAACCTGAGCCCGGACTCGCGCTCATTGATGCCGGCTCCAAAACATTTTCTTCCGACCGCACCGCAGACAATATCTATGCCTTGGCTGCCGATGGCCGTGACCTCACCGTGGTTCGCGTGAACGAGGAGCATGGCTATGTCCGCGGTGAAGCCGTCGCAACCCTCGCCGTCGGCGAGCGCGTGGCCTTCACTCCAGCCCACATCTGTCCCGTTATCAACCTGACCGACGAGGTTGTCGTAACCGCCGACAGCGGGATCGAGTCCAAATGGAAAGTCGACGCTCGCGGGAAGACGCAATAACCGGTCTTCTTAACCGCTTCCACCACGGCCGAACCAATACGGCTTCATCCTTGGGCCCTAGCGGTTGCGCCGCATCTTTCAGCCATTGCTCTATGATCGTCGAATAGGCTGCCCAATCAGGCCGCTTTGGCGTCACATCCGCTGCGACCACAGCTAAATTTTTACATGCCGGAAACAACGTCACCATCCCTTGAGGCCGAACTGGCCGCGCTGGCTGCTCGTCTGGAAGGCGACCTGCACCACGACGCGGTGATGCGCACGCTCTACGCGACCGACGCCTCCGAATACCGGGAGCTGCCGCTGGCAGTGGCGCTGCCGAAATCCGAGGACGACCTGCGCGCGCTGCTCGCCTTTGCCAACCACCACCGCGTCGGCCTCATCCCGCGCGCGGCCGGCACCTCGCTCGCCGGGCAGGTCGTGGGCCGCGGCATCGTGGTGGACCTTGGCCGGCACCTGAACCGCATCCTTGGCTACAATGCGGCGGCGCGCCGCGTGCGCGTGCAGCCCGGCGTGGTGCGCAACGATCTCAACCTGCATCTCCGGCCGCATGGGGTGTGGTTCACACCGGAGACGTCCACGGCCAACCGCGCGATGATCGGCGGCATGGCGGGCAACAACTCCTGCGGGGCAAACTCCATCAGGTATGGCGCCACCCGGGACCACCTCGTGTCGGTGCGCGGCTTCCTCAGCGACGGCGCCGAGGCGGTCTTCGGCCCGCTCACGCGGGAGGCATTCGCACAAAAGTGCGCCGGGCCGGACACGCTGGAGACGCGGATCTACCGGCTCGTGCGCGACCTGCTGGGCGACGCGGAAAACCGGCGGCTCATCCGGGAAAACTTTCCCAAGCCGTCGGTCACGCGGCGCAACACCGGCTATGCGCTCGACGAACTGTTCGACAACGCGGTTTTCGACCCGGCCTCGGCCAAGCCCTTCAATCTCTGCCGGCTGATCGCGGGCTCGGAGGGCACGCTTTTCCTCGGCGTGGAATACGAGCTCAACTGCGAGCTGCTGCCGCCGCCCGGGGCGCTGCTCTGCGCGCATTTTGCGTCGGTGCACGATGCGCTCAAAGCCACGCTGGTCGCGATGCGACACCGGCCCTTCGGCTGCGAACTGATTGACCGGCACATCCTCGAATGCACCAAGGCCAATCTCGAACAGGTGAAGAACCGGTTCTTCGTGCAGGGTGATCCCGGCGCCGTGCTCGTGGTCGAGCTGCGGCATGAGGACCGCGCGCACCTGGAGCGGGAGTTTGCGGCCATTACGGCGGAGATGCGCGCCGCCGGGCTGGGCTATGCCTTTCCCGTGCTGTGGGACGACGACTGCAACAAAGTGTGGGAGCTGCGCCGCGCCGGGCAGGGCCTGATGAACAACGTGCGCGGCGATGCCAAGCCGCGCGAGGTGGTCGAGGATACCGCCGTGGCGGTCGAGGACCTGCCGGACTACATCGCGGAATTCGACGCGCTGATGCGGGACAAATACGGCATCAACTGCGTGTATTACGCCCATGCCGGAGCCGGGGAACTGCACACCCGCCCGCTTTTCGACCTGAAAACACCGGAGGGGCTGCGGATGTTCCGCGCCATCGCCACCGATGTCGCCGCCCTGGTAAAGAAATACCGCGGCTCGCTTTCCGGCGAGCACGGCGACGGCCGCCTCCGCGGCGAATTCATCCGCTACATGGTGGGCGACGCCTGCTACGCGATGATGCGGCGTGTGAAGGAGACCTTCGACCCGCACGGCCTTCTCAATCCGGGCAAGATCATCGACACCCCGCCGATGGACACGCACCTGCGGCACAGCCCCGGCCTCGCCACACCGGTCTACCGGACACTGTTTGATTTCGCCGCCGACGAGGGCGTGCTGCGCGCCACCGAGAAATGCACCGGCGTGGGCGAGTGCCGGAAATCCCACCTCATGGGCGGCACGATGTGCCCCAGCTACATGGCCACGCGCAATGAGCAGGACACCACCCGCGCCCGGGCCAACATGCTGCGCGAGGTGCTCACGCACCCGCGCAATGTCCGCAACCCCTGGGACAGCGCCGAGGTGAAGGCCGTGATGGACCTCTGTCTCTCCTGCAAAGGCTGCAAATCCGAGTGCCCGTCCAACGTGGACGTGGCCCGCCTCAAAGCCGAGTGGCAGCAGCACTACCACGATGCGCACGGCGTGCCGTTGCGCTCTCGTTTGATCGCCAACTTCGCCGGCGCCATGCGGCTGGCGGCGCTGGCGCCGCGGGTGCACAACTGGTTTGTCACCGGCGCGCCAGCCCCTCTCCTGAAGCGCCTCGCGGGCTTCGCGCCGCGCCGCAGCCTGCCGCCGCTACATGCCACCACGCTCGCGGCCTGGCACCGCCGCCATGCCAACCCACCCACCCTGGCTTATCCCCATGGACGCGTGCACCTGTTCTGTGACGAGTTCACGAACTACCACGACACGGCGATCGGCATCAAAGCAGTGGAACTGCTCAACCGGCTTGGCTACGAGGTCGTCATCCCGCGGCATGTCGCCAGCGGCCGGGCACAGTTTTCCAAAGGGCTCGTGCGCGACGCGCAGCAACTCGCGATCCGCAACGTGGAGCTGCTGCAGGGCGTGATCACGACGGAGGCACCGCTCATCGGCCTCGAGCCCTCCGCCATCCTCGGCTTTCGCGACGAATACCCGGACCTGATGCCGGTGCCGCTCAAGGCCGCGGCGGGCGCGTTGGCAAAGAATGCACTGCTGATTGACGAATTCCTCGCGCGCGAGCTCGACGCTGCCCGGATCACCTCCGCGGCGTTCAGGGCGGAACCCAGGACCATCAGGCTGCACGGCCACTGCCACCAAAAGGCGCTGTCGTCGCTGGTGCCCACGGTGAAGATGCTGGAGCTGCCGGCCGGCCACAAAGTGCAGCTCATCCCGAGCGGTTGCTGCGGCATGGCGGGCTCCTTCGGTTACGAGGCGGAGCACTTTGCGGTGTCGCAGCAAATCGGCGAGCTGGTCCTGTCCCCGGCGGTGCGCGCAACGGCGGCCGACGTGCTCATCGCCGCGCCCGGCACAAGCTGCCGCCACCAGATCAAAGACGGCACCGGCCGCACTGCCCTGCACCCCGTCGAGATCCTCCACGCCGCACTGGCGTGAGACCAGCCGCCGGTCAACACGGGTGGTCGAAAGCCCAGGCTTTCCAAAACCATGGGCAATGGCGCTTTGCGGCACGAAAAAGCGCCTCAGGTTGTCCTGAGGCGCTTTCCGGAAATGGAGCGGGCGAAGAGACTCGAACTTTTGGAGAAGCTTTTACATGAGCATTATGGTCATAGTTTTACGCTGGAAATTAACCACGCTACCGCAGCAGGAAACATAGCTCCGAATTCGATGCCTGCAAAAGCCGTCCGCGCCGTTCGCTGGCTGGCCGATTTGGACCACATTTTGCAGACGTGGCCGACCCTGAACGAAGGCATGCGCGCAAGCATGATCGCGATTGCCCGCGCGTCCATGTCCCCGGCCTCGGTCCAACATCAAGGCGTTCGATCAACCGCGGCACCCATGCAACGCATGACGCCGTAATCGGTTCATCGGACAATTAACACAAGGCGCAGCACCGTCGGCCTACGGGCAGACAGCCGGAGTTGCTCCGGGCTCCTCGTGGCCCTCCGCAACCCCGGCAGACTGCCGGCCTATCGCGGGCGGATGAAACCCGGGACAATCCGCGGCTCGCCTGCGCTCGCCCCCGCTTGCCCGGGCCGCCGATGAACCACCTAATCTTGGATGCTCATACATGGTGGAACTCACTTTGAACGTTAAACAGGTAAACCACAGCCTGACGGAACCCCATCCACGAACCATCGGCCCCAGAATTCAGCAATTTCGAAGATGGTAATTACCTGCCTGTTTTCTCAGAACTTGCTGCACGATCTATCAAGAACCCCACGGCAGCCGCCGTCCTTCTCACCTATAAATCCGGGGACACGCCACCCCTAGCGTCCGCTAGAAAAATGTGGTGACACTACCACTCCGCCGCCACTCGACCACTACTCCGCCACTACTCCTCAGCCGGCTGAACCGCATATTTGCGCCGGAACTCGCGGGGGCTGCAACCGAGCTGGGCTTGGAACATGTGGCTGAAGTGGGCTGCGTCGGCGTAACCCAGCATCATGGCCACCTCGGTGATGCTGCGTTCCCGGTCCAGGAGCCGGCCACAGGCATGATGCACCCGGCGGCGCTGGTAATAGCGTGACCGGCCTCAAGTTTTCGAGCCACCTCGAGTGTTAGTCCGGGATGTTGTTATGGGTTAATCTATCTATTGCGGTTGACGCTGTCCCGACGGAGGGAGGCTGGAGGCCGACCGGAGTCGGGACAGCAGGAAGTTGGGCGGCGTAGTTCACGGGACTGCGATAGCCAATCTGACTATGCAGCCGCCGGGTGTTGTAGTCGATGCGGAAGTCCTCGATGCCCACGCGGGCCTCGGTCAGCGTCCACAGTTGCTCGCGGTTGAGGCATTCGTCGCGGAAGCGTCCGTGGAAGGATTCCACGAAGCCATTCTGCCAAGGACTGGCCGGTTCGATGTAGATGGTCCTGATCTTTTGCTCCGCCAACCACTGCTGGAGTTGCTTGGCGATGAACTCCGAACCGTTGTCGGAACGGATATACTCCGGGGCGCCGTGCTGCGCGATCGCCTCCTTTTCCAGTCGGATCACGTCCCCACACTTCAGGACACGGTCGGCTCGCAGGACGTGGCACTCGCGGGTATACTCGTCGAGCACCGTGAGCATCCGCAACGCGCCGCCACGCACGGTGGCGTCGGCGATGAAGTCCCACGTCCAGACATGCCCACGGTGGGTCGCCTTGGTCGGCAACCCGGTCGAGTGGCCGCGCCGCACCAACTTGCGTTTGGTCGGCGGCACCCGCAGGCCTTCCAGCCGGCGCAGCCGCTGCACCTGGCGTTTACCGACGGGCCAGCCCTCGTCGCGCAACATCGCCGCAATCCGGCGATAACCGTATCGGGGATGCCGCTCCGAGAGCGCATGGACGCGGGCGACCAGCTGCTGCTGGCGCTCGCGGCGCTGGCCGGCGCGATACCACCAAGTCGCCCGCGCCAGCCCCAGGATCATTTGCCTTTCATGGCCTGGTCCTTTTTGGGGCCCAGACTAACTCCAAAGGTGGCTCAAAATAGCGAGGTCAGGTCAAACGTAACGGAGACAGACCGGTTTCCCGCTTGAACAGCCGGCTCAGCCGAGGCGGTGATCAATCACAACCTCTAACACGAAACTTATCTTGACTCGCGGATAAATGTGTTCATTTTGCACATACATTCACAGTCTTTATCACTCCAACACTTAGCCCTCCCCAATAAGTGGACGAACTGGACAAAGGTCTCAGCATAAGTGCACAAGGCCCCATAGCCGACGAAGCACTGGCCAACTTTAAAAAACAAGCAGCCGATTGGCAGATAGCTCTGCCCGACGTTCAACCATTGGTTTTGGACTTTGGCTTGGGCCGGTTCTCAGAAATCGGGCTCATTGAGTTCTGGTTGGCAAATGAAGCGAATGCAGGATACTGCGGCAAATACTTGTTTGTATTCGATGGTCAAAGCTGCCCACGCCATCATCACCTGACCAAGCACGAGACTTTTTTTGTCATGAAGGGCAGGTTAGAGGTGAATTATGGAATGAAAAGTTTGATACTTAATGAAGGAGACTGTCTGCCTATCGCGCCAAAGATAACACACGGATTCCGTGGACTGGGTCCTACGCTACTTCTGGAACTTAGTATGCCCTGTCAGGTGGATGATAATTTTTTTGAAGACACCCGCATACCCATTGGCGGCAATTACCAAAAACAACAATGAACTCCACAACGATCAAGACCCAGCAGGCAGGTTTCACCTACCTTCTGTTGGTTACGATGGTGGCAGCCGTTGGTGGTTTTCTGTTTGGTTATGATCTATCCATCATTTCCGGCTCCATCTTATTTCTTAAGGATGAATGGTCCTTGACGCCGTTTATGATGGGCGCCGTCACAGGCAGCGCCATTCTTGGCTGCCCATTTGGGGCAATCGTAGGTATTTTTAGGGCTGATTGTTGGGGACGCAACCGCTGCCTCATCATCTCCGCAGTTTTGTTTTTTATCTCCGCAGTGGGCAGTGCTCTGCCATTTGGTCCATGGGATTTTAGCTTCTGGCGTTTCATTGGTGGAATAGGCGTTGGACTCGCTTCCACGATATCCCCCATGTACATCGCTGAAATCTCTCCGGCAAAACTGCGTGGCCGAATGGTCATTCTCAATCAATTGGCCATAGTTGTCGGTCTTTCACTGTCCGTCTATGTGGCTTACCTGCTGTCCTTTGGTGGACATTGGAGATGGATGTTTGCCACTGAGACACTCCCGGCAGCAGTTCTCGGCATATGCCTGCTCTATGTGCCAAGCAGCCCCCGTTGGCTGGCAATCCAAGGCCGTAACGAAGAGGCCTTGCATGTGCTGACTAAAATAAATGGTGAGCCACAGGCCCACAGGGAATTGGCAGAAATAACCGCCGAGCTCGGCGAGGAAAAAGGCGGGTTCTCTGAGTTATTACGCCCCGGCATCCGAAGGGCTGTTCTGATCGGAGTCATATTGATGGTCTTCTCGCAAATCAACGGGGTAAACATGATTCTCATCTACACCCCCACCCTGTTTATGGAAGCGGGTGTCACAAATGCACCAGATGCCATTCTGAACAGCGTCTATGTGACCAGCTGGATCACCCTCTGCACGGTCGTATCATTCTGGCTGATTTCTCGCTTTGGAC
>JAHCLN010000081.1 GCA_026125215.1 Opitutaceae bacterium
TGCCGCAGCCGCTGGGGCCCAGCAGGAAAAACAGTTCGCCCGGGTTGATCGTCAGGTCGAGGTGATGGAGCGCGGTCACGCTCCCGAAACGCTTGGTCAGTTGTTGGATGCGGATGGATATCATGCCTCGAACCGGAGTCTGTGCCGAGGCAAGTTTGCGCCCGGGTGAAGTCAAAGGAATTAACCCCGGACGAAAAAATGTAACGCATTGCCAGAATCCCGCCGCTTTGTCTGGCTCGGCGCACCACGCCATGCCCTCGCTCAAAGCCGCCGCCGTTCACCCCGATCTCGAAAGCGTCCTCGTCTCCCCCGCCCGGATCAAACGGCGCATCAAGGAAATGGGCCGCGAGCTCAAGCGGGTTTACGGCAAGGACGAGTTTACCGTCATCTCCATCATCAACGGCGCCATCATGTTCACCGCCGACCTGCTGCGCGAGATCGACAACCCCGTGCGCCTCGACTGCATCCGCATCTCCAGCTACCGCAACGCCACCAAGTCGCTCGGCACCCCCCAGCTCATCCACAGCCTGACGCTCGACATCGCCCGGCGCGATGTGCTGCTCATCGACGACATCCTCGACACCGGCAAGACCCTGCTGCTCGTCACCGAGCTCATCCGCAAACTCAAGCCCGCCAGCCTGCGCACCTGCGTGCTGCTCGACAAGGAGGGCCGCCGCGAGGTGGACTTCGAGGCCGATTTCGTGGGTTTCAAGATCCCGGACAAATTCGTCGTCGGCTACGGGCTCGATTTCGCCGAGCGTTACCGCAACCTGCCGGCCATCGGCGTCCTCAAGCCCGGTCTGCAAAATCCGCCCGAGTGGGCCTGATCCGGCGACCGCGCCATGTCCACGGTCGCCGTCCTCGATATCGGGAGCAACTCGATCAAGATTTTGGTCGCGGGCCGCGATGAGCGCGGCCGGTTGCAGACCGTGTTTCAGGACGCGCGGGACGCCCGCATCAGCACCGGCATCAACGCCGCCCGGCCGGTTCTGGGCGAGGACGGCATGCAGCGCGGCCTCGCGGCGGTGCAGGAGCTCCTGGCCGCGGCCGCCGTCCATTCCCCGGAGCGGGCGATTTTGGTGGCCACCAGCGCCGTGCGCGACGCGGCCAACGGCGCGGAGTTTGCCGCCCGTATTGCGCGGGCCACGGGTTTCGAACTGAGAATTCTCACCGGCGAAGAGGAAGCCAATGCCATCGGCCGGGGGCTGACCGGCGACCCGACCTTGGAGGATTTGCAGGATTTTCATGTCTTCGACCTCGGCGGCGGCAGCCTCGAATGCCTGACCTTCCACGGCCGCCGCGTCGCGCAGGCCCTCAGCCTGCCGCTCGGCTGCGTCCGCCTGACCGAAAAATTCGTTTCCGACCCGGCCGCACCGCTCTCAACCGATACCCGACACGCACTCGCACGCCATGTGCAGGCCGCCTTGGACGAAGCCGGGTTTCGCTTCGACCTGCCCTTTCCCATCGCCGTGGCAACCGGCGGCACGGTCGTAAGCATGCGCGCGATCCGCGCCGCACGGCAGGGCGTAGCCTTGGAGGATACTTCGCCGATCGTGACGCTCCGGTATATGCGCGAGCTGCTGGAACAAATCGGCGGCCTTTCGCTCGCCGAACGCCGCGCCATCCCGGGGCTGCCCCCGGCGCGCGCTGATGTTTTCCCCGCTGCACTCGCCACCCTCGTGGCCGTGGCGGAGCAGGCGAAGGTCACCGCCTTCCGCCATTCGTTCTACAACCTGCGTTACGGTCTCGCCACAGAGTTGCTCGACGCCGGCTGAGCCTCAGCGGATCGCAATCCGCTTTGGTTCGGCTTCGATCCGGAAACTGATGCGGCCGACATAATCTTCCGGCACCGGCAGGCCGTCCTGGGTATAGGAGTTGTGCGGCACCAGCGGATATTCCAACACCGCTCCTTCCGGCAGTTCCCAGCGCAGCCCACGCCACTCAAAGCCGGCCGTGGTCTGCAACAGTTGCCTGGGCTCGACCTTCCGCTCGCCGGCGGCGGTCCGCACCACATCGCCCGGCTTCAGCGCCGTCAGCAGCGCAAATTCATAGGTTGCACCCGAAACATTGCGCAGCACCCGGGCGCAAATTTCACAACCGGCGTCGGTCAGGAGCAGACGCACCTCGATCTCATCGTCGCCGTAGCGATAGCGGGCCACGGTTTCGTGCGGTCCTTTCCGCTCGCCGTTTGCGCGCTCCGGCACGTAAGCCCGGCCGTGGGTGGTCCGGCGCACGGTCGAAAATCGCGGCATCAATTTGCTGTTGCCCGTGCCCGCGACGTAGCCGGCCTGCGCGTGCCAGAGCTCCACGAAGTTCTGGCTGTCGAGGACGAAGCGGTTCGCCGCCCACTCGGGCACCAGTTGCCAGCCGAGCAGGCCGATCCAACCGCCGCGTTCCAGCCTGGCCACGGGCAGCGTGGCCGGCGCCCGGGCGGCCGGCTCCTCGCGGCCTGCGTTTCCCGCAAAGAGCACCTCGGCAAACGTGGCGTGAAAAGCCAGGGCCTGCGCATTGTTGTCCCTCACGCCATGCGCCTGCAGGTGCCGGCGCAGCGGAGCAATGGATTCCGCAGCCAGTCTCCGGCCCGCGGTCCGGTGAATAAAGCCCGGTGGCAGCCAGCTGAGCGGATGCGGATGATAACGCATGCGCACATCCACCGCCACCGCCGATGACCCGTCCGGCAGGGAAAAATATTCCGCAAACGCCAGCGCGCGGCCAACCGCGGCCTGCGCAATAGCATCACCCGACAATTCCGCGTAGGCCGATACCGCCAATGCCGTGACCAGTGAATATCCGACGACAATGCCGCCGGCCTCGGGCCAGTAACCGTCGTCATGCTGGAACGGCAGCACACACCGGTGCATGAAGTCCCGCCCGTAATCCGTCCAGTCCTCGCGTGCAAGCCACCGGCCCGCCCGGTAAAACAACAGCGCATGCCAGGTGTCGTGATTCCCCACGAACTCCGCCGGCGTGACCGCGTATTTCTCCAAAAACACACGGTAGAGATGCTCGGTCGCACCCGCGACCACGGCCCGCAGATCGCGGCGCAGCTCCGATGTGCCGATTTCACCGCGCTCGAGCATTTCGAGCGAACAAAGCTGATAATAGCAGAGCCATTCGCCGACATGCCGCCCCCAGTCCCGGCCGCGCGAATAATGCGGGGTGTGAAACTCCGTGTCGGCGAGTCCGACCGTGTAGGCGAGGTTGCGGAGCGCGATTTCGCGAAACTGCGTCCGCTCCGCTGGCGATGCCCCCGGCACCACGCCCTCGGCAAGCAAGAGGAAGGGGTAATGCGCAAACTGGTTGTAATAGGACGGCCCCTGCGCGCCGGGCCAGTCGCGCAGGTCCAGCTCCATCGCGCCCGAAGGCCCGTAGTGCGGCGCCAACAGGCGGGCCCACTCCAGCATCAATCCTGCGTCCGCCTCGCGCAACGTCTCCAAACCGGATTCAGTCTTCATGAATATGCGCCGGCGGCGGCCGGGGCTTGCGGACGGACGGACGGCGCGCCGGCTTTGCCTTCGCCGCGGCTCGGAGCGTCCTGATCATCGCGTTAAAATCCGCCGGCAACGGCGCACGAAGATCGAGGGTCTTGCCGGTGACCGGATGTGTGCAGATGAGGTGCGCGGCGTGCAGCATCACGCGCGGCGGCTGGGTTTTCAGGCGCGGGTCCGGTTTCCAACCATAGACCGCATCGCCGAGCAGCACATGGCCGAGTGACTTGAGGTGCACGCGGATTTGATGGGTGCGGCCGGTATGGATGAGACAGCGCACCTGCGCCGCAAGGTCGCCAAATTTCTCCATCACTTCCCAATCCGTGTGGGCGTCCCGGCCGCCCTGCCCTTCCTCGACCACGGCCATCTTGTGCCGGTGGTGCTTGTTCCGGCCGATGGGCTTGCGGATGGAGCCGCTCATGAGCCCCGGCGCGCCGCTCACGAGCGCGACATATTCCTTCTCCAAAGCACGCTCGGCAAACTGCTCCGCGAGGCCGCGGTGCGCCTTGTCCGTCTTCGCCACGAGGATCAGGCCGGAGGTCTCGCGGTCGAGCCGGTGCACAATACCCGGCCGCTCCACGCCGCCGATGCCGCTCAGGCTGCCCGCACAATGCGCCAGCAGCGCATGGACGAGGGTGTCCTCGCCCGTGCCCGCGCCGGGATGCACGATCATGCCTGCGGTCTTGTTGACCGCCAGCAGGTGCTTGTCCTCGTAGATCACTTCCAGCGGGATCTCGACGGCCTTGATTTCCGCCGGCCGCGCGGCGGGCAGGGAAAAGGTGATCTCGTCCCCGCCTTTCACCCCATGGTCGCGCTTGATCGCCTTGCCCTGCAGGGTGACCAGCCCGGCATCGAAGGCGCGTTGCAAGGCGGCCCGGCTGTGGTCGGGGAAAGCGTGGGCCAGCGCCTTGTCCGCACGGATGCGGGCGACGCCGGCCGGAACGGTGTAGCCGGTCGTCACGTGGCGAACGACCGCTCCAGCCGGTTGATCTCGCCGATCATCGCCTCGCGGGTCGCGACCGGAACATCGGCCACGGCCCAGCCGTTGCGGGCCACCTGGGCCAGTTCCGCGCGCGAAAAATCCAATTCCCTGGCCAGGCTCAGGTATTCCTCGGTGGTCGTGTTGGCAAAGCACAGGGGATCATCGGTGCTCACCGTGCAGCGCACACCCGCCTGCATCAACCGGCGGATGGGATGACGCGCCATGTCGGGCACCACCCGCAGCCCGACATTGCTGATCGGGCAGATGTCAAAGGTGACGCCGCGTTCGGCCGCCAGCTTCACGACCGCCGGATCCTCGACCGCGCGCACCCCGTGCTGGATGCGGGTCACGCCGAGTTCCTCGATCGCCTCGCGCACGCGGGCCGGGCCGTCGAATTCCCCGGCGTGGCACTTGGTGACCTTGCCGGCGGCCCGCAGACGCGCCCAGATTTGCGCCGTGTCGGGCTCGGTAGGCATCTGCTCGAATCCATGCAGGTCCACACCGGCCAGCCCGTCCCACTCGTGCAGCCGGTCAATCGTCGGCCGCAGGCTGCCGGCAATGTCGCTCCGCAGCATGCCCGCAAACACCCGCACCTCGAGCCCGGCCGGGGCGGCGGAACGGATGGCGGCAACGATTTCGGGACCCGGCACGTTGATGAACTGCGTGACCGGCAGGTGGAAGCTTGTCTCCACGTAGCGCACATTTTGGGCGGCATGCCCGGCGAACATCACCTTGCAGGCCTCGTGGTAGCGCTCCGGCCCGGTGAACCACGGCAGGGCGTTTTCCAGCAGGATGCGTTCGAAATCAGGGAAGCTCGCGTAGCGGTAACTGCGCCGCCGGAACGGCGGGTCGGCCGGATAACGCTCCGGTTGCCAGGCGTGGAGCAGTGCATACGGCAGCGCGCCCTCGACGTGCAGGTGCGTCTCCGTCTTGGGCAGTGCCTGGATGTAGTCTTCGTGCATGGGAACCTGCCGCACCAGGCCGGGCTTTCGCCCGGCACCTACTTTTTCCCGAGCAGATAATCGGGGTTCAGTTTGTGCAGCGATTTCGGCACGAAAAGCCCGTCCTTCCGGATGAGCTTGTCGTCGAACCAGATTTCGCCGCCGCCGTATTCGGGGCGCTGGATGCAGACCATGTCCCAGTGCACCTGGGATTTGTTGCCGTTGCCCACGCCCTCGTAGGCCTGACCCGGCGTAAAGTGGAAGGAGCCGGCGATCTTCTCGTCAAAAAGAATGTCGCGCATCGGCTCCAGGATGTGCGGGTTGAAGCCGATGGCAAACTCGCCGATGTAGCGGGCGCCGGCATCGCTATCGAGAATTTCGTTCAGCCGCTTGGTGTTGTTGGCGGTGGCCTCGACGATGCGGCCCTGCTTGAAGACCAGGCGGATGTTGTCGAAGGAGGTGCCGAGGTAAACGGTCGGCGCATTGTATTGGATCACGCCCTCGACGGAGTCGCGCACCGGGCAGGAAAACACCTCGCCGTCGGGGATGTTCCGCAGGCCGCCGCAGGGCTGGGCGCCGATGCCCTTGATCGAAAACCGCAGGTCGGTGCCGGGGCCCTTGATGTGCACGCGGTCGGTGCGCTCCATGAGGCCGGCCAAGGCTTTCATGCCGGGGGTGAGCCGGGAATAGTCGAGCGTGCACACGCGGAAGTAAAAGTCCTCGAACGCCTCCGTGCTCATGCCGGCCTGCTGGGCCATGGCCGAGGTCGGCCAGCGCAGGACCACCCACTTGGTGCGGCCCACGCGGTGATCCTGCACCGGCTTCATCAGGCGGGAAACGAGCTGAACCCGGTTCGACGGCACGTCGGAAGCCTCGAAGATGTTGTCCGAACCGCGGAGGGCGATGTAGGCGTCCATCTTCTGCATGCGGGCCAGCTCCACGGCCGCATGGTGCGCATACTGGGGCTCGTCGGCGCCGAGCGCCAGCTCCCGCGAGATCCGGGCGCGGTGCAGCTGCACATGCGGATGTGCCCCGCGGCTGCGCACGGCCCGCACCAGGGCGATGACCATCGCATCGGGGATGTCAAAGGCGTCGATGAGCACATGCTCGCCCTTTTTGAGGGACGTGGAAAATCCGGTGAGGCCGGCGGCCAGTTGGGTGAAGCGGGGATCAATCAGCATGTGCGCAGCTAACCCGAGTCGCCGCGCGGCCGGCAAGGGCAAAGGTGTCAGGCCGGCGGCCGGGAGCCGTTCTGCGGGAAACAGATGCGCCCGACGGCCTCGTCGAAGTCCGCCGCACCGTGGAGGATCTCCACCTCCAGGCGCAGGTAGTAAAGCGGCAGCGTCCATTCGCGGTCCGCCGGGATGCGAACGGCATCCTTCTCGGTGGTCACGAGGCACTCGGCGCCTTCGCGCCGGGCGAGGTCGAGCAGCTCGTCAAAATCCTCGTCCACGTAGCGGTAGTGATCGAGATAGCGCTCGCGGGCCACGAGCTTGGCGCCGAGGTCGCGAAGGAACTTCTCGAAGCTCTCCGGTGTGGCGATGCCGCAGAAGGCCGCCACCCGGCGGCCTTTCAGATAGTCCAAGGGCTGGCGCTCGGCCGAACCCAGCCGCTGGAGGTATTGGGGCCGGTGGGCGCACTCGATCAGGTCCACCCCCGGGTTGTGCTTCTGGATCAGCGCCTCCAGCTCGGAATCGCGCTCGCCGTTGGATTTCGTGAGAAAGACGTAGGAGGCGCGGCGCAGGTGCTTGATCGGCTCGCGGAGGATGCCGCGGGGCAGCAGGTGGCCGTTGCCGAAAGGGTTGGTCTTGTCCACCAGCAGCAGGTTCAGCCGGCCTTTGAGCGGGAGGTATTGGAAGCCGTCGTCGAGCACGAGGGTATCGCAGCCGAAACGCTTGATCGCGTAGGCGCCGGCCTTCACGCGGTTTTTGTCCACCAGCACGATGACCCCGGGCAGGTTGCGGGCGAGCATGTAGGGCTCGTCGCCCGCCTCCTCGCTGTTGAGCAGGACGGTCCGCCCGTCGCTCACGACGCGGGGCGGCGGCTCGGCGGCATGGGTGAGCGACCACCACCAACGGCGCCAGAAAGGCGGGGCCTTGCTCTTGTAACCGCGGCTGAGGATGGCGACCTTGCGGCCGCGTTCCTGCAGGGCGCGGGCGAATTTTTCCACCACGGGGGTCTTGCCCGTGCCGCCGACCGTGAGGTTGCCCACCACCACCACGAGACAGCCCAGCGGCTGGTCGTGCAGGATGCGGTGGCGGTAAAGCCAGAAACGCAGCTGGGCGGCGCCGCTGAAAAGGAAGGACAGCAGGTGCAGAAAAAAGGCATAAACCGCCGCCCCGGTGTCCGCGCGCCGCCCGAGGATCACATCCACCGTGTAGAGCTCGAGCGCGTTAATCTTTTTCTGCAACCAGGACTGTGACATGCGACAATGACAGGAATGATGGTTGACCCGCGTTTTGGGAAGCCGCTTTCGTAATATCTTTCCACCACCGCCTGACCGACCGCATGAACTACAAGCTCTTCATCCCCGGCCCCATTGCCGTTTCGGAGAAAACGCTGCGGGCGATGGCCCAGCCGATGATCGGCCATCGCAGCACCGACTTCGTCGCGCTCTACCAGTCCATCCAGCCGGACCTGCAGGCCCTGTTCTACACCCAGGACCCGGTCTATATCAGCACCTGCAGCGCCTGGGGCGTGATGGAAGGCGCCATCCGCAACCTCACCCAAAAGAAGGTGCTCTGCTGCATGAACGGCGCCTTCTCCGACAAGTGGCTCGACGTCGCCCAACGCAGCGGCCTCGCCGCCGGCGCCCTCAAGTCCGAGTGGGGCCAGCCCGTGGATCCCGAGGCCCTCCGCAAGGAGCTCGCCACCGGCCAATACGACACCGTCACGCTCATCCACAACGAGACCTCCTGCGGCTGCATGAGCGACCTGCCGGCCATCGCCGCCGTGCTGAAGCAGTTCCCCGACGTCATCAGCATCGTGGACACGGTCAGCTCGTTCAGCGCGCTGCCGATCAAGAAGGACGAACTCGGCCTCGACGTCATCATCACCGGCTCGCAGAAGGCCCTCGCCCTGCCCCCGGGCCTCTCGCTGCTCACGCCCTCGAAGCGCGCCCTCGCCCGCGCCGCCCAGTGCAAGACCCGCGGCTACTACTTCGACCTGCTCGAGTTCCAGAAGAACCACGAGGCCGGCATGACCCCGAGCACGCCGGTCATCCCGCTCATCTACGCGCTCAAGTCCAAGCTCGCCGACATCAAGGCCGAAGGCGCCGAGACCCGCTACGCCCGCCACGCCCGTCTGAACCGGACGGTGCGCGACCACCTGTTCGCGAAGGGCTTCAAGCTCTTCCCCAAGGAGGGCTTCGGTTCCGTCTCGCTCAACTGCTTCGCCAACGCGCTCAACGTGGACCTGCCCGCGCTGAACAAGATCCTGAAGTCGAAGCACGGCATCGTGATCGACGGCGGCTACGGCAAGCTGAAGGGCAAAACCTTCCGGATTTCCAACATGGGCGACGAGACCGACGAGACCATCGCCACCATGCTCAAGTCCCTCGACGCCGCACTGGCCGAGACCCCGCGCCTGCCGGCCTGAGCTGGCGCCCCGCAAAAACTAAGCCTTGAAATCGGCGGCGCCGCGGCCTAACGCCTCGGCGCCTCATGAAGTCCCTCATCATCGCCGAGAAGCCGTCCGTCGCGGCCGACCTCGCGCGCGCCCTCGGCAAGGTGCCCAAGAAAGGCGACCACTACGAGAACGACGCCTATGTCATCTCGTCGGCGGTCGGCCACCTGGTGGAACTCGAGATGCCCGAGGATATCGACAAGAAGAAATACGGCTTCTGGCGGCTGGAGACGCTCCCCATTATCCCGGAGAAATTCGGCCTCAAGCCCATCGCCGACTCCAAGGACCGTTTTGCCCAGCTCAAGAAACTTCTCGCCCGCAAGGATGTGGACCAGGTCATCAACGCCTGTGACGCCGGCCGCGAGGGCGAGCTCATCTTCGCCTACCTCTATCAGCTCACAAAGTGCAAGCTGCCCGTGAAGCGCGCGTGGATGCAGACGATGACCAACGAGGGCATCCGCGAGGCCTTCCAAAACCTGCGCGACGGCGAGCAGATGGCCGGCCTGGCCGACGCGGCCCGCTGCCGCAGCGAAAGCGACTGGCTCATCGGCATCAACGGCACCCGTGCGATCACCAAGCGCATGTTTGGCTCCCGCGCCGGCAACGTCGCCTCCGTCGGCCGCGTGCAAACCCCCACCCTCGCCATCGTTTACGCCCGCGAGCTGGAAATCCGCAATTTCAAGCCCCGCGACTTCTGGCGCGTCACCGCCAAGTTCGGCGTCGCCAAGGGCGCCTACGAGGGCGTTTATCAGCGGCCCAATTTCAAAAAAACCGAGGGCGACGACCACGACCGCATCGACCGCATCTGGGAAAAGGCCCTCGCCGAAGCCGTCGTCGCCGCCTGCGCCGGCCAGCCGGCTGCCACCGTCACCGAGGAAAAGAAAGGCAGCACCCAGGCCTCCCCGCGCCTCTACGATCTCACCACGCTGCAGCGCGAGGCCAACAACCGCTACGGCCTCCCGGCCCGCCGCACGCTCCAGATCGCCCAGGCCCTCTACGAGCGCCACAAGATGATCACCTATCCCCGCACCGACTCGCGGGCGCTGCCGGAGGACTACATTCCCACCTGCCGGGCAACCCTGCAAAACCTGCACGGCGACCTCGGGACCCACGCCGCCAAGGTGCTCGCCGAAGGCTGGCTGCGGCCGAACAAGCGCATCTTCAACAACGCCCAGATCTCCGACCACTTCGCCATCATCCCGACCACGCACGAGGCCAAGAACCTCGACGAGATGGAGGCCAAGGTGTTCGACATGATCGCCCGCCGTTTCGTCGCCGCCTTTTATCCCGCCGCCGAGTTCGATGTCACCACGCGCCTCAGCACCGTCGCCGGGCATGCCTTCAAGACCGAGGGCAAGGTCCTCACCGCTCCCGGCTGGCTCGCCGTCTATGGCAAGAACACCGTGGACGAGGATGATCCCAACTCCAAAGCGCTCCCCGCGCTGACCGCCGAAGACGGCGCCCGGGCCAAGACGCTCGAAGCCGTCCTCCACAGCGAAACCACCAAGCCGCCGCCGCGCTACACCGAGGCCACCCTGCTCTCCGCCATGGAGGGCGCGGGCAAGCTCGTGGACGACGACGAACTGGCCGAAGCCATGAAGGAGCGCGGACTCGGCACCCCGGCCACGCGCGCCGACACCATCGACGGCCTCATCAACCAGAAATACATGGATCGCAACCAGCGCGAGCTGGTGCCCACCGCCAAGGCCGAGCAGTTGATCCAGTTTCTCACCGCGGTGAAAACCGAGGCCCTCACCAGTCCCGCCATGACCGGCGAGTGGGAGTTCAAGCTCCGCCAGATGGAGCACAACAAATTCCCCCGCACGAAGTTCATGGAAGAGGTCATCGAGCAGACCAAAGGCATCGTGGAGCGCGTGAAGGGCTTCGAGGAGGACGACTCCTCCGCCCGCGTGACCGACATCATCTCCCCCACCGACGGCAAGCCGCTGCGCGAAACCCTTCGCGGTTACAAGTCCCAGGACGGCGAACTGATGCTCTACAAGGTCATCGGCGGCCGGAAAATGGAGGAGGCCGAGATTCGTGAACTCGTGGAAAAGCGCACCGTCGGCCCGCTCGACGGCTTCATCTCCGCGAGGACCCGCAGCCGCTTTTCCGCCGTCCTCAAGCTCGACCAGGTGGAGGAAACCAAGAAGGACAAGACCACCAAGCAGGACGTCACCCTCAAGAAGTGGAAGACGGAGTTCGATTTCGGCGACAAGGTGGACCTCGGCACCGTCGAACCTTTCTGGACCGACCCCAAAACCGGCGCCCAGCTCTGCGAGGTGGGCTCCAGCTATGTGCTGCGCGAGCGCGACGGCGACTCCTGGAAACAGGCCTTCCGCGTCGGCCGCATGATGTGCCAGAAAGCCATCACCCGCGAAAACGCCATCCAGCTCATCACCGACGGCAAGACCGAGCTGATCAAGGGCTTCATTTCCAAGAAAGGCCGGCCCTTCGACGCCTTCATCAAGCGTGAAGACGCCCGCATCGCCTGGGAATTCCCGCCCCGTGCCCCCAAGATCGGCAAGGACGGCAAGCCCATCGAGCGCAAGGCCAAGGCGCCGCCCGACCTTTCCAAAGCCGTCGTCCTCGGCGAGAGCAAGCTTCACGGCGGCGAACTCGTGCAGGCTGACGACGCCTACTACGTGCGCAAGCCCGACCAGGACAACCGCATCGTCTTCAAACTCACCCGCAACCTCTGCCAGAAGGACATCGGCGCCGACGAAGTCCGCAAACTCGTCACCGACGGCAAGACCAGCCTGATCGAGGGCTTCGTCTCCAAGCGCGGCGCCACCTTCAGCGCCTACCTCGTCCTCTCGCCCAAGAAGGACAAAGCCGACTTTGAGTTTCCGCCCAGGTAGGCGGAAACAAGGCGAGGCGCACCGCGCCGAGTCCCGCAGGGATGCAAGAAACCCGGGTGCCCTTTGGGCGGGTTCCTTGCACAATTCCCTCCTCGTTGAGGAGGGAATATGGCGTTTCCCATGCCGGCTTATGCCACAAGTGGCATAGTATTGGCTTGTCCGTGCTTTCCGGCAGGCGTTTTATCTCCGCTCCCCACTCCCATGATCGTCACCACCGCGCAGCTCTTCAAACATGCCTACGGCAAATACGCCGTCGGCGCCTACAACATCAACAATGCCGAGCAGGCGATGGGCCTGTTCCGGGGCTGCATCGACTCCAAGGCCCCCTTCATCATCCAGATTTCCAAGGGTGCCCGCAAATACACCGACAAGCGTATGCTGGAGGCCATCATCCGCGCCGCGTCCGAGATTTTTCCCGAGGCCATCTTCGCCGTGCATCTCGACCACGGCGACGAGCAGACCTGCTATGACTGCATCGATTCCGGCTTCTTCAGCTCGGTGATGATCGACGCCTCGCACGATCCGTTCGACCAGAATGTCGCCATCACCAAGCGCGTGGTGGACCGCGCACACGCCAAGGGCATCTCCGTCGAGGCCGAGCTCGGCATGCTCGGCGGCGTCGAGGAGGACATCAAGGTCGAGGAAGGCAACGCCTGCCTCACCGATCCCGCCGAGGCCGAGCAGTTCGTGAAACTCACCGGCTGCGATTCCCTCGCCTGCGCCATCGGCACCTCCCACGGCGCCTTCAAGTTCAAGGGCAAGCAGTCGCTCCACTTCGACGTGCTCGACAAGATCAAGGCCCGCCTGCCCGGCTTCCCGCTCGTCATGCACGGCTCCTCCTCCGTCCCGCAGGACGAAGTCGCCCGCATCAACGCCGCCGGCGGCCAGATCGCCGGCTCGATGGGCGTGGACGTCAACGAATACCTTCCCGCCGCCAAGCGCGGTGTCACCAAGGTCAACATCGACACCGACGGCCGCCTCGTGTGGACCCGCGTGCACCGCGAATTCTTCCGCGACAAGCCCGGCGAATTCGACTTCCGCCCGCCGGGCAAGATCTTCATGGAGGAATACGCCAAGTTCATCGCCAGCCGCAACGTCCTCCTCGGTTCCGCCAACCAGCTCGACGACCTGCGCAAATCGCTCGGCAAGTAAGGCTCCCGCACACCCTTTCCTCAGCCAGCGGGGTTCCCTCCCGCTGGCTTTTTGTTCATGTCCCGCGAAACCTGTTACCGCTGCTTCTGGCCCAGGAGCCTGTGCTGGTGCCCGTCACTCGTTGCGATGCCCACGCGCACGCGGTTCGTGTTTCTGATGCACCCCAAGGAGTTCAAGCAGGAGAAAGCCGCCACCGGCCGGCTCACCCACCTCTGCCTGCCCAACAGCGAACTGCACATGGGGATCGGCTTTGACGCGGATGAATCCGTCCAGGCCTTGATCCGCGACCCGCACAACCACTGCGTCCTGCTCTATCCGGGCAAGGAGGCCGTCAACCTGTCGCTGCCGGCCGCTATTCCGGGTTTCGCCGCCGCCCTCGGCCCGCGTCGGCTGGTGGTCTTCCTCCTCGACGCCACCTGGGCGGGTGCCCGCAAGATGCTCCGGCTGAGTCCGTCGCTGCAACGGCTCCCCCGCATCATGTTCACCGCCACCGCGCCCAGCCGCTACGTGATCAAGCAGCAGCCGCAGGCCGGCTGTCTCTCCACGCTGGAAGCGACCCATGAGCTTCTGCTCGCACTGACCCGCGCCGGCCTCGACGACTACCCGCTGCCGGAGCAGCTGCTCGCGCTGTTTCAGCGGATGCAGGATTTTCAGATCCGCTGCGCGCGCGATCCCGCGCGGGCGGGCTACCGCCGCCGCCCCTACAGCGATCCGGCCGCGCGTGTGCCGGCCTGCGGCCGGAGCGGCGCCCGCAACCGTTACCTGCCCGGCCCGGCGCCGGTCGCCGGAACCTCCGGTTGAGGCCTGTGTCTCCCTGCCTCTGTGGATTCCCCTGCTCCGCTCCCGCCGGAAACCGAGGCCGAACTGCTGCGGCGCGCCCAAGCCGGGGAAGAGGCCGCCTTCGGCAGTCTGATGCAGGCGTATCACGCCTATGTTTTCCGTCTCGTGCAGGCCATTGTCCGGCATGAGCAGGACAGCGCGGACGTCTGCCAGGAAATCTGGTTGGCCGTCTGGCGCCATCTGGCCGGTTTCCGCGGCGGTGCCAAGTTCACCACCTGGCTGCATCCCATCGCCACGCGCAAGGCCCTCGACCACCTGCGCAAACGCCGCCGCTGGTTCGACCGTTTCCTGCCTTTCACCCGTGAGGATCTCGTGGCCGACGACTCCGTCCGGCCCGACGAAGCCGGCGACGAAAGGCGCGAGCGCCTTCACCGCGTGCTCAACGCCCTGCCCCCCATGCAGCGCACCGTGCTCGCGCTCCGCGAGGTGCAGGGCCTGTCGTATGATGAAATCTCCCAGGCCGTCGGGATTCCGGCTGGCACCGTCATGTCCCGTCTTTACCATGCCCGCCGTCTGCTGGCGAAAAAACTGAAGGAAACTCCATGAAATCCATCCGCTGCCTCCTTGCCGCGCTCCTTTTCACCGCCGGGCTCACGCCTCTCGGGGCCCAGTCCGAACGGGCCTCCGTGCGCGCCATCCTCGTGGCCGCTTCCAACGCCGAGGGCGAAAGCGACAGGCGGCTCGCACCCTTCGAGCCCACGTTGCGCCGCATCCTCCGTTTTCAAAGCTACCGTTACCTCGGCGAAGGCTCAGCCACCGTGACCACCGGCGGCACCGTCAACCTCGGCCAGGGCCACCGGCTCGAACTCGAACACGAGCCCGGCGACGGCCGCGCCGTCCGCCTCCGCGTCAACTGGCTCGACGGCCGGCGCAGCCTCATGCAAACGGGCCTCGTCCTCCGGCCCGGCGTGCCGGCGGTGCTGGGCGGTCCCGCCCGCGGCGACGGCGAGGTTTACGCCGTCATCGTGATCGGCCGGTGAATTATTTTCTCGCCGGTTGAATAAATTCACGCCGGCCCGCGTCTCATGGGACAAATCCAACCTTAACCCGGAGATAACCATGAAAAAGCCCCTTATCATCGCCCTCTGCGCCGTGGCCGCCCTCGCTTTTGTGCCGGTCACCCACGCCGGTTCGAAGGAACGCGCTGTCATCGGCGGTTTCGTCGGCGGCCTCATCGTCGGCCATACCCTCGGCAAGCACGCCCCGGCCCCGATTTGCCATGAAACCGTGAGCTACCATCCCCATCGCCGCCCCGCCCACGGTCACTGGGAAACCAACCGGGTAAAGGTCTGGGTGCCCGGCCACTGGACCGTCCGCATTGACCGCTGCGGCACGCGCGTCCGCCATTACGTCGCCGGGCGTTACGAGTGGCGCACCGAGCGCGTGTGGGTCGCCTACGCGCCGTCGCACCGCAGCCACGGCCGGATCGCCTACGCCCGCTGAAAGTCCACGCCATGAATTGCTCCGAAGCCGAATCCCTCCAGCCCGCCGGTGAACCCGGCGGGCTTTCGGCCGCCCGGCAACGGGCGCTGGCGGAGCACTTGGCGGCCTGTCCCGCCTGCCGCCGGACCCAGGCCGCGCTCGCCGAGCTGATTGCGGACTGGCGGCAGGATAACGCCCAAGCCCCCGTGCCCCCGGCCGCGGATATTTGGGCAAATGTGCGCAGCCGGCGGCGGGCCCCGCGCCGGCCCCACCGGCCCAACCCGGTGTTCTGGCTTGGCCTCCCGCTCGCCGCGGCCGCGGCGGTCGCCGTTGTTTTACTAAAACCGCAAACCAGCGCCCC
>JAHCLN010000082.1 GCA_026125215.1 Opitutaceae bacterium
AGGTGTTCCCTAAAATACCGCCGGCAAACTTCACCGCCGCCAGCAGGCCGTTGAGCACGATGCCGCGCAGCACCAGACGCGCCCCGGCATGGGCGCGTTCACGGGCCAAGTGGTGATACGACGGGAGTTCGGCCGGCATGGCGTCTTCGTAGGATTCAGCCCCGGACCGGGCGAGGCTGTAATTGACCCGCCGCGTGGTTCAGGTCATTTTATCGCCTTTGCCATGGCCGAATCCGACACCGTCATCGCCGCCGACCCCGTGAGACAGTTCTCGGTGTTCGCCGAAAACCGTGTCGGCCGCCTGCACGAGCTGGCCGCGCTGCTCAAGGAGCACAACGTCCACATCATGGCCATGACGGTGCTCGACACCACCGACAGCGCCATCATCCGCATGATCGTGGACGACGTGGAAAAGGCCCGCGAACTGCTCGTGAACAACGATTTTCCCTACGCCGAATGCGAGATCCTCGCGGTGGAAATCAACGACGAATCCGAACTCCGGGGCGTGCTCGCCGCGCTGCTGGAAGCAGAGATCAACGTCCACTACGTTTACAGCTTCATCAAGCGGCCGAAGGGCAAGTCCGCCCTCGCCATCAACGCCGAGGACAGCGACATCGGCGCGCAGGCCCTCAGCCGCCGCGGCTACCGCGTGCTCACCCGGCACGACATCGCGCGCTGAGATCGCCCAGGGGCGCGCTTCAAAGCGGCACCATCTTTTCCCCGTCGAGCTGGTAGATGCCCACCATGTAGCCGTGCTCGAACATGGCGCCGACCTTGAGTTCGCCATGGAAGGCCACTGGCACATCGAGCAGCGGGCGCACGCCTTTTTTCAGGCGGACCACCACCCACTCGTTCATGTTCGGGATGACCCCGTAGCAGCACATCATCACGTCGCGCATCAGGAGCAGCTCCGTCACCAGCCCGCCGTCCATCTTCACCGGCAGCATGAAGCCCGTGACGACGGCCTTCTTCCCGTTCCATGACTTCACCTCGGCGGGAATCTGTTCCTCGCCGGTCGGCAATGGCTTGCCCGGATCCGCCGCGGGATCATACGGCGGCGCGACAAAACGAAAGCCCGCCAGGCGGTCGAAGCCCAGTTGCAGGTAACCGTCCGCGGTCGCGGCCGGCGCCGCCATGAGCGGCGCGGCGCACAGGGCGGCCAGAAGCAGCGGGAGGATAGCGAGCCGGCGTTTCATATCCGCCGCCAACATGCACGACTGCCGCCGGTCGTCAAAGGCTTTGCCTATACCCGGTAAAACGCCTCGGCATTCCGCACATAGAGCTTGTGCAGCTCGTCGGGCGAGGCGCCCTTGAGCGCGTCATCCACGGTATTGACCCAGCGCGGATAGTCGGTCGCCTGCGTGGAAACCGGCCAGTCGCCGCCGAAGATCGTGCGGTCGAAGCCGAAGCAATCCATCACGTGGTCGATGTAGGGGCGCAGGTCGGCCGCGGTCCATTTCTGGAAATCCGCCTCGGTCGCGAGGCCGGAGAGCTTGCACCACACGTTGGGAAATTTCGCCAGCTCTCGCATCTCCGCCCGCCACGGGTCGAGCAGCCCGGCCTTGATGTCGGGCTTCGCGATGTGATCCATGATGAATTTCACGTTCGGGCACTGGCGCACGAGCTTCAGCGTGTTCGCGAGCTGCTTGTGGTTGATACAGAGGTCGAAACTCAGCCCGTGCCGCGGCAACAGCTGCACGCCGCGCACGAAGCCGGGCTGGAGGCAGAACTCCGGATCCGCCTCGAACTGGATGATGCGGCGAATGCCCTTGATGAGCGGATTAGACGCGAGCTTCGCCAGCGCCGCCTCGGCCCCGTCGCCTTTTTCCAACGGCGCCCACGGCACGATGCCGCGGATGCGCGGATCCACGCGGGAGACCTCCGTCACCCAGTCGGCTTCCTCCTGGAACTGCGCAAAGTCGCACTCGCACTGGAGAAAAACCATCTTGGCCACCTGCACGGGGCCGCAGGCCCGGCGGTATTCGTCAATGAGATGGTCGCGGTTGAGCATGGGCACGCCCGCGAGCCACGGGTAGCGCAGCCGCTTGAGGTCCCAGATATGGAGGTGGGTATCGACGATGGGGAAGTTGGGCATGATGTAATCTTCGATTTTTGATTTGGGGATTTTCGATTGTCCGGTGCTTTCAGCTTACCGCTTAAAGCTCATCACTTGTTCACCTGGTTCTTGAGCGGCTCGCCGCGCAGGCCGCGGACGGCCTCCTCGGCGGCAAGCTTCTGCAGCCGCGGGATGCTGCTCTCGCTATACCAGGCCACGTGCGAAGTAAGCAGCGCACGGGGCGCGGCGCGCAGGGGATGATCTGCCGGGAGCGGCTCGGCCTCGAAAACGTCGAGGCCGGCACCGCCGATGACGCCGTCGTGCAGCGCCTGCGCCAGGGCCGGGGTGTCGATGAGCGGGCCGCGCGCCGTGTTCACGATAATCGCGGTCTTCTTCATCTCGGCGAGCCGCGCGGCGTTCACGAAGTGCCTGGTCTCGGGAATCAAAGGCAGGTGCAGGGAAAGGATGTCGGCCCGCGTGAAGAGGTCCTCGATCTCCACCTTTTCCACCCCCTCCATCGCCATGATGTCGGCCGGGACAAAGGGATCGTAGGCGATGCGCTTGCCGTCAAAGCCGCGCAGCATCGCGTGCGCGGAACGGGCGATGCGCCCGAAACCCGCGGTCGCAAAGGTCATTTCGCGCAGCGAAGGCATGGGGCGGTCGGGCACGATTTTCCAGGTGCCGGCGCGCAGCCGCGCGTCGATCTGCGGGAGCTGGCGCGCGAGCGCCAGCGCGAGCGACACCGCATGCTCCGCCACCTCGTGCACGCCGTAGTCGGGCACATTGCAGACGGCGATGCCGCGGGCCTTGGCCGCGGCGAGGTCCACGTTGTCCACCCCGATGCCGTAGCGGACGATGACCCGGCACTTCGCCAGCGCCGCGATGACCGCGGCGTTGACCGGCGCCCATTGCACCAGGAGCGCATCCGCCTCGCGGGCCGCGGCAATCACCTCGTCGGGAGTCTTGCATTGCGCAACGACAAGCGCGACGCCGGCGGCGGCGAAAGTGCTCTCCTCGTGACGGAGGTTGGGAAAACCGTGATCGGTGATGACTGCGCGGAGTTGGGACATGAAAGGCTGGCGGTGGTTGGATTTTGCAGGGCGGGATTTCCGAACCCCGCCTTTGCACAGGTTGTGTTCGAGGCGGGGATCGGAATCCCCGCCCTGCAGTTTATGGCTTATTTGCTTCCGGCGACTTTGCTGGTCTGGCCGAGACCTTCGGGACCGATGCCGTTGTAACCGCCGTCCACCGGGAGATCGGTGCCGGTGATAAACGAGGCGTCGTCGCTCAGCAGAAAGAGCGCGGGGCCGGCCATCTCGACCGGGTGGCCCATGCGCCCGAGCATGTGATACTGTCCCCAGATGGGGTCGAATTTCTCGCGGTCACCGCCGGCGGCCTTGTCCACCTCGCGCGTCCAGATCCAGCCGGGACTGATGCTGTTGACGCGGATGTTGTGCGGCGCGAGATCGAGCGCGGCACAGCGCGTGAGCTGGGTGACGGCGCCCTTGGCGGTGTTGTAGGTCCAGCGGTTGGGCTGGGCGACCCACGAGGAAATGCTGGAGACGTTCACCACCGCGCCGCCGCCGGCCTTTTTCATGGGCTCGGCCGCAAGCTGGATCATCAGCGCAAAACCGAAGGGGCCGACGTTGAACGAATACAGGAAATCCTCGCGGGTGGCGTCGAGACCCTTGGCGATGAAGGAGAACGCGTTGTTCACCAGACAATCGAGCCGGCCGTATTTCGCGACGGTGTCGGCCACGAGCCGGCGGCAGAACGCCTCTTCGGCCATGTCGCCGCCAAGAATGAGCGGCTCGAAGCCGGCGGCGGCAAAGGCGCGCCGGCCCTCCTCGACATCCTTCGGCATGCCGCTCACGGCGACCTGCGCTCCCTCGCGCAGCAGCTCCAGCGCGATGGCGTGACCGATGCCGTTGGTGCCGCCGGTGACGAGCGCGACCTTGCCCAGGAAGCGACCGGTGACAGGAGTGCGGGTGGGGTTCTTGATCATGGCGATGCGGGGTGGATGAAAATCACGGGCAGACGACCGCTTTGATGTCGGCGCCCTTCGCGGCGAGCATGCGGCGGAAGGCCGTCACGCCTTCCTCAAGGGGAAAACGCTGCACCCACGAGAGGGTTTCGATCTTGCCAGCGGCCATCAGGTCGAGCGCCTGTTTCAGCTCCTCGATCGTCGCGGCGTAGGTGCCGAGCACCTGTTTTTCGGGCAGGGTGATGCCATAGGTATCGAGCGTCACGGTGTTCTCGTGCAGACCGATCCACACCGAGGCGCCGCCCGGGCGCAGGGCTTCCAACGAGGTCTTTTTGGTGATCGCGCCGCCGACGGCGTCCACGGTCAAATCGGCGCCCTCCCCGCCTGTCTCGGCGAGGATAATCTTGGCCACATCCTCCTCGCGGGGATTGATCACGCGCACCGCGCCCAGCTTCTTCGCCACCGCCAACCGTTCGGGGCTGAGGTCGGCGACATACACGCGCGAACCGCGCAACACCTGCAGCGCCTGCTGGCAAAACAACCCGATCGGACCCGCACCGATCACGAGGGCCGTGGCCGCCGGCAGGTGCCGGCTCACCCGCACCACATGGATGCCGTTGGCCATCGGCTCCGCCAGTGCGGCGGACTCGGCCGGCAGGTTTTCCGGCCACGGGATGAGGCAGCGCGCGGGCACGTTAACGTATTCCGCAAACGCGCCGGGCCGGTGCATCCCGAAAATCTGCCGCGATGCGCACAGGTGCGTGTCGCCGCGTTCGCAACGCACGCACTTGCCGCAGGGCACCAGCGAATTGCTGACCACACGCGCGCCCTTGGCCCAACCGGTCACCGCCGCACCGAGCTCGGCGATCTCGCCGCAAAACTCATGGCCCATCACCAACGGGGGCGGACGACGCGGGCTGTGGTTTTTGACCGATTCCAATTCGCTGCCGCAAATGCCACAAGCCGCGACCTTGAGTTTCACCTCGTCCGGCTTGGGCGCGACATCCTCGACATCGCGCATTTCGAGCTGGTCAAACGCAGGGTAATGCAGGGCGCGCATGGCTGGGCTTTCCGTGCCTTCCGCCGCCGGGAAAAGCAAGGGCTAATCACCCTGAAAATTCGCGGCCGCCGCGCGCTGACGCGCGCCAAGCTTGCGCTTTGGCTACAAGCGCGTTTCCCCCTTGGATTCCATGAGCTCCCCCGCCATCGCAGTGTCCCGCATCACTTATCCCGCCAAGGCCCAGCCGGCCGAGCAGACCGCCGCCGATGAATTGGCGCGTTTGACCGGCGCCGAAGTGAAGACCGCCACCCGTCCCGGCAAGGGTCTCAACCTCGCCCTCGCCGCGCGCAACTGGGCGCCCGCCGCCGTCAAGGCCGCGAAGGATCACGCGAGTTGGATCTGGGTGCGCGTCGATCAGAACGGCGCGGGCGAAATCATCGCCACCGAAGGCTCGGGCCTCTTCGCCGCCGCGCGCCTGCTCGCCCACGGCTTGACCGGCGCGACGCGCGAAAAGCTCGCGCAAGGCGTGTTGCTTCCGCGCAGTTTCAAGATGAACCGCCCGATCTGGGACGGCTCGTTTGCGCAGTATTGGAAATCGAATCGCGGCTTCTGTCCCGAGCATTACGCAGCGACTTTGGCCGAAGCCGGTTTCACGCACCTCGAGGTCAACAGCCTGCAATCGCACTTCCCTTACGAGGACTCCGTGCCGGGCGAATACTACTCGCAGTTCTACACCTACTGCCCCGGTTTCAATCACTTCATCGACACGCCGCTCACGCGCGGCATCTGGCCCGCGCAATACATCGACGCCAACCGCGAGCGTCTGCAAAACCTCGCCGCGCTTGGCCGCAAATACGGGCTCAAACCCAGCGTGTGCCTCTACGAACCGCGCTCGATGCCGGAGCGTTTCTTTCAACGCTACCCCGTGCTCCGTGGCGCGCGCATCGACCATCCGTTCCGCTCGCGCCTGCCGCGCTACACGATGGCGCAGGACCACCCCGTCGTGCAAAAGCACTACCGCCTCGCCACGCAGGCGCTGATGCAGGCCGTGCCCGACCTCGACGCGATGTCGATCTGGACCAACGACTCTGGCGGCGGTTTCGAACACACCGCCTCGCTCTACATCGGCCGCAACGGCGGACCGTTCATGATTCGCGAATGGCGCAGCCACGACAAGATTGCCGAAGCTGCCGGCAAGAGCATCGGCAAATTCCTGCGCAACCTCCGCGAAGCCGCGGCGGAAATTAATCCCGACTTCAAGCTCAGTCTCCGCATCGAACCGTTCAAGGCCGAGCACGATCACCTCAAGGCCGAACTGGGCCGCGGCGTGCATTGGGAAGGCCCGTCGATGCTCGCGCGCGGTTATTCCCTGCCCTACAGCCACCCGCACTACGCCGATCAAATGGGCGTGGCCGGCGGCATGTTTCACTGCCAGCTCGACGAACGCGAAAAGCCCGAGCTCGCCAAGGAGCGCGCCCAGGGCGTCAACCCGATCCTCACCTACTCGCCCGGCCCGGTGTGGAACCAGGAACCGCTCATCGGCATCCCGTGGCCGCGCATGATCCACGCGCGCCTCACCCAATTGAAGGGCATCGGCGCCGACCTCGTCAGCGCCATGGGCGGTCTCGCCAACACCGCCGCCGCGCCCTTCTGGCCGAACCCCGCCGCCATCCGCGCCGCCCAGTTCACGCCCGAGCGTAGCATTGACGACGTGCTGGCCGACGAAGCCGTGCGCTTTGCCGGCGCCAAGCACGGCCCCGCACTCGCAAAAGCTTGGGCCCTGTTTGAAGAAGCCGTCACCTGGCAGCCCATCGTGCCGCTCTTCTGCGGCTTCGGTTTCTGCTGGCAGCGCACCTTCGACCGGCCGCTCGTGCCCGACATCGAGGCCATCCCCGCCGCCGAGCGCTTTTATTATGAGCGCCACGGCTGCTTCCAGCACAACAACCCCGGCGTGAATGATCTCGGCAAGGACGTGCTGTTCAACCTCATCACCCGCGAGTCCGCCGACAAGATGGTGCCGCGCTTCGACAAAAATCTTCTCCCGCGCATCGCCAAAGCGGAAAAGTTCTTCGCCGGCGCGCTCGCCAAGTGTGGCGACGATGCGCAGGCCGCCGCCGTCTTCGCCGATCTGCGCGACCGCCTGCGCGGCTACCGGCACTGGGCGACGACACTCCGCAGCGTCGCCGCGTGGTGCTCCGGCGTTTACGGCTACCTTGAGAGCAGGACCGCCGCGCAGAAACGGCGGCACGAGAAATTCCTGCAGGCCGCCATCGACCTCGAGCTGGCCAACGCCCGCGGCTTCCTCGACCACTTCGAAAATTCGCCCACCGAGTTCATGGTCGTCTCCGCCACCGGCGAGAACACCTTCATCTACGGCAAAAACCTCGGCGACCACGTGCGCGAAAAGATCCGCCTGATGGAGAAATACCGGCACAAGAAGCCGCGCATCGACCGCGACATCCTCTGGCGCGCCGCCCCCAACCAGCCCTGGCCGGAGGGATTTTGAGCGGGTATATTCCAGACCGACACACCCCGGCGCTGCGCGCCACCCCTCTCCCGAGGGGACCCGAGCCCACACTGATTAAAATCCCCTCTGGAGAGGGGTGCCCGGCAGGGCGGGGTGTGCGTCTGCTTTCGTGATGTCTTATCTTTCTATTCGTAGGATTCCGCATCGGCCCCGTCTCCCCATTGGTTCAAAATGGGGAAGTCTGGTAAATAATCTGCACCAAGCCCTAGGGCGCTTGCGCTTTATCACCCAATTCCCTTCGGGTGGACCCAGTCTTCCCTCATGAGCCAAATCCCCGCCCCCCTCGTCGCCCTCAACGTGCGCCTCGTCAATTTCCCCGCCCGCTTCCAGCCGGTGGAAAAAACCGCCGCCGAGGAACTCGCCCGGCTCACCGGCGCAAAAGTCGCCCCGGCCAACCGCGCCGGGACCGGCGTCAATGTCGCCCTCGCGCCGCGCGACTGGGCCAAGACCCTGCCCAAGTCCAGGGCCGCCCAGCCCGGCTGGATGTGGCTCAAGCTCGCCGACGACGGCACCGGCGAGATCATCGCCGACACCGGCGCCCTGCTCTACGCCGCCGTGCGCCTGCTCGCGCACGGGCTGCCCGACGCCGCCCGCGCCAAGCTCGACCGCGGCCTGTTCCTGCCCGCGACCTTCCCCTGGCACCGGCCGCACTGGGACGCCTGCCTCACGCAATACTGGCGCAGCGCGCGCAAGTTCGACCCCGAGCGCTACGTCGCGACGCTCGCCGAGTCCGGTTTCACCCACGTCGAGGTCAACGGCCTGCAGGCGCACATGCCCTACGAGGACACCGTCGCGCACGAATACTACCCGCAGTTCTACACCTACTGCGCCGGCTTCAACCACTTCGTGGACACGCCGCTCACCCGCGGGATTTGGCCGACCCAATACCTCGAGGCCAACCTCGCGAACCTGAAAAAACTCGCCGCGCTCGGCCAGCGCTACGGCCTCAAGCCCGGCGTGTGCATGTTCGAGCCACGCTCGCTGCCCGAGCGGTTTTTCCAGAAATACCCGACGCTCCGCGGCGCGCGCGTGGACCATCCGTTCCGCTCCCGCCTGCCGCGCTACTGCCTCGCGCAGGATCATCCCGTCACCAAGCAGCACTACCGCGCCGCGCTGCAGGCGCTCATCAAGGCCGCGCCCGAGCTCAGCTACCTGAGCATCTGGACCAACGACAGCGGCGCCGGCTTCGAACACACCGGCTCGCTCTACGTCGGGCGCAACGGCGGCCCCTACATGATCCGCGAATGGCGCAACCACGACAAGGTCGCCCAGGCCGCCGGCGAGAGCATCGTGCGCTACCTGCGCAACCTCCAGCAGGCCGCCGCCGAGCTGAATCCCGACTTCGACGTCATCCAACGCCTCGAGCCCTTCAAGCTGGAGCACGACCACATCAAGGCCGGCTTCGGCAACCACGTGACCTGGGAAGCGCCCTCGCTCCTCGTGCGCGGCTACAACCTGCCCTACCCGCACCCGCGCTACCCCGCGATGGGCGGCGTCGCCGGCAGCCCCATGCACACCACCCTCGATGCGAGCGAGGGCACCGTGCTCAAGGACTCCCGTGCCCGCGGCGCCGAGCCCGCGCTGCAATACTCCGCCGGCAGCATCGCAGCCTTTGAGCCGCTGCTCGGCATCCCCTACCCGCGTCTCCTGCACAAGAAGCTCGCCGCGATGCGCGCGCACAGCTTCCGGCGCATCAGCGCGCTCGGCGGCCTCGGCAACACGCCACAGACCCCGTATTGGCCGAATCCCGCGGTGATCCGCGCCGCGCAGTTCACGCCGGACGAGCCCCTCGACGCCGTGTTGCTCGCCACCGCCCGCCGCTTCGTCGGGGCAAAGCACGCCGCTGCCCTCGTCGCCTGCTGGGGTGCGTTCGACGACGCCGTCAGCTGGCAGCCGCCCGTGCCGCTCTTCAGCGGCTTCGGCTTCACCTGGCAGCGCACCTTCGACCGCCCCTACGTGCCCGACATCGAGGCCATCCCCGCCAAGGAACGCGCCTACTACGAACGCTTCGGCTGTTTCCAGCACAACAACCCCGCGCTCAACGATCTCGGCAAGGACGTGCTCTTCGACCTCGTGACCCGCGAACACGGCACGCAGGCCGCCGCGCATTTCGACCGCAACGTCTTCCCCCGCCTCGCCAAGCTCATCGCGAAACTGGAAAAACTCGCGGCCCAGACCGCCGCCGAACCCGCCGCGCAGGCTGTCTTCACCGACCTGCTCGACCGCGCCCGGGCCTTCCGCATCTGGTGCGGCTCGCTCCGCATGGTCTGCGCGTGGTGCGCCCACGTTTACGGTTACCTCGAGGCCAAGGGCGCCGCGGACCGCAGGAAGCACGAGAAACTCCTGCAGGCCGCCATTGACGACGAGATCGCCAACACGCGCGACCTCATCGCGCTCCTCGAAAGCGGCCGCACCGAGGTCATGGCGCTCTCCGCCGTCGCCAACAACACCTTCATCTACGGCGAGGACCTGCCCGACCTCCTTCGGGAAAAAATCCGCCTGATGCAGAAATACCGGCACAAAAAGCCGCGCATCGACCGCAACATCCTCTGGCGCCCCACCCCCGACGGCCAGTGGCCGAAGTTCGACTGAACGCGAATCCAAGGCACTCGTTCCGAACCCGCACTCCACCCGGTTTCACCATAATCCGGCTTGTCATGTAACGGGTGACAAACCGTGCGAACGACGGCGGTAAGCCGCCCGCCAGCTATTGCCGGCTCAGCCAGCACCGCCGCCGCCCAGCGAGACGGGCTGGAAGGCCGACTTGACGCTGGCCGCCAGGTAATCGCGGTTCATGCGGGCGATGAAGTCGTGGCTGATGAGCTTGGGACAGGCGGCGCTGCACTCGTATTGGTTGGTGCAGTTGCCGAAGCCGGCATCGTCCATCGTGCGCACCATCGCCAGCACGCGGCGGTCGCGCTCGGGCTGGCCCTGCGGCATGAGGCCGAGGTGCGAGACCTTGGCGGCGACGAAGAGCATGGCGCTGGAGTTCTTGCACGCGGCCACACAGGCACCGCAGCCGATGCAGGTGGCGGCATCCATGGCGAGGTCGGCGTCGGCCTTCGGCACCGGGATGCTGTTGGCATCCGGTGCGGCACCGGTGCGCACGCTGATGAAACCGCCGGCCTGCTGGATCTTGTCGAAGGCGCTGCGGTCCACCACGAGGTCCTTCACCAGCGGAAAAGCGCGGGCGCGGAAGGGCTCGACGATGATCACGTCGCCGTCCTTGAAGGTGCGCATGTAGAGCTGGCAGGTGGCGATGCCGTGGCCGGGGCCGTGGGGCTTGCCGTTGATGGTGCAGGAGCAGGTGCCGCAGATGCCTTCGCGGCAATCATGGGCGAAGGCCACGGGCTCATCTCCTTTGCGGGTGAGCCCGTCGTTCACCACGTCGAGCAGCTCGAGGAAGGACATGTCGGGATTCACGTCCGTCGCGGGGTAATCGACGAACCGGCCCGGGCTCTGCGCATTGGCCTGACGCCAAACGCGGAGGGTGACGCTGAAGAGTTTCTTGGAAGTTTTTTCCGCGACCATGGTGGTGTCCTCTGGGCTTATTTGTAGGAGCGGACGCTCATCTTCGTGAATTCGTAGTTCAGGGGCTCGACGTTGCGGAGCGGGGTCTTGCCTTCGCCCTGGTATTCCCACGCGGCGGCGTGGGCAAAGTTCTGGTCGTCGCGTTTGCACTCGCCGTCCTCATACTGGTGCTCCTCGCGGAAGTGGCCGCCGCAACTTTCCTCGCGGGTGAGCGCGTCGCGGCACATGAGTTCGCCAAGTTCGATGAAGTCGGCCACGCGCCCGGCCTGTTCGAGGGACTGGTTGAGCGTCGCCGCGGAGCCGGGGACGTTGACGCTGGCCCAAAACTCTTCGCGCAGCTCGGGGATTTTCTGCAGCGCGGTTTCCAAGCCGGCCTTGGTGCGGGCCATGCCGCAATATTCCCACATCAGCTTGCCGAGACGTTTGTGGAAGTGGCTGACGGGCTCCTTCCCCTTGATGCCGAGCAGGCGCTTGGTCATGCCCGTGACGTTTTCCTCGGCCTGCCGGAATTCCGCGCGGTCGGCCGCAGGGCGCGAACCGGGCTTCTGCCCGGCCAGATAATCGCCGATCGTGTAGGGGATGACGAAATAGCCGTCCGCAAGGCCCTGCATAAGCGCCGAGGCGCCGAGACGGTTGGCGCCGTGGTCGGAGAAATTGGCCTCACCGAGGACAAAGAGGCCGGGGATGTTGGACATCAGGTTGTAGTCCACCCACAGCCCGCCCATGGTGTAGTGCACGGCCGGGAAGATGCGCATCGGCTGCTGGTAAGCGCTCTCGGCGGTGATCTCGTGGTAGATATCGAAGAGATTGCCGTAACGTTCGCGCACGCCGTTTTCGCCGAGGCGCTTGATGGCGTCGGAAAAATCCAGATAGACGCCGAGGCCGGACTCGCCGACGCCGCGACCTTCGTCGCACATGCGCTTGGCCGCGCGGGAGGCGACGTCGCGCGGACAGAGGTTGCCAAAGCTCGGGTAAATGCGCTCGAGGAAGTAATCGCGGTCGGCCTCGGGGATGTCGCCGGGGGCCTTGAGGCGGTCTTCCTTTTTCTTGGGCACCCAGATGCGGCCGTCGTTACGGAGGGACTCGGACATCAGCGTGAGCTTCGACTGATAGTCGCCGCTGACGGGGATGCAGGTCGGATGGATCTGGGTGTAGCAGGGGTTGGCAAAACAGGCGCCGCGCTTGTAGGCGCGCCAGATGGCGGTGGCGTTGGACTGGCGCGCGTAGGTCGAAAGGTTGAACACGTTGCCGTAGCCGCCGGTCGCAAGGATGACGGCATCGGCCGCGTGGCGCGTGACTTCACCCGTGAGCAGGTTGCGAATGATCACGCCCTTCGCGTGGCCGTCCACCAGCACGAGGTCGAGCATCTCGGAATGCGTGTGCAACTCGACGCCGCCGGCCCCGACCATGCGGGAAAGCGCGGAGTAAGCGCCCAGCAGAAGCTGCTGGCCGGTCTGGCCCCGGGCGTAGAAGGTGCGCGAAACCTGGGCGCCACCGAAGGAGCGGTTGGCCAGCAGGCCGCCGTATTCGCGGGCGAAGGGCACGCCCTGCGCGGCGCACTGGTCGATGATGTTGACCGAGACCTCGGCGAGGCGGTGGACATTGGCCTCGCGGGCGCGGTAATCACCGCCCTTGATGGTGTCGTAAAAGAGCCGGTGGACCGAGTCGCCGTCGTTCTGGTAATTCTTCGCGGCGTTGATGCCGCCCTGGGCGGCGATCGAGTGCGCGCGGCGCGGGCTGTCGTGGAAGACAAAGCACTTCACCCGGTAGCCGAGCTCGGCGAGGGTGGCCGCCGCCGAGGAACCGGCGAGACCGGCGCCGACGACGATGACCTCGTATTTCCGCTTGTTGGCCGGATTGACGAGCTTGATGTCCGTCTTGTGCTTGCGCCACTTGTCGGCGAGCGGTCCGGAAGGAATCCTGGAATCGAGTTTGGCCATGGCGGGAAATCAGTTCTGGACGCCGGACGTCACCTGCGCGGCGGGATGGAGCGGCAGAGCACCGCTCAGGATGGCGGCGGGGATGGCGAGATTGCCGAGAAAATAACCGAGGCAGAGCAGCGCCACGAGGCGCCGCAACCAACCCGACCACGCCGCCGAGCGAAGGCCGAGACTCTGGAAGAGGCTGTCCAAGCCGTGCAGAAGGTGAAACGACAGCAGACCGACCGCGATGATGTAGAAGACGGCCACCGGCGCGCTCTCGAAGCCGCGGTAAACCATCAGGTAAACATTGGGCACGGTGGTCCCCGCGGGCACGGTGGTGAAGCCCATCACGGTGTAGTCCTGCTGGAGCACGTAGGCGTGGCGGTCCTTGAAATCGGCCGGATCCGTCACCCCGAGGGTGAAATGGGCGAGGTGATAAACAATGAACGCGAGCACGATGTAGCCGGTCCACCGGATGTAGCGCGAAGCCAGCGAGGCGCGAAGCCAGGTTTTCACCGCATAGGCCTCGGGGCCGCGGGCGCGTTTGTTTTCCAAGGTGAGCATCGTGGCCGCCCAGATGTGGATGACGACGGCGGCGAGCAGCCCGAGGCGCGCGACCCAGAGGAGCGGGCCAGTCTGATGAAGAAATTGGGCGTAGCCGTTGATCTTGTCGGGATGCGCGAAGATCTGGAGGTTGCCCACGAGATGGCCGACGACAAAGCCGACGAGGATGAGGCCCGTGAGGGCCATCAGGATCTTCCGGCCGACGGAGGAACGGAACAGATTGGCGATGAGGCTCATTGGACAGGTCAAAAGGCGGCCGGGGGAACCGACCGCGATGCCATTTGGTAAGACAAAAGCGTCCGGCAATGTAAAGGCCCGGTCCCAGGGGACCAAACGAGCCGTCCGCATATAAGGCGGACTTACCCGCGGGAGAAGGGCCGGCGGCTCAGCGGCCGAGCGGCTTCAGGAGGGCGAATTTGCCGCTCGCCGCAGGTGCAATGACCCGCTTGCGGAAAGCATTCACCCGCACCCCGACCCCGAGCAGATCGGCCACCGCCGCGCCGACCGTAGCCGGCGCGGTGTGTTCGGCGACATAGTGGAAGTCCCAACGATCCGCCGCGGTCTGCACCAGGCTGTAGTGCCAGCAGGCGAAATCCGCCGGCAAGACGGCGTCCACATCCGTCGGCGACACCAGCGAGCCGTCGGGCCGGAAATAAATCCCGCCCTCACGGCCGAGGATGCGGAACCCGCTCGGAAACTTCTGCACAATATCGCCGGTGTGGTAGCGCAGGAGCGGCATGGCCTCCCGGCCGCGCGTGGTCACATGAATCTGAAAGACATCCGGCAGCTCCGCCCGCCAGGGCACGAGTTCGATGAAGGCGTTGTCGTCGATGGCGCGGGAATCGTCCTTGAACGCCTCGCCGACAAACAAGTAGCCGGCCTCGGTCGAGCCGTAGAGGTCAACCTGCGGGGCGGGAAAAGCCTCGGCGATGCGACGGCCGTGCTGCCGGCTGGCCTTGCCATAGGTGAGAATGACGGCCCGGACGCTGGGCACGCGCACGCCCCGCTTAAGCACGGCCCTCGCGAGCAAGGATAGATAGACGGGCTCGCCTTCGATGAGGTCGGGCTTGGTGGCCTGCAGCTCGCGCACAATGCGGTCCCACTCGGCCTCGGGGAAGGCAAACGGATCGCTGGACAGGTTGAGATAGACCGTGCCGTTGAAATAGCGGTGCGGGAACGGATGATCCTCGTAAGGGCAGAGGTTGCTGGAGCAACCCACCGGCGCGAGGACGCACTTGCGGTGCGGCCGGTCGGCGAACTCGCGCAGGATGGGTGAAGCGCGGTAAGCCCGGGTGGTCTGCGCGTCCCACCACCCCTGCTCCATGATCACCGTCATGGGGCCCTGCGTGGTGCCGGAGGTGGATTCGTATTCGAAACGCTTGTCCTGCAGCCCGCGCTCAATCTCCGCATAATCGGCAAAGAAGGCCTGGTGCCCTTCCTTCACGATGTCCTGCTTCGAAAGTGCCGGAATCTCGCGGTAGCACGCCCATTGCAGGGCGTCGGGATGCAGCGGAAAACGCCGGCCGTAAAGCGGACTGCGGGCATAGATCCGGCGGATCTCCTGCTCAAGCGGCTCCGGCAACCGGTCCGCCGCAGCGGGGCCGAGGACGGCGGGATTGTTGGCAAATTGCGGAGCGGACATCACGGATCGGTCGAGGAGCAAAACCCTCCGGGAGGGGAAGTCAAACGCCGCGCCCCCGCAACTCGCGCCAGCGGGGCTCAAAAAGCATGAGGGCGTTGAGCACCAGACTGTGGGTGATGCCGCCGGTGCGG